>DATAVW010000028.1:0-29800 GCA_036267515.1 Rhizomicrobium sp.
TATGAACTGCACGGATTTTGCACGGATTTGTTCTCTGTTTCCTCTTCACTCCACTTTTCGCTTCCGATCGGGTTCGCAAGCGTTGCAGTGCAAGTCCTGAAATTCCCTTGGGAAACTGGTGCCGAAGGTGAGAATCGAACTCACGACCCAATCCTTACCAAACGGTTGGGCTTTTCTCTTACGCGAAATTGTGTTTCCGGGGCTGTCCGGCGGCCCAACAGATTGAGCCTGTGACCATCCGTTTGTAGGGAGTTCTCACGGCCAGCTTTGAGGGACTCGAATCGTCGCGCTCAATCCGCGGGTGTTGGTATATCTGTTGGTATCTCTGAAGGGAATTCCATCAAAAATGCTGCGACTTCGCTGGCATTTTCCAATTCTTGGAGTCCGGCCAGGGGCACCAGTAGGTCATTCGCGGATGTCCTCTGGCGTTCGCTGAGGATCATAAAACCAGTAAAACCACCATTTTGTTGACCACCCTCGGCCGCGGGTGCTCGTGGACCCCAGCCTACCTGTTTAACGTCCAAAAGCGCGACGGCTCTGTCTCGGATTTGTATGGCCTTCGGGTAGCGGGCCGAGGTGAAACTGTAACGGCGCCGGCTTTTGTCGCTCCCTTCTGTCGGATCGCGTCATCGCGGCCTGGCTAGCCTGAAAACAAGCATTGCGACATCGTCATTGCTCATCGGAATCGGGTCGCAGGAGCGCCCGCATTTACTCCGCACCGGAAAGTAACCGAATGACGGCTCGCGCGTTTTGTTCTGAATAGGCCAAGCTCATTGAGGTAGGCCTCCCCTCAAAAGGACCGCCATGCCAGTCATGACAATCAATGGCAGCGAAACGCGGTTGCCGGATGACCCGCGTGTTTCGCTGCTGGATTTTCTCCGTGAACGCCTCGGCCTCTACGGTACCAAAAAAGGCTGCGATCAAGGCGCCTGTGGTGCCTGTACCGTGCTCGCTGATGGCGAACGGATTCTGTCGTGCCTTGCGCTTGCCGTGCAGTACGAAGGTCGCTCGATCACCACGATTGAAGGCTTGGCAGAGGAGGGAGAGCTTCATCCGCTTCAGAGGGCCTTCATCGAGCACGACGGATTTCAGTGTGGCTATTGCACGCCGGGCCAACTGTGTTCCGCCATAGGAATGATCAACGAGATTGAACGCGGCGTGCCCAGCAATGTTAGCGCCGCCCTGTCATCCGAAACATTCCGCCTGGATCATGACGAATTGCGCGAGCGGATGAGCGGTAATCTGTGCCGCTGCGGCGCGCATAACGGCATTGTTGCGGCGATTGCGGAGACCTTCGTGAAGGAGAGCGCATGACACCCTTCAGTTATGTGCGCGCGCCTGACGCCGCCGCTGCCGTGCGCGAAGGCGCAATGGCTGGTGCAAAATATTTGGGCGGTGGCACCAATCTCGTTGATCTCATGCGCGAAGGCATCGAGCGGCCCGAAGCATTGATCGATGTGACGGCGCTATCTTCCACTATTGAGGAGAGTGATGACGGCAGCCTTCTTATCGGCGCGGCAGTGAAGAATACCGCCCTCGCAGCCGACCCGCGTGTCCGGAAGCGCTACCCGGCGCTGAGCCGCGCGATTCTTGCGGGCGCGTCCGCCCAAATCCGTAACATGGCGACGGTAGGGGGAAACATTCTCCAACGCACGCGATGCAGGTACTTTTATGACCGTGCCGCCGCTTGCAACAAACGCGAACCTGGTACCGGTTGTGACGCGTTGGGCGGTTTCAACCGCTATCACGCGATCCTTGGCGCCTCTCCGGCTTGTGTCGCCACGCATCCTTCGGACATGTGCGTTGCGCTCGCCGCTCTCGACGCAACGGTGCTGATGGCAGGACCGAACACGAGCCGAACCATCGCCTTCACGGATTTCCATCGCTTGCCGGGCGGGACGCCGGAACGTGAGACAGCCCTTGAGCTTGGCGAACTGATCGTCGCGGTCATGGTGCCCGCGCTGCCGTTCGCAGCGCGATCGACTTATCGCAAGATCCGCGATCGGGCGAGTTATGCGTTTGCGCTGGTCTCGGTCGCGGCAGCGCTCGACCTGGGCGAAGACAGGAGTATCCGCGACATTCGGCTGGCGCTTGGCGGCGTCGCGCACAAGCCATGGCGCGCGTTCGCTGCTGAAGCGGCAGTGCGCGGCCAGCCGTTGACGGAGACTGCAATCCGGGCCGCCGCGGAAACCGAACTCGCCGCCGCAGTCCCGTTGCGCGACAACGGCTTCAAGATCGAACTCGCAAAACGCGCGATCGTCAGCGTGCTTACCGAACTTGCTACGGACAACCCATGACACTGATGGACATCGCCAAGACCGCGCTCCGTTACGTTCCGGACGCGCTGGTGCCTGGCGCCACGCCCCGACCCGTGCGCGGCAAGCATGGCCAAATCGGCGAGCCGGTCTCGCGACTCGATGGTGTGCTGAAGGTCCGCGGCAAGGCCCGGTTCGTCTCCGAGGTGCCGCTCGAGGGCATGCTATACGCAGCGCTCGTCTATTCGACGATTCCCCGTGGACGGATCGCGACCCTTGATACCGCCATGGCGGAAGCAGCGCCCGGTGTCGCGCTGGTCATGACGCATCGCAACGCGCCGCGGATGAAGAAGCCGCAAGCGTTCCTGGAAGGCAGCGGCGTGGCCGGCAGCAATCTGCCGATCATGCAGGACGAGACGGTCCATTGGAACGGCGAAGCAATTGCCGTGGTACTCGCCGACACGCAGGAGCAGGCCGACCACGCTGCGTCGCTCGTCGTAGCGAGTTATCAACGCGGCAACGCCGTGACGGATTTCGCGGTGGCAAAGCACAACGCCCATCATCCGGATTCGGTGCTGGGCGAGCCCGCCGTGCTTGATGTCGGCGATGCGGAAAAAGAACTGGCTGCCGCGCCGTTTCGCGTTGACCAGCACTACGCGACGCCGCGCCAAAACCACAATGCCATCGAGCTTCATGGCGCGACCGTATATTGGGAGGGGGATACACTAATCCTCCACGACGCGACACAGATGCTGAACGGCACTGCGGCAACACTCGCCGACGTCTTCAGCCTCAAGCCGGAGCAGGTCCGCGTCCTTTCGCCATTCGTCGGTGGCGGGTTCGGGGGCAAAGGACTATGGAGTCACCAAATACTTGCTGCGGCCGCGTCGAAGCTGGCGGGGCGACCGGTGCGCCTGACGCTGAGCCGAGAGGGCGTGTACCGGCTCATTGGCGGACGGACGCTGACCGAGCAGCGCGTGGCGCTCGGCGCGGACGCGGATGGCAAACTCACCGCCTTGATTCACGAAGGCGTCGTCGCAATGACGACCCACAACAATTGTCCCGAACAATTCAGCTTCCCGGCACGGCACCTCTATGCCGCCAAAACCTTCCACGTGGCGCAAAGCATCGCCGAGCTGGACATGCTCGCCAACACCTTCATGCGCGCTCCCGGCGAATCCGTCGGCACCTTTGCGCTCGAAAGCGCGATCGACGAACTCGCGGATCGGCTCAAGCTCGACCCGATTGAGCTGCGCCGCCGCAACGAGCCGGAACAAGACCCGACCAGCGGCAATGCCTTTTCCTCACGGCATCTGCTGAAGGCCTACGCGGATGGGGCGGCGCGCTTTGGCTGGGACCAGCGTAGCGCCACGCCGGGCCAAAGACGCGAGGGCGAATGGCTGATCGGGATGGGCGTCGCCACCGCAACCTATCCTTATTACCGATTTCCCGGAGTCGCCGCTCGCGTGCGCCTCGATGCCGACGGGCGCGCCACCGTCTCGACCGCTGGACATGAGATGGGAATGGGCACCGCGACTGTGCAGGCACAGCATGCCGCTGATCGCCTTGGCCTTCCCCTCGAAAACGTCACGTTCGAATATGGCGACAGCAGTTTGCCGGCGGGCGCGATGGCCGGTGGATCGTCGCAGACCGCAGGAACGCTTGGCGCGGTCGCCGCAGCAGCGGAAGGCTTGATCAAGAAGCTGCTCAAGCTTGCAGGCAACGACAGTCCGCTTGCCGGGCTCAAAGCGGACGAAGTGGTCGCGCAGAACTCTGGCCTCGCGCATGCGGGAGACCCGGCGCGGTCTGAGAGTTATGCCTCGATCCTGTCGCGCTCGCGGCAAGATTCGGTTGAGGTCACGGCTGAGGGGCCGATGCCGATGGAAGGCATGAAATATTCGATGCACTCCTACGGCGCGCAATTCGCGGAGGTTGCGGCCAGCGCGATCACAGGCGAGACGCGAGTGCGCCGATTGCTCGGCTCTTTCGACTGCGGGCGCATACTCAATCCAAAAACCGCAGCAAGTCAGTTTCGTGGCGGGATCATCATGGGACTCGGCCTCGCGCTGATGGAGGAAACCCAGTTCGACCCACGCGCCGGGCGCGTCGTGAACGCAAGCCTCGCTGAATATCATGTCCCTGCGCACCTCGATGTGCCGGAAATAGACGTCATCTGGACCGACGAGCCTGATCCGCATTCGCCGCTCGGCGCGCGTGGCATCGGCGAGATCGGCATTACCGGCGTTGCCGCTTCGATCGCCAACGCGATCTACAACGCAACCGGCAAGCAGATTCGCGCGCTGCCGATAACGCTCGACAAGGTGATGTAGACCGTGTCATCCGGCTCGATTGTTCTTACTTCGGGATAGTCATTCGCTATTGTGAGTGTGTTGACGCCCGTGGAATGGTTCTTCGGCGTGCGCGTTATGATCATCGAGGACAGGATGAAATACCGCAAACTCGGCGCCAGCGATTTGAACGTCTCGGAAATCTCGCTTGGTTCGTGGCTGACCTACGGGGTCGGCGTCAAAAAGGAGCAGGCCGTTGCCTGTGTGAACCGCATTCGAACTCGGGATCAATTTCTTCGATACGGCGAATGTTTATGGCCGGGGCGCCGCGGAGACGGTTCTCGGTGAAGCGCTGCAAGGCCGCGCGAGAGAGACCTACATCCTGGGGACCAAGGTTTTCGGCGACATGGGCGGTGGCAACCAGGGGCTATCGCGCCTGCAGATCGAAAAGCAACTTGATGCTTCTCTGAAGCGGCTGCGCGTCGATTTCGTCGATCTGTACCAATGCCATCGTTACGATACGAATACGCCGCTTGAGGAGACTATGGAGGCACTCACCCGTGCCGTCCGAAGTGGCAAAGTGCGCTGGCTCGGGTTCTCTGAATGGTCACCGCGGCAGATCGAAGACTCGATCGCCATTCAGGACCTCGATCACTTCGTTTCCAGCCAGCCGCAATATTCGTTGCTCCACCGGCTCCCGGAGGAGAAGGTGATACCTATCAGTACAGCAAACGGCATATCGCAGATCGTATGGTCGCCATTGGCGCAGGGTGTTCTGAGCGGCAAGTACGATCCGGACCAGCCGCCGCCCTCTGGCACGCGCGCCACATCGGACAAGATGAGCACGTTCATTTCCGGTTGGATGGAAAAGCCGGTGCTCGAAGCTGTGCAGAAACTGAAACCCCTTGCACGAGAAGCCGGCCTGACGATGAGTCAGTTCGCGCTTGCCTGGATCCTGCGCGAACCGAACGTCGCCTCCGCAATCGTCGGTGCAAGCAGGCCTGAGCAACTCGACGAGAATGCGGCGGCATCGGGCGCTTCGGTCGATCCGGTGCTGTTTATGCGCGCGGAGACAATCGTCGCAGGTTTAGCGCCGGCGATGTGACGCGCGAATGACCCGCGATCGCGAAAGTCGGCGCTATTTCCAACTCAGACTGAACACCACGCCATTGTCGTCAGCACCACCGTAGGCGGCGGCGCCGTAAAGCTTGCCACGCCTTCTGGCCAGTTTGCTGACGGAAGTCGAGCCATCGGTTCCGGTAAACCTGTGCAGGACCGTTTCGGTCCCGCTAGCAATATCAACTTTGTAGATAGTGCCATAATTATTGGAATCGCCGCCGGAGCTCGTGGTGCCGTATAGCGTATTCTTCAGCCGCAGAATATCGCCTTGCGGGTTTGCGCCATCGGTCCCGCCGGCAAAGCTGTACAGTGTGGACAAGGTTCCGTCCGGTGCCAGGCTGAAGAGGGTGCCGACACTATTCGCCCCGCCGTTCTCAGCCGTACCGTAAAGATTGCCTGATTTGTCGCGCGCGAGTCCGCCGACAGGATTGCCGCCATCACTTCCACCGGTGAAGCTGTAAAGGGTGGTGAAACGTCCGCCAGACTGGATTTCGAACACGGTACCGTTGTTGTTGCTCCCGCCACCTTCGGTCGTGCCGTAAATGTTGCCGGCGACGTCCTGAATCAGGCTGCATTCCGGATACGCGCCCTCGGTGCCCGCGAAGGTGTGCAGCACTTTGAACTTTCCACCACCCGTGTATTCGAAAACTTCGCCCTGGTTGTCGGGCCCGCCATCGGTGGTGATCCCGTAAAGGTTGCCCGCAGTATCGCGGAGCAGCTGCCCGACCGGCTGGCTACCGTCGGTGAAATCGAATTTGTGCAGCACTTTGTATTCGCCGCTCGCACTATATTCCCAGATGGTGCCGCAGCCGCCATCGCAATTGCTGCTACCCCCGCCGCCGTTGGTCATGCCGTAAATATTCCCGGACTTATCGATCGCCGGCTGCGATCTGGGGAACGCGCCGTCGTTTCCTTTACCGAAGGAGCGGACGATCGTCTCAGTCCCATCCGGCGCGATTTTGAACAGCGTGCCGAGACCGTAAGCGCCGCCGACATAGGTGACGCCATAAATGTCGCCCGCGCCATCGAAGGTCACGCCGACCAGGGGATAGGCGCCGTCGCCAGGAGCACCGGCGAAATCGTGAATCACTGTGAAGCCCTGCTTTGCCCAGGCGGCCGAAGCGAAAACGGCTAACGCGACGGCGGAGCCAAGCAGCGCGCCACGAAACAGGGCAAAGTTGGAAAGCATCGGGTCAACTCCTGGAGACTGCGAACACCGGGATTGCAATAGCCACCGTTGGGGGGCGGATGCAACGGCCAAACCCGCGCGGGACCTCAAATGGAGCATTCCAGGTAAGCGCAGAACACGTCATCCCATCGGGTCCTTCCGCCAACTACGAAATGTTCCCGTTCCGGTGGGGTGTCACGCTCCTCGAATCAAGATTTTCTGCGGAATTGGGGACACCCAGCTGATGGGCGGCATGATCTGGGGCATTTCAGGAGCATCGCATGAGCAGACGGATATCGACACGCGTGCCGCACGCTACACGAACAAGGATTTGAGCGAATACCTGATCCCGGTGAACGCCGACACACCTGATATCGAACTGATCATCGTGCAGGAGAAGGACACTCTAGCGAATCCACGCGGCCTCAAGGGTATCGGCGAACTCGGCAACGTTGGAATGAACGCCGCGGCCGCCAACGTCGTGTTTCATGCCACGGGCCGGCGCATCCGCCACGTCCCCATCCGGCTTGAGGAGCTGCTTTAGCGCCGCTCATGCCAAATCAACCGGAGTATCCTTGTCCAGCGCGTGGCGTGATGGTGAAATCGGCGCTGGGGCAGCAGCGGATTCGACGGCAGCATGCGCGGAGGATTGCATCGGCGGACTCTGGTGAAGGGCCTGCTGTCGCTGCCCGTCACGGCGCCAGCGTGCGCTGAATTCCGAATGCCGAGTGAAGACCGCTGGCGCATGTTGGCCGAGGACGTGCGCGCACAGATGCGCTGGGCATGGCACAGCTATACGGAATGTTGTTTCGGCCAGGATCAGATCAAGCCGGTGAGCGGCGGGGCCGAGCGGTTCTTCTTTCCCAAAGGGCCGCCGCTCGGGCTTACCATCGTTGAGGCGCTGGATACATTGTATCTGATGGGTCTCGATGCCGAGCTGGAAAACGGCATCCGCTGGGTATCCGACAATCTCCATTTCGATATCGATGGCGAGGTGCAGGTGTTCGAAACCAGCATCCGTCTCGTCGGTGGTCTGCTGTCCGGCTGGTGCGCCACGCGTGAGAAGAAACTGCTCGCGCTCGCGAAGAACTTGGCGGACCGGCTGTCGCCGGCCTTCGCCAAGTCGCCAACGGGCATGCCCTATCGTTTCGTGAACTTGAAAACGGGTACGGTGCGCGATGCTGTAAGCTTCCCCGCTGAGGTAGGCACCTACATCGCCGAATGGGGAACCCTGAGCAAGGCCATCGGCGACCGGCGCTATTTCGACAGGGCGAAGCGCGCCGCGCAGGCGCTGTTTGATCGCCGCTCGAAAATCGATCTGGTCGCCGATACTATCCATATCGAGACCGGCACCTGGAAAAGCCGCCGCGCCAGCATTGGCCCGCCGACAGACTCCTATTTCGAATATCTGTGGGATGGTTGGCAGCTGTTCGGCGATGCCGATTTCAAACGTTGGTATGACATCCACACGGAAGCCATCATCAAATACCAGGCACGCAAAGCGGACGGCCGTCTCTGGTTTCCCCAGGTGGATTTTGAAACCGGTGCGGTACTCGATCATCATCAGAGCGAGTTGGCGGCGTTTTATGCAGGGTTGCTGGGCCAAGGCGGAGATATGGCCCGCGGGAATGCCTATCTCGCGTCGTGGGCTGACGTGCAGGCGCGCTATGGGGTGCTGCCGGAGGGCTACGATTGTGCGCGTGCCGCGCCGGATCGCGTAAGCAATGAGTTGCGGCCGGAACTCGTCGATTCCTGCCTCAATCTGTTTCTTCTCGACCCGCAGGAGAAGTATCGCGAGTTGGCGCGCATTCACTACGACAACATGAAGTCCTCCAGCCGTGCGCGGTTCGGCTTCACCATCATCGATGACGTGACTGCAAGACCAATGAAGCAGGGCGACCTCTGTCCCGGCTATTGGTGGAGCGAGCAGATGAAATACTATTGGCTGTTGTTCTCGAACACTGATCGCTTCGATTATCGCGCCAATTATCTGTCCACGGAGGGAAACGTCTTTGCCGGTCTTCGCTAACCGCAAACGCTGTCGGATTCTTGCGATTACAAAGCGAAAGGCTCGCTTCAATCGTCTCGGCTGACGCAGCTGCCGACCCCTGCCGCATTCGGGGATATGATGGCTTTCGATGCGTTTGGCTCGACGTCATGGCCGCCGGTTTGCGGCGGCGGCCATGACATCAAACCGCTGCGACTTATGGCGTGAATTTCACGCCGGATGTGGTACCAGTGACTTCTTTCGTGAGATTTCCGTCCTTGTCGTAGTACTTGGTGTCGAAGTCACCCGTATATGTGCCCTTTCCGGAAACCTTGTTGGTCTCGGTTTCGATCGCGTAGCCGCTGACGACACCATCGGTGAATAGCCAACCCATGTGGTAGCGGGAGACGTGCTTGCCATCGACAGACTTCCAGGAACCCACGCAGATGTTGCCGCTGGTGACGGGTTGCGTGCCGCTTTGCCATTCCGTCCCATCCGGATGCCACTGGACGAGCGCCTGAATGACGGTCGCGCCATTGACATCGTAGTTCACGAGCCAGGTGCCGATCACGTTACTGGCGGCGTCCGTGTTCCCCGGCGATTGGGATGGCCCGTGAGGCAGTAGAAACGCTGGAAACTTGAGCGGCGGCGCCTTGCCACCGGCAGTATCAAAATCGCAGGCCTGCGCGGTACCCGCCAAACCTAGAATGGATACTGCTGTCAGAAGAAGAGTTGAACGACGCATAGGAGTGCTCCCTCGTTTCGCGGCCGACCATCGGCACCGTTCGCGAGCACCACCGCCGCGCGCAGCTCGAGTCCTCCCGCGCAACCGGGTTCCCCCCGATGCAACCATCGGATAGAATCGCCCGCCACGGGCTTCAACCGGTGCCGAGGATTCATTGATGGCCGGATGCGCTTTACCTCATATTGTCTGCGCGGATGTTGTCAGCCCGCTCGCGCATTTCGCGCCCAACCCGGGTACGTCGAAATGATCTCGAACCGGTCAAATGCCGACCGGCTGCCGATCATTGGATGCCCTTGACATGAATCGCCCGCTTGACCTGCCTCTCATTTCTGTCGATCTCGCGCGGGAAGCGGACTTTTGGATCGGCTCTCTGAAAGTTCAGCCGTCTTGTCGGCAAGTGGGCGCAAACGGACACCAGGAGACTATCCAGCCTCGCGTCATGCAGGTTCTCGTCGCTCTTGCCCGCGTCAAAGGCGCCGTGCTGTCTCGCGACAACTTGGTCGAAACTTGCTGGGATGGCTTGAGCGTGGGGGACGACGCTATCAATCGCTGCATTGCGAAAGTCCGGCAGATCGCGGACTTGGGTGGGGGGCAGCATTTCGCGATCGAGACCATCGCCCGCGTCGGTTACCGACTGGCGCCCATCGCTTTGCCAGTCAGCGCGCCGCCTTCGGCCCAAATAGCGGAGGTTCCCGACACGACAGCGGTCGGCGATGCCGCAACCCTACAACCCCGCCGCATCGGCTCGGATCGTTCTCCCAGTCCGACTCGGACTCTTATCAATCGAGGCATCGTTCTTGTTGCACTCGCAGTGCTGATCGTTGCATTGGTAGGTGTTGTGTTCGCCTGGGTTTCTAATCCACAGTCCCAACACGCTTCGCTGGCGCACCGCGAACCCCTCCTTGCCGTCCTGCCGTTTAGGAACCTGAATGCGGATGCTGCCTCGCAGTACTTTTCTGACGGCATCACGCAAGAGGTCACCGATGCACTGTTGCAGGCCACAGAAATCCGTGTTGCTGCGTCGGCATCGAGCTTTGCACTCCGCCCAGCTGGAGCAGCCCGCACGGCAAAAACTCTTGCGGCTACCCATGTCCTGAGCGGCTCAGTGGAACGCCATGGGGACGATCTTCGTGTCGTCGCCCAGCTTGCGGACATGGACCGCGACCGGGTCATCTGGAGTCGCATCTACCGCACGACAGTTGCGCAGACGCCCGCTTTGCAGCATCACATTGCCGTCCAGATTGCCAACGCGCTGGATATGCGGTTGTCCGCGCAATCTCTCAAAGACTCTGCGCATGTCGATCCGATAGCCTACGATCATTACTTGCGCGGACGGGACATGTTCAGGCAGAGGCGCGATCCTTTGGTCGCGGAGAAAGAACTCGAGACATCTACTCGTCTGGCACCCGGCTTTGCCAAGGCATGGGCGACGCTCGCAGCTGTTCGCTACCTTAAAGGCAACTGGTTCCATGAACTAAAGAAAGATTCCGCAGCGGTATACAAGCAGGCACGAAACGCCGCGAACCGCGCGCTGGCCCTTGATCCCGGCAACGCAGACGCCATCGGCGTGCTGGCGGCAACGTCCGAAGGAAATCGGCTGGCTGCAGAGCGGCTGTTTGAGCGCAGCCTGCGGGCAGAACCGAACAACACGCAGCTGCTCAACTGGCATCACATTTTTCTGCTGTCGGTAGGACGCAACCGCGAGGCCAGCGATGAGATCGAAAGAGCCTATGAGCTGGATCGGCTGACGCCGGCGATCATCTACAATGCCGCCACCAACCTCGCGGAACGCGGTGACTTCGAACGGGCGAGACAGATTATTGACCTTGGAACAGAATACTGTTCGCCCGAAGTAGCTTTTGATCTGCGCGCGCAATATCTGCTCTCGATTCGCGACTGGAGCGGACTTGCACAACATTTGGGTACGTCGCCTGCTGGCGTCAGTCCGCAGATCGTCTCTGTCTATCGCTTGGCGGGAGAAACGAGCGTTGCACTCGCCAACGGCCAATCGGATAAATTCGCCGCGCTTCGCACGCGCTGGCGCGTGAAGACCATTGGGGATCGCGTTTACGCTGTTACCTTCCTGACGCTACTTGGAGACACGGGTGGCGCTCTGAAGGTGATTGACACCGCGCTTGCCGCGGGCGCGAACTCGGAGTCTAACCTGCTTTTCACTCGGGCGCTGCCGGCGCTGCGCCGCAGCCCAGCAGCTAGAGTGTCGATGGCGAAATGGGGATTGTTCGAATACTGGCGCGCCTCAAATCATTGGCCGGATTTCTGCGACGAACCCGGCCTCCCTTTCAGCTGCAAGGGTGAAGCACATCGGCTTAAGACCTAAAAGCTTCCGCAAATTAAAGTGATGCGGCACTGAGTCCAACTGCGCGATGCTCGTCGAGAGGGGTCGGTTCGACGCCGGTGAATAGAATGCAGCAAAGTGGTTCGCTTCGGTCCGGATCAGATCGAGCCTGTAGGTGGGGGCACCGAGCCGTTCTTCCTCCACAAAACATCCGTCGGAGGGAAATGTCTTTGCCGGTCTTCGCTAACCGCAAATGCCGTCTGATTCTTGCAATTGCGCTCGCCTCGATGATTCCCGGTGCCGGAATGGTGTTCGCCGCAGATTACGCCGGCGAAGTGAATCCGTTCATCGGCAGCACCAATGGCGGCAACACCTATCCTGGCGCAACCTTGCCGTTCGGAATGGTTGCATTCAGCCCCGAAGAAACGCCGCTGCCCGGCCGTGGCTATCCCATTGCCGCGCCCGGTGGCTACGAATGGCGCGCCAATGGCATCAAAGGCTTCAGCCTGACGCATCTGTCCGGCACCGGCTGCACAGGCGCGAGCGGCGACATTCCCGTCATGCCCGTCACCATGCCGGTAGACACGTCGCCCTCGGCCGACGACAGCTTCACCAAATATGCGAGCTGGTTCAACCATGATCGCGAGCAAGCCTCGCCGGGATTTTACAAGGTTGCGCTCGGCAATGGCGTGACGGTCGAACTCAGCGCCACCCTCCGCAGCGGCATCGCGCGATTTTCGTGGCCGAAGGACAAGGTCAACGCCAATCTGCTGTTCCGCACCTCGGATTCGGAAGTCGGCAGCAGCGACGCGGCCGTGACAGTCTATCCGGAAAAGCGCGAGGTGACCGGCAGCGTCACCAGCGGCAATTTCTGCGGCTATCTCTCGCCGGACCGCCGCGAGAGTTATTACACCCTCCATTTCATTGCGAAGTTCGATGCACCGTTCACGGAGGGCGGCGCCTGGCACGATCTGGCTCTGATGAAAGGCGCGCGGGCCGCACAGGGCGGCACGACCTATGGCGAGCGCGGTCATCCGCCCGGCCGGAAAGGCTCCGGCGCCTGGATTTCCTTCGATCCCGCGAAGACGCCGGTCGTGGAGATGCGTGTCGGCATTTCCTATGTCAGCCTTGCCAACGCGCGCGCCAATCTCAGTGCCGAGCAGCGGAATGGCACCACACTCGAAAGCGCGCGTGATACTGCACGCGAGATCTGGAACCGGCGGCTCGGTGCCATCGCCATTGCGGGCGGCAGGAAAGACGAGCGAACCGTGTTCTATACGGCGCTCTATCATGCCTTGCTGGAGCCAAATACCTACAGCGATGTAAACGGCGAATATCGTGGCTTCGACACGAAGGTGCACAAGGTCGCCGCGCCGCGGCGCGTCCAATATGCAAATTTCTCCGGCTGGGATGTGTACCGTTCGCAGCTGCAGCTGCTGACATGGCTTAATCCAGAACTCGGCTCGGATATCGCGCAATCGCTCTACAATCAGGCGAAGCAGAACAATGGCGTGTGGGACCGCTGGACGCATCTAACCGGTGCCACCAGCGTGATGAACGGTGATCCCTCTGCTGCGGCCGTCGCTTCCATCTACGCCTTCGGCGGGCGTGATTTTGACGTGAAGGGTGCTTATGCCTCGCTGCTGAAAGCGGCGACCGTGGCGAACCCGCTCGATCTTAGTCGTCGCGGGTGTCCGGTGCAGTGCGTGGGCGAACGCCCCGGCCTCGATCAGTGGCTGAAGCTGCACTACATGCCGGTGGGGGCTCCGGGTTGGGGCAGCGCCGCCGACACGCTGGAAATGACCAGCGCCGATTTCGCTTTGTCGCAACTGGCGGTCGCTCTTGGCGATAAAGCCAACGAAACGCTGTTCCTTGATCGTGCCGGCTGGTGGCGCAATCTGTTCAATCCACACGCCACGCCGGAAGGCGGCTACATCCAGCCGCGCAATGCGGATGGGAGCTGGAAAACGGTCGACTTCAACGCGGATGATGACGACGATTATGTGGAAGGCAGCGGCGCGCAATATCTGTGGATGGTGCCGTACGATCCGGCCGGACTGTTTGCAGCGCTTGGCGGTATAGATCGAGCGCGGGCGCGGCTCGACCATTTTTTCTACAATGCGGATGGCAGCCTTGCGGTCACCAAGTCGGGCAGCGCGCATGCCGAACTCGACAACGAACCTTCGATCGCCTCGCCATGGCTCTACGATTTCGACGGCGCGCCGTCGAAGACGCAGGAAGTGGTTCGCGCGGCCATCAAGCAGATCTGGAAGAATGCACCGGACGGCATTTCCGGCAATGACGATCTGGGCGAGATGTCGTCCTGGCTGGTGTGGGCGGCGCTGGGCATGTACCCGCTCTATCCGGGACGCTCGGAGTTCGTGCTGGGCAGTCCATTGTTCGAACAGGCAATCGTGAATCGCCCCGGTCAGCGCGCGATTATCAATGCAAAGGGCGCTGCAATCGATGCACCTTTCATCGACAGCATGTCGATCAATGGTGTCGCGAGCACCAAACCGTGGCTGCCGGCATCTTTCGCGATGAAAGGTGGCACGCTCGAGTACGTTCTGGCGCGAACGCCAAATAAGAACTGGGGCGCCGCACTGCAGGACGCGCCGCCTTCCTTCGGCCCAAAGCAGGGGCGAGCGCAGCCCTGAAGTTGGTCTGGCCTTCGAGCTTTTAGTCCCCGAGAATGGGGAATCGCGATATAATCCGCCCATGCGCCAATATCTCGATCTGATGCAGCTTGTGCTGGAGTCCGGCGCGGAGAAGCATGACCGGACAGGCACGGGCACGCTATCCATTTTTGGCCATCAGATGCGGTTCGATCTGGGCGAGGGTTTTCCGCTCGTCACGACCAAAAAGCTATTCACCAAGGCGATCATCTATGAACTGCTGTGGTTTCTGCGCGGCGACACCAATGTGCGTTGGCTGCAGGAACGTGGCGTCAGCATCTGGAACGAATGGGCGGACGAGACCGGCGATCTAGGGCCGGTATATGGATACCAGTGGCGCTCATGGCCCATGCGGGATGGCGGCACCATCGACCAGATCTCGAATCTGATTTCCGACATTCGCCGCAATCCGGACTCGCGCCGGTTGATCGTCACCGCATGGAATCCGGCAGACGTGCCCAACATGGCGCTGCCGCCCTGCCACTGCCTGTTTCAGTTCTACGTCGCGAACGGTCGACTCTCCTGCCAGCTGTACCAGCGTTCGGCAGATATTTTTCTCGGCGTGCCGTTCAATATTGCCTCTTATGCTCTCCTCACGATGATGGTGGCACAGGTAACCGGCCTGAAGCCTGGCGAATTCATCCACACTTTCGGGGACGCACACGTTTATCTCAACCATATCGAACAGGCGCGCGAGCAGCTGTCGCGCAAGCCGTTTCCTCTGCCGATCATGCATATCAATCCTGAGGTGAAGGATATCTTCGCCTTCCGCTACGAAGATTTTCGGCTGGAGAACTACCAGGCGCACCCGCACATCAAGGCCGAAGTGGCGGTGTAAAGAAAAAGCCCCGGCGCAGCGCACCGGGGCTTTTGTTTCCTGTGTTCGGCGATCAGTAGAAGATGTCGTATTCCACCTGAATCACCTCGCCAGTGTAACGGTCCACGAGAACCGCATCCGATCCTTCACGGATCCAGATGTAGCCCGGAGGCGGGGGTGCAAGGCCGTAGGCTGTGAAGTCGGTCAGAAAATAGAGCGATGCCAAGAAGACTGACGGCACGCGCTCGCCCAGCCGGAAGCGGCGATACGCAAATCCCCGGGGCGCATGCCACGGCCGGGCGGCGCGGAATCGACGCGGCGCGCGCACCGCTTTGCGCACAACCCGATTGCCGTTCGGCCGTTCCGTCATGGTGCGGCGCTCCATCGCGCCGTTCGGACGCTCGGTGACCGTTCGGCGCTCCATCGTACCGTTCGGACGTTCGGTCACGGTGCGGCGTTGAACGCTGCCGTTGGGCCGCTCATCGACATTTTTGCGGACCGTCTCATTTCCCTTGTGCACGACCACGCGCTTGTTGGTGTCATTCCGGTCTTGCGCGACGGCCGGCGCCGCCATCAACGCGAGGCCAAGGCCAATTGCGGTAATGAATGATCTGTTCATGGCAGCTCCATTTCCTTTCGAGTACAATTTTGAAATAGGCATCCCAGCCAAGTCGTTGCGCGACATTTTCTGGGCAGATGTATCGGTCTGTCGCGAGCCGCCGAATCATACCTGCGGCTCGCAACATTTCACGGTTTCGTGATCACCAGAAGATACCATATTCGACGCCGACGACTTCGCCGGTGTCCGGATCAATCAGCATGGCATCTGGACCGACACGTACCCATACCAGGCCGTCGATGGGGGCCCAGAGACCATAGAGCGCCCAGTCGCTGATCCAATAGTCGCGCGCGAACCAGCCGCGCGGCAGGCGATTGCCGATCGCCCAGTGGTGGGAGTACCAGCCATGCGGCCGGCGATAGACGCCCACATGGAAGCGGTGGCGTGCATGAACGGCCCGCCGCATATGGGCAAAGCGTCCTGCTCTGCTCTTGCGGAGGACCGAACGCTTGGTGGTGTGGCGAATTACGTGATGCGGTGACCGGTGGGCCGGGTGCCGTGCCGTGTGGCGGACAACCCCGTGGGTGGATCCAGCGTGGAAGCGTCCGGCCCGATATGTTGAGCTTCGCACGCTTCGGTGAACCATCGCCGGTCGCCGGTTCGAGAAGTGAGCACGAGACGACGCATGGCCGCCCGTGTGCATTGCAGGGCGGCCGCCCCCGCCACCATGTCCGCGGTGGTTGTCGGCCAAAGCCGGTGCGGACGCTGCAAATGCCAGCGCCAAGGCGCCGATTAGCAGTTTCATCATGACATTTCCCTTTCCCGCTGCTGGCTAAACTGTCATGTGACAGAATTGGTTCCGAGTCGAGTTGCGCCGGTGCCACGCCTCGGGAAAAGAGAGGTCATGGAGATCGGAATTCGCCAAGCCACCGCCGAGGACGCGCCGTTAATCTGCAGCTTCATCCGCGAACTGGCCGAATACGAGCGATTGCTGAAGGACTGCGTTGCCACGCCAGAAATGATTGCGGCGACGCTGTTTGCGCCCCCACGCCGCGTGTTCTGCGAGATCGCCGAAGTCGATGCCATGCCCGCAGGATTTGCGCTGTGGTTCTACAGCTACTCCACCTTTCAGGCGAGGCCCGGCATCTACCTGGAGGATTTGTACGTGCGGCCGCAATTTCGCGGCAATGGGTCGGGCAAGGCGCTGCTCGTCCATTTGGCGCGGCGCGCGGTTGATGAAAATTGCGGGCGGTTCGAATGGTCGGTGCTCGACTGGAACGCGCCTTCCATTGCTTTCTATGAAGCGTTGGGCGCAACGCCGGTTTCCGGCTGGACGCGCTACCGGCTGGACAGCGAAGCGCTCGCGAAACTGGCGGAAAAATGAGCGCGATTGTTTCTCTGGTGGTTGCGCGCGCCACGAACGGCGTCATCGGACTCCACGGCAAGATCCCGTGGCGCATTCCGGCGGACATGAGACACTTCAAAGCCGTGACCATGGGTAAGCCCTGCATCATGGGCCGCAAGACTTGGGACAGCCTGCCGAAGAAGCCACTGCCCGGCCGCGCGAATATCGTCCTGACGCGCGACCGCGCTTTTCACGCCGACGGAGCTGTCGCTGTCCACACCTTCGAAGAGGCGCTCGCGCGCGCGCAGGCGGAAGCGCCGGACGAGATTGCCGTCATCGGCGGCGCCGATTTGTATCGCGCTGCGCTACCGCAGGCCGCCCGCATTCACCTGACGGAAGTACATGGCGCGTTTGAAGGCGATGTTCATATGCCCCCCTTCGATCCCGCTGAATGGAAGGTAGTCTGGCGCGAGGACCATGCCGCTGAAGCCGGTGTGCCTGCGTACAGCTTCGTCACGCTGGAAAGGCGTTGATATGGACTTCGCCTCTTCGCATTGAAGGAGGGGGAAAGCTTGTGATCGTGCGTATCGCCGCTAGCCGGCACGCGAGCAATGCGAGGGGGGCGCATGACCATTCGTGAAATTGCCTCGGGGTTGAGGTTTCCCGAAGGCCCCGTCGCGATGGAGGACGGCTCCCTCATCGTCTGCGAGATCGCGACCGGACGGCTCACGCGGATAAAGGTGAACGGCGAGACGCAAACGATTGCAGAACCGGGCGGCGGCCCCAACGGCCTTGCAATCGGCCCGGATGGTGCCATTTATATTTGCAACAATGGCGGGAGTTTCACCTATATCGAGCGGCAGGGCCTCACGATTCCGGGTCACGCGCCGGAAGATCACGTTGGCGGCCGGATCGAGCGCGTCGATATATCAACCGGCAAACTCGAGATCCTGTACGAGTCCTGGGGTGGCGAGCGGTTGATCGCGCCCAATGATCTCGTCTTCGACGAAAGCGGTGGCTTCTGGTTCACCGATTACGGTCGCGGCACGCGAGTTGGCCGCACACATGGTGCACTCTACTACGCAAAAGCGGATGGCTCAAAAATCACGCAAGTGTTGCGCGAATTGATTACACCCAATGGCGTTGGCCTCTCGCCCGACAACCGGGCGCTTTACTTCGCGGAGACGTTGACGGCCCGACTTTGGTCCCTGCCGTTGGTTGAACCCGGCGCAGCGGCGAAGAAGCGGCCGGATTTTGTCGGCACCCATCCCGCGCTGGCCTATTTCGATTCGCTGGGCGTGCAGGCGGATGGCGCGGTGTGCGTCGCCACTATTCTTGCCGGTGGCATCACCACCTTCTGGCCCGGCACAAAGCGCATGAAGCATAGGCCGCTGCCAGACTCATTCGTCACCAATATCTGCTGGGGCGGCAAGACTATGAAAACCGCCTACATCACACTGTCCGGTACCGGAAAGCTGATCGCGATGGACTGGCCGAAGCCCGGCCTGCCTTTGAACTACAGCGCGTAGCGGTCATTCAATCACGATGCGGGGGACGGGGCGCGTGGGGGCGGCGATTTTCTCTGCCACTTGTTTCGCCACGGTGAGGAACGCCTGCGCTTCCGCGCTGTCTGGCGCGAGCGCGACAATGGGCGTACCGGCATCGGAGGTTTCGCGGATCGCCGGCACCAGCGGGATCTCGCCCAGGAACGGCGCGTCGAGTTGTTCCGCTGTTTCGCGCGCGCCGCCATGGCCAAAGATGTGCGTAGCCTCGCCGCAATGCGGGCAAACGAACACGCTCATGTTCTCCACGATGCCGAGCACGGGCACTTCCGTCTTGCGGAACATCTGCAAGCCCTTGCGCGCATCGATCAGCGCAATGTCTTGCGGCGTGGAGACGATCACCGCCCCTTTCAGCGGCACGCGTTGCGCGATGGTGAGCTGCGCGTCACCCGTGCCCGGCGGCATGTCGAGCACCAGGACATCGAGCGGCGCCCAGGCGACATCGTTCATCATTTGGGTGAGCGCGCTCTGCACCATCGGTCCGCGCCACACCAGTGGCGATTCTTCGCCCACCAGAAACCCGATGGACATGGCCCTCAGGCCGAACTTTTCGATCGGCTGAAGCTTTTGCCCATCGCTCACCGGCTTTCGATTGATGCCGAGTAGCCGCGGCACCGAAGGACCGTAGATATCGGCATCGAGCAGGCCAACTTTCATTCCGAGCTGCGACAGCGCCAGCGCGAGATTGACCGCAACGGTGGATTTGCCCACGCCGCCCTTGCCGCTAGCCACAGCGATCACCGATTGAACGCCGGGAATTCCCATGCGCTGCGGCGCGTGTCCCCCGTGCGGCGCCGGTGGCTGTGCGCGCGCTTCCTGATGTGCCGTCAACACCGCGCTGACGGACAATACTCCCGGCACATGCGCGACCGCTTCTTCGCACGCCTGACGCAGCGGCTCTGCAGACCGGCCGCGCTCCGGCGGCACCTCGATGGCGAATGCCACATTGCCGTCGCGCAGCGCCAGGCCCTGTACCATGCCCGCCTCCACCACGTTTCGTCCCGTTGCGGGATCGGTGACACGACTAAGCGCCTTCAACACATCTTCTTTGCTGGCGGGCATGACCTGGTTTGCGCCTTTCTGGAGACAGCCTATATAACGCGCACGCTCTTCGAACCAAGGAATCGCTGGGGCACAGCATTCCTGAACCCGGTGAAAACGGAATGCCCTGGACCAACCAATCCGGCAACGGCGATGGCGGCTCGCGCGGTCCGTGGCACAGGCCTGATCCTCCAGCTGGTGGTGGCGGCAGGCCGCCCGACCTTGAAGAATGGCTGCGCCGCGGCCAGGAGCGGCTGCGCGGTATGCTGCCCGGCGGCGGCCGCGGTTTCACCATGGGCAGCCTGATCGTTATCCTGCTTGCCGTCGTCGTGGTATGGCTGCTTTCCGGAATTTATTTCGTCGGCGCGCGCGAGCAGGGCGTGGTGCTGCGCTTCGGCAAGTTCGTGGCGCGCACGGCGCCGGGGCCGAATTATCATCTGCCCTGGCCCATCGAGACGGTGGAGACGCCAGAAGTCACCAAGGAAAATCAGATCAATATCGGCTACGGCCAGGTGACGGATGCGAACGGACAGATGAATACCGAGGATATTCCCGAAGAGAGCCTGATGCTCACCGGGGATGAAAACATCATCGACGTGAACTTCACCGTCTTCTGGGTGATCAAGGACGCAGCCGACTACCTGTTCAACGTGGACAACCCTGATCAGGGGATCAAAGCGGTGGCGGAGAGCGCCATGCGGCAGGTGGTGGGACAGAACCAGATCGAGCGCATCCTCACGCAGGACCGCGAGCCTGTGCAGGTGCAGGTGCGCGAGGTGATGCAGAAGGCGCTGGATGAGTATGGTGCCGGCGTCACCGTCACGCGCGTGCAGATGCAGAAAGTGGACCCGCCGCTGGAGGTGATCTCCGCCTATCGGGATGTTCAGGCGGCGCGCACCGATCAGGACCGCATGCGCAATGAAGCGGAAGCCTACGCCAACAAAATCATTCCCGAAGCGCGTGGGCAGGCGGCGCGCATCGTGCAGGAGGCGCAGGGCTACAAGCAGAAGGCCATTGCCGAAGCGAGTGGCACGGCGAAGCAGTTCACCAGCGTCTACGATGAATATCGCAAGGCGCCGGAAGTCACCCGCAAGCGCATGTATCTTGAAACCATGTCGCATCTGTTCGCGCCGATGAACAAGGTGATCGTGGATGAGAATGCGGCGAAAAACATCATTCCTTACCTGCCGCCGCAAACGTTCGGGCGCAGTTCACCGGAAACCGTGACAGTAACACCGCCCTCGGCTTCGCAGGCGGCACCGGCCGTGACCAGCGGCGACGGAGGCGGCCAATGAGCCGCATCGGCCTTCTGGCGGGCGCGATTGCAGCAATTGTCGTGCTGCTGATCGGGCTTTCCTGCTTCTACACGGTGACCCAGACGGAACAGGCGCTACTGCTGCAGTTCAACGCGCCGCGTGAGATCGTCACCGAGCCGGGGCTGCACACAAAAATCCCGTGGGTACAGAGCGTGGTGTTCCTCGACAAGCGGCTGCTTAATCTCGAGGCGCCGTCGGAAGAAGTCATTGCGCAGGACAAGAAGCGGCTGGTGGTGGATGCCTTTGCACGTTGGCGCATCCTCGATCCGCTGCGCTTTTATCAGTCGCTCTACGATCTCGACACGGCGCAGCTGCGGCTCACGCCCATTCTCAGCTCGAATGTGCGCCGCGTGCTCGGTTCACAAAATTTTGCTGCGGTACTCTCTGCACGCCGGGCTGAGCTGATGCTCGACATTCGCGACAACATGAACACGGAGGCGCGCAATTTCGGCATCAAGGTGGTGGATGTGCGTATCCGGCGCGCCGACCTGCCGGCCGAAAACAGCGAAGCCATCTACAACCGCATGAAGCAGGAGCGGAAGCGCGAGGCGAATGAGTACCGCGCGGAAGGCTCGGAAATCTATCAGCGCATCCGGGCCCGCGCCGAACGCGAGCAGACAGTGCTGCTGGCGGAAGCCACGCGCGAAAGCTCAATCCTACGCGGGCAGGGCGATGCGGAGAAAACGAAAATTCTCGCCGATGCTTACGGCCAGGATCCGGATTTCTTCGCCTTCTATCGCTCCATGCAGGCCTATCAGGATGCGCTGCCGGGCGACAACACGACGTTGGTCACCTCGCCCAACAGCGATTTCTTCCGCTACTTCTCCAACCCCGGCGCCAAGAAATAGCTCACGGCAAATGCGCGTCCGGCCCTTTTACCGGAGAGCGGAGTTCAGTATGTTCGTCGCGACGAGTAGTTACACATGGCTGCGCCGGGGGCACATGCGCGTCTGCTTAACTGTGACAATTGCGCTTGCCACAGCGGTGATCCCGCCGCACGCGTCAGGTCAGGCCCGGAACGCACCATCGCAATGCATCGCGATCGGTCTGGAGATTTTGGTTCCAGCGGACATCGTGAATTGCCATCATTTGCACGGCAAGCCTGCGCCGCCGCCGGAGTCTTTTACAGGCACGCCAGGCAACGACAGGATTAAAGGCACGTATGTGGACGACGACTTCGACATGTCGCAAGGGGGCGACGACATCGTCAAGGGCAGAAAGCGATACGATTATTTTTACTTCGGTAGCGAATTTACGGCAGCGGACAAAATAGACGGTGGCGACGACGAAGACATTCTTGCCATTGGCGGAGATTATGCGGCTGGCGTGACATTCGGGCCGAAAACGATGATCAATGTGGAAGAGCTGGACATGTATGGGTCACTGTACGGGGGCGGCAGCTACACTATCAAACTGAACGACGCCACCGTTGCGTCTGGGGGCTATCTTCTGGCCTATCTGTTTGACTCGTATCAGGAGCCCGATTTTCTGGATTTCGATGCGAGCGCGGAAACTAGCGGCGACATTCTTGTTCAGACGCTCGGAAAGGAGAGCGATCACATTGTTGGTGGCGGCGGCAACGACTACATCAATGGCGGACGTCTCATCAACGATGTGCTCGATGGCGGCGGCGGCAACAATGTCGTTTCGTTCGCAACCGCAGGCCAAGCGGTGAATGTTTCTCTGCTTCTTCAGGGCGATCCGCAGGATATAGGCGGAGGCCACTATGTCACGCTGGGCCATTTCGAATCATTGACGGGTTCCTCAGGCACCGACACACTGATCGGCGACGACGGCTCCAACTGGATCGCAACGAATGGCGGAAGCGACAACGTTCAGGCAAACGGCGGTGATGATCTTGTCCAGGTCGGTGACTATGTCCCGTACACCGCTGTTACTGCAGACGGCGGCTCGGGGGACGACACCATCACCTTCGAGAAATCACAGACTGCAGGGGTAACCTTCTCACTTACCCTTCAGGGTACCGCCCAGCAAACGGGGGAAGGCGGAACGGTGACGGCCACTGCCTTCGAACATCTCGTCGGCACCGATCTCTTCGACGATTCATTGTCGGGGAATTCCGGCAAGAACCACATTTTTGGAGGTGGCGGAAATGATGTGCTTTCAGGTGCAGGCGGAAATGATGTCCTGTACGGCGATGGCGTTTACCGTCGCAAATTCACCGATGTGAAGAACGTAGGCTTCTCCGGTTTTGCCGTCATAGAAACAGGCACTGGCAATGACACGCTGGATGGCGGCGCGGGCGACGATAAGCTCATCGGAGGTCCCGGCGCGGATTCGCTCACCGGTGGAAAGGGTGCCGATAAATTCATCTTCGAATCACCAAGCGACAGTCTTCCGGGTTCTGGGAACCGCGATCTCATCCTTGACTTCGGCCATGCACAGGGCGACCAGATCGATCTCCATAAGATCGATGCCGATTCAACGGTGTCAGGAAACCAGGCTTTTCATCTGGGCGGCAGCGCCTTCACCGGCTCGCCGGGCGAACTGATTCAATTCATCGACGATAACGGCCACACCATCGTGGCAGGCGACGTGAATGGCGATGCCGTGGCAGATCTGGAAATTGAGTTTGCACAAGGCGTGACATTGGTAAGCGGCGATTTCGTGCTTTAGACGCTGTCAGGCGAAACGGATCAAGTCGAAAAGGGGGTATCCGACCGTGTGCTTTATTCCGGCGGGTTCTCAAGCAGATAGGGATAGCCACCATTGACGTTCGGTTTTTGACCCCAGATGGACGGCTCAAAGCCGATCGGCAACGCGGATTTTAATTTAGCCGTCTTCAGACCGACCACCCCTCTCACATCGCCTTCGTTGCCGGTTCCCTGAGTCGCGCCGCTCGTCTGAATGTCCCAATAGTCGTGATTGCTGCACAGGCATCCTGAGCCGTAATCGCCGTAGAACCCGCCCACGTCGCTTCCGATGTCTCCGGAGACAGCCCCGGTTGAATAAGATTCGATACTGGCGAGAGGTTCTGATCCCACGAGGCCGCCCACGGCCGAATTCTTGCCGCCGCGAACCGCGCCGGTCGCATACACGCCGAAATTGAGACCACCCTCAATCTCCTCAAATCCCATCAGGCCGCCGACAACCGAGCCATCGCCGCCAAATACCGGTCCGGTGGCATAGGAGTGGCGAACCGTTCCAACCGAATCGCCGACAAGCCCGCCGGCAGCAAAGCCCGTGGTAGTTACGCTTGCCGACGAGTGGGAGTACTGGATCGTCCCGCCGAGCCCAGCCAATCCGCCCGCGTAGAGGCTACCGGATACTGAGCCAGCCACACTGGAATGACTAATGTTCCCACCGCTTCCCGCCAAACCGCCGGCTTGGGCGTCCATTCCTTCCGCAATGATCATCACCGCAGACAAGCTTACGTTGTGAACTAGACCTCCCGATTGCGCGAACAATCCCACATTCGCGCTGTCGCGCGGGTCGTCAATGGACAAATTCGATATCTCGTTCCCGAGACCTTCAAACACGCCAGTGAGCAGCGTCGAAACGGGCGACTGTGTATAAGTCCCATCTTTGATTGCGTTATATTTTTTTGCCAAGGCATAGAAGGCGGAGGGATTGTTCGCGACACCTTTTGCCAACTGGCGAATGTTTCTCACCAAAGCGTAGCTGTTGCCGTTCACAATTAGGCTGTCGGTGATATCCGAAAACTCAACATGTCCTTTTTTCTCGAACCAGAAATCGCCGCCCGAACCGCCGTCGTTGGTGGTGATGGTCAATGCGCCGGCGCCGGCAACGGTAACCGGCTGCTCGAACACGATAGAGTGGTAGGAATCGAGCGTCAGGCGGCCGGTGCTGGTCCACGACAGCGGTGCCTTGAATTCGATGTCTTTCGGCGCGCTGTCCGCTATCACCCTCGTGTCGCCTGCGGCAAGCAGGTTGGCGAGATCGGTGACGTTTAGGTTCGCCTTCTTTGCGGTCGGCGTGCAGACGCCGCCGCTGCAGTTCATATTGCTGGTTGGCTTGTCAGAAATCGTGACCGAAGCTTGCGCGGTACCCGCAACGCCACATACGGCAGCGGACGCAAGCAGTGCACGCGAAAGCGCGCGCAACCACCGCGCGGAATGAAAGAAACGCATGGATACAGCCCCTTCTGGATTCACCACTGGAATTCAGCACCGCCCCGAATTCAAGGGCGGCTTCTATAGAACTCCGCGTGGGGAGGCCATGTCTTTGACAAACCTAGCGCCGGCGGTTGGCCCGGCGCTGCTCCCGCTCGGTTTCCTTCATGCCGCGGAAGAACAATTTCATCAGCAGACGCAATAGCATGCGCATAAGTGTCGTCCGGGCTGGATGCAGTTCTAGCTTAGGCGCGGGAAGAGCCGTTCGGAAGCCCGTTGCCCAGCTTGCAGGTCCAAGCGAACGTGAAGCTTTGCCGCGCTTGCCGAGCCCAATTCCTGCTATATGTCCGGCAGCTACCTGCCGCCGATTCCGAGGATTCCATGGCCTTCGCCAACTTTCGTCCAATTCTCCTCGCCGCGCGCGCGGTCTTTGCCACGCTTGCCCTTGCCGCGCCGGCGATAGTCGCGCCGAGTGCTGTCATCGCCAGACCGGCGCCGGACTCGTTTGCCGATCTCGCCAACAAGCTGCTGCCGACGGTGGTGAATATCGCCACCACCCAAACGCTGAAGTCCGGCCCGCAGGCCGCGTTGGACCTGCCGAAAGATTCTCCGCTGCAGGACCTGTTCAAGGATTTCCTTGGGCCGCAAAACGTGCCGCGTCACGTCACGTCGCTCGGCTCCGGCTTCATCATCGATCCCGGCGGCCTGGTCGTCACCAACAACCACGTTATCGAAGATGCGGATCAGATCACGGTCACATTGAACGACGGCACCAGCCTGCCGGCCAAGCTTGTGGGCCGTGATGACAAGACCGATCTCGCCCTCCTGAAGGTGCAGCCGAAAAAACCGCTGCCAGCGACGCATTGGGGCGATTCCGACAAGGCGCGCATCGGCGATTGGGTAATCGCCATCGGCAATCCGTTTGGCCTAGGCTCGACGGTCACGGCCGGCATCGTTTCGGCGCGCAACCGCGACATCGCCGCGGGCCCATATGACGATTTCATCCAGACGGATGCATCCATCAATCGCGGCAATTCCGGCGGCCCGCTGTTGGACATGGACGGCAATGTGGTGGGAGTGAACTCCGCCATCTTCTCGCCATCAGGCGGTTCGGTCGGCATCGGTTTTTCGATCCCCTCGAATCTCGCGCACGAAGTGATCGATCAGCTGCACAAATTCGGCACCGTACGGCGCGGCTGGCTCGGCGTGCGCGTGCAGACAGTGAATGCGGATATCGCCGAGGGCCTGGGGCTCTCCAGCGCCAGTGGCGCGCTGGTGGCGGAAGTTTCCGGAAACGGCCCGGCGGCGCATTCCGGTCTGCACAAGGGCGATCTCATCGTGCGCTTCGACGGCAAGCCGGTGGGTGACTCACGCGCGCTGCCACGGCTTGTGGCGGACACGCCCATCGGCAAGAAGGTGGCAATCGATTATATCCGCAACCACCAGAAGATGACTGCTCAGGTGGTGCTGGGGAAACTGCCCGGCTCCGGCAATCCGCCGCCGAAGAAACCGGCGCCACCGCCGAAAGGCGCGGAGCATCATCCGAAAATCGGACTGTCGCTTGCGCCGGTGAACGGCGACACGCGCGCCAAATATCACATCGGCAAGGATGTGCAGGGCGTGGTGGTGATTGCCATCGATCCGAATGGGCCGGCAGCCGAGAAGGCGATCCGGCCTGGCGACGTGATTGTGGAGGTGCAGAACCAACCAGTGCATTCGCCGGAGGATGTCTCGAAGCGCATCGACGCGGATGCGAAAGCCGGCAAGAAGGTGGAAGTGATGCTGCTCAACCGCGGCGGCACCTTGGCGTTCGTGGCGGTGCGGCTGGGGTAGGGCGCTACGGCGCGACAATCTCGTCTTCGCGATAACCCTGCAAGTATAGCAGCGCCGTGATGTCGCTGTGCATGATGACAGCGTCCGCGGCTTTGGCCAGCACCGCTTTCGGACGGTAGCCGACACCGAGTCCTGCAGCTTCGATCATCGCCACGTCGTTGGCGCCGTCGCCGACGACCAAGGTGTCGGCAAGTGCAATGCCCATCCGGGCAATCGCCTGCTGAAGTGCGCGAAATTTGGCATCGCGCCCCAAAATCGGCTCCGCCACCTTGCCGGTAAACATGCCGTCGGCATGCAGCAACTCGTTCGCCTGCTCGGAATCGAAACCGCAAGCTTTCGCGACGCGACGGGTGAAGTAGGTGAAGCCGCTGGAGACGAGCATCGTGCGCGCGCCGTAGGCGCGCATCGTGGCCACGAGTTCGCGGGCACCGGGATTGAGCCGCACTCGTTCGCGGTAAGCCCGTTCGAGCAATGAAACGGGCAAGCCGGCAAGAAAAGACGCCCGCTGCCGGAGCGCCGGTTCGAAGGCGATTTCCCCGCGTATCGCCGCTTCTGTCAGTGGCGCGACCTTGTCCTTCAACCCGGCCATATCCGCCAGTTCGTCGAGCACCTCGCAATCGATAATGGTGGAATCCATGTCGGCAATCAGCAGCTTCTTGCGCCGGTTGGCCGCCGGAATCACATTGATATCAGCGGCCATGTTGCGGGCCAGCGGCCGCGCCGCTGCGAGCACATCCTCAGCGTGGTCGAGAAAGGGAATATCGAAGGCGCGCCCCGGCGCCACCCACGAAACCTCACCGGCTGCTGCGCCGCGCTCCGCCGCCAGCGCGCGCAATGGCGCGGCCAGCGTACCGGCGTCCGGGGAGATGACATTCAGCACAAAGGGGAATGGTTCCGGCATTTGCAAACCGCGCGGCGCCGATCATTCTGCGGCCGCATGAAAAAGATTTCCGCAGATGTGGTGCTTATCGCAGGGCCGACCGCCAGCGGCAAGTCAGCGGCGGCGCTGGCGCTGGCGGAACAGATCGGCGGCACCATCGTCAATGCGGATTCGATGCAGGTGTATGCCGAGCCGCGCATCCTCACGGCGCGGCCGCCAGACGAGGATGTGCGGCGCGTGCCGCACCTGCTTTACGGGCATGTGAGTGTGCGGGAACCGTATTCGGTCGGCTTGTATCAAAGCGACGCAGCGCGCGCGCTCACCGAGGTACGGGCGATGAAACGCGTGCCGATCTTTGTCGGTGGCACCGGGATGTATTTTGGCGTTCTGACGCAGGGCCTTGCCAACATCCCTGCGGTGCCTGCGTCCATTCGCGCCGAGGCTGAAGCGCGGCGGAAACAGATCGGCGCCGAAGCGTTTCACGCCGAACTGGTGGAGCGTGATCCGGAAAGCGCGGCGCGCCTGCGAGCCAGCGATGCCCAACGCGTGCTGCGCGCCTACGAAGTGTTCGAGGCGACGGGACGGCCGCTCTCGTATTGGCAGAAGGAGATGGAAAAGCCGGTGCTGGCGGGATTGAATCTTGCCCGTTTCGTGATTGCGCCACCGCGCGCGGAGCTCTACGCCCGCATCGATGCCCGCTTCGACGGTATGGTCGTGTGTGGCGCACTAAAAGAAGCCGCCGCGCTCTCCAATCTCGATCTTTCATTGCCTGCCGCCAAAATTCTCGGCTTGCGCGAGCTGCTGGCCGTTCGCGTGGGCGCCATGTCGCTCGACGAAGCGAAATCCGCCGCCAAACAGGCCACGCGCCAATATGCCAAGCGCCAGCTCACCTGGTTCCGCAACCGCATGGCGGATTGGTGCTGGATCGAAACGAGTGAAGCATCCAAAGGGGCCGCCGCGGCTTGGGCATCAATGGCGTACATGCAAGATTGCAGCTAAGATTCACGGGGATACTTCACCTCCCCCAACGCGGGGAGGTCGATGCATTGGAGCGTAGCGCCAATGTATCGGGTGGGGGGATTTGCAATGAGGATTTTGGCCCCACCCGAAATTGCTCGCTGCGCTCATGAATTTCGACCTCCCCGCGTTGGGGGAGGTGAATGCCATTGGAGCGTTCATGCCCACCTACGCCGCCGCCGATGCCGATCTGGCGATTATTAGAGGCAAGCGCGTTGCCGTGATCGGCTATGGCAATCAGGGCGAGGCACACGCGCTGAATCTGCGCGACAGCGGCGTAGCGAGCGTTATCATCGGCGCGCGTGAAAACAGCGCAAGCGGTGAAAAGGCGAGGACCGCCGGGTTTCCAGTGATGGCCAGTGCGGAGGCCACGCGCGAAGCCGATGTGGTCGTACTTGGCGCGCCGGACGAAAAATTGCCGGACATCTACGCGCGCGACCTCGCGCCGAACATGAAGCACGGCGCAGCCCTGTTGTTCATCCACGGTTTTGCGCTGCATTTCGGTTTCATCCAGCCGCGCGACGATCTCGATGTCGTCATGGTGGCGCCCGCCGGTCCGGGCAGCGCGCTGCGCGGCAATTACCTGAGCGGCGACGGCTATATCGGCCTCATCGCCGTCCATCGCGATGTCAGCGGCAACGCGAAACCGCTGGCGCTTTCCTACGGCGCGGCCATCGGCGTCGGCGCGGGTATGATCGAGACCACCTTCAGGGAAGAAACCGAAACCGATCTCTTCGGCGAACAGACGGTGCTGTGCGGCGGCTCGGCGGAGCTGGCGCGCGCAGCCTTCGATACGCTGGTAA
>DATAVW010000029.1:0-21989 GCA_036267515.1 Rhizomicrobium sp.
GCGCCTCCCTTGCCGCCGGAAATGATGGCGCCGGCATGCCCCATCCGTCGTCCGGGCGGTGCCGTCACGCCGGCGATGAAACCCACCACAGGCTTCTTGATTTTGCTGCGCTTGAGAAACTCTGCCGCATCTTCTTCCGCACCGCCGCCGATCTCGCCGATCATGATCATCGCTTCCGTTTCCGGATCGGCCAGGAACAGGTCGAGCATGTCGATGAATTCGGTGCCTTTCACCGGATCGCCGCCGATGCCGACACACGTCGTCTGACCGAGGCCGACAGCCGTAGTCTGCCACACCGCTTCATAGGTGAGCGTGCCCGAGCGGGAGAGAATGCCAACCTTGCCGCGCTTGTGAATGTGCCCCGGCATGATGCCGATCTTGCACTCCCCCGGCGTGATCACTCCCGGACAATTGGGGCCGATGAGGCGTGAGCGCGAGCCGCACAAGGCCCGCTTCACCTTCACCATATCCAGCACCGGAATGCCTTCGGTGATGCAGACGATCAGCGGAATTTCCGCATCGACTGCCTCGAGAATGGCATCGGCGGCGAAGGGCGGCGGCACATAGATGACGCTGGCATCGCAATCCGTCGCCGCTTTGGCTTCGCGCACGGTGTCGAAAACCGGTAAACCGAGATGTGTCGTCCCGCCTTTCCCTGGCGACGTGCCCCCAACCATCTTCGTGCCGTAGGCGATTGCGGCTTCGGAATGAAAAGTGCCCTGCCGCCCAGTAAAGCCCTGGCAGATCACGCGTGTGTTCTTGTCGATGAGAATGGACATTCAAAACCGCTTCCGCCGCTTTCGCTCGGCGCTCTGGGTTTCCTTGAGCAGGCTTAAAATGTCTTTGGCGCGAAGCTTCTGAAGATCGGCATAGGCCGCGTTGGTCGCCTTGCGGTCACCCTTCCCATGGCCATCGAGATCGTACCCGTCGCCGGTGTAGGTCAGATCGAATTCGAACGGCGCTGCGGCTTTTGAGGTGGCAGTGAAGACGAGGCTCTTGCCGTCCGTGCAGCTGTGCACCAGCCACTTTGTTCCGCCAAATGTTTTTTCCACCGGCCCCGTGACGCAGTGAAGACCCGGCTTCGTGCCTGCTGCCAGCACCGGCGTCGTGAACGCAACGAGAAATGCGAGGGCGAATTTCATTTGCGAGTCCGTACGGCGGCCACAATCTTTTGCGCAGCGTCGGCGAGGTCGGAACCGGACACGATCGGCAGCCCGGATTCTGCCAGGATTTTTTTGCCGAGTTCGACATTGGTGCCTTCGAGCCGCACCACCAGCGGTACAGATAACTTGACCTCATGCGCAGCGACGACAATTCCTTCTGCGATAATGTCACAGCGCATGATGCCGCCGAAAATATTGACCAGAATGCCTTTCACATTGGGATCGGAAAGAATGATTTTGAAGGCAGCGGTAACCTTTTCCTTTGAAGCGCCGCCGCCAACATCGAGAAAATTCGCCGGCTCTTCGCCATACAGCTTGATAATGTCCATCGTGGCCATGGCGAGGCCGGCGCCGTTCACCATGCAGCCGATGGAGCCATCGAGCTTCACATACGACAGGTCGTATTTCGCCGCTTCGCGTTCGGTGGGGTCTTCCTCGTCGGGATCGCGGAGGTCCTGCACGTCAGGATGGCGAAACAGCGCGTTGTCGTCGAAATTGATCTTCGCATCGAGGCAGACGATACGGCCCTCCTTCGTCACCACCAACGGATTGATTTCGAGCAGGCTCATGTCCTTGGCAACAAACGCATTGTAGAGAGTCTCAATCAGCCCGCTGCATTGCTTCGCCTGTTCTTTGTGCAGGCACAACGCGGTCGCGATTTCCAGGCCCACATAGGGGGAAAAGCCGGCTGCAGGATCCACCGTGAAGGTTTGAATCTTGTCGGGCGCATCCTTGGCGACGGCTTCAATGTCCATGCCGCCTTCGGTGGATGCGACAAAAGCCACTCGTGATGTGCCACGGTCGATGAGCGCAGACAAATAGAGCTCGCGCTCGATGGCGGAGCCGTCCTCGATGTACAGCCGCCGCACCACTCGGCCCCGTGGGCCCGTCTGGTGCGTGACGAGTGTCATGCCAAGCATTCGCTCGGCTTCTGTGCGCACCTCCTTAAGGGAGCGTACCACCTTCACACCGCCGCCCTTGCCCCGGCCGCCTGCATGAATCTGCGCCTTCACCACCCAGACCGGGCCGCCGAGCTCTTCGGCAGCACTGACGGCTTCGTTCACGCCGAAAGCCGGAATTCCGCGGGGAACTGGCGCGCCAAAGCCGCGCAAAACCTCCTTCGCCTGATACTCGTGGATGTTCATCGGAAGCGCTCGTGGAAGCGTACACTTGGGGAATCCGACGCTTAGAACCGATCTTTCCGTCCCGCAATAGCCCAGCTATTCAAGCAGGAGCAGCCGCTTTCAGGTTTTGAGCGGGGGCGCGGCGCGTTAGCAGTAACAGTGTTCCGAGGCAGACAATTGCACCCAAGGGCAAGGAACTCCACTGCGCAACCGGGCGGGCGAGAATGGGTACGGACCAGAGCATCGCTGCCGCAAGTCGCTCGTAGGGGCGGAATCCGTTTCCAAGTCCATCGCTGATCAGGAGGGCGATAGCGGGCGCAAGTGCCATGAGGTCATAATCATAGCAATAAGGTGTAGCGAGCACCGATCCCAGGCAAAGTACGGCAGCTTTCCGGGCAAAGGATGCGTCAGAACGCCAGGTGCGATACACAAGAACGCCTGCACCTAGCGTCATGAGGCTTTGAAGAATGTAGGCGACGAGCAGCGGACTTCCCCACATCCGTGCCCAGGCGAACACACTCTGCATTTTGAAGTAGCCAGCGGCGCCCTCATCCAACGCGGCCGCGCGGGTGAAGGCGAGGGAGTGATAAAAAGCCGACCAGACATCCGCGCCGAAAACGGCGAAGGTGAGGACGGTCGTCGCGGCAACAGTTACCGCTGCCGCTATAATCGTTTTCCAGCGTGATTCCGCAAACAGAGCGATCGGAACAAGCAAACCGAATTGCGGCTTGTAGACCATCAGTCCAAAAAGAATCCCCGAAAGAATCGGGCGAGAATTGCAAGCGGCCAGTGCGCCGGCGAGCAGCGCGGCGGTTAGGAAACCATTTTGGCCATGCGTGATGTTCATGAATACAGCGGGGAACGCGAGCGCCAGAAGGATCCAGCGCGGGTCATTCAGCACCTGCGGCTTCGGCCCCGTTCGAAGCAGCCACCACAACGCGGCAAGATAAAGTGCGCTTGTTGCGATCTGCCAAACGGCAAGCGATGGGATGTATGGCAATCTCGCAAGGGGCGCAGCGACGAAGAGAAAGTATGGAGGGTAGTGCCAGCCGTAAAATGGCACCTTTGCCCCGAACAATGCCTGCTCATTGCGGTAGTGCTGCGCAGGCGAATACGGAGCGACTACATCGCCGTGCAGCACAGAATGTCCTGCCGTATAAACGTCGGCGAAGTCGGTGCCGAGCGGGCGACCGTGGTAGTCCGTCAGGCCGTGGGCACTGCCAAAAAGGTAGGCAGTCGCCACCACATACGCGAGCAACAACGCAGCCGACCACAGCGTCACCCGCTCTTTGGTGATGAAGGCGCTTTCACGTAACTCGGAAAACATGGACAGCATCCGCTCCGCAGGGAACGAATGCTAGTCCGGGAGGCTTAAGTTTGCGTTGCTGGCCCTAATAGCCGTTGTCGCCGACGCCGCCATCGAAGCTGGTGCTGGAAAGGTCGCTCGAGTGCGAACTGGCCACGCGGTTCACGCAAACCTTGCTGCGGTAGGAGAAGAAGAAATCTCCCGTGCCGTATTTACGCAGATTGGTGCGCTCGGTGCAGTCCTTGACCGGCATCGCCGGGGCGCATTTCACCATGCCGTTCTTGTAGTGCCATAGCGCCTCACCACGACCGCAGGCGAGCACCTCACCCTGATCGTACGTGCCGGCAAGGCCCTGATCCGATTCTACCACATCGCCTATCGTCACCTTCACCGTCGCGCCGGGAATGCAACGTGCAACTTCGCCTTCATACGCAGTGTCGATCCATGTTTCCGGCAGCATATGGCTTGCCGGGAACTCGCGGCCTTCAGCGCTCACACAGACTGCATGAACGGCCTTTACCAAGCTGCCCTCCTGCATCTCGCAGGTTTCCTCGGCGGATACAGAACCAGCTTCCCCGCCGCGATTCACCGTCACGCTCTCGGAGTAGCTGCCGGATGATGAGTAGCCCGCCGCACCGGCTGCCGCGCCTGCAACTGCAATGGAGAAAGAGTTCGATTTTGCGATCACGATGTTCTTGTTGATGTTGATGTTCTTGTTCATGTTCAGGTTTTTGTTGATGTTGATATTTTTGTTGAAGTTTATGATCTTGACCACGTGCCCGCCGCCACCGCCGTGGCAGTGACCCCCGTTACCGCCGCCCGCGAATGTGAATCCGCCACCATGAATGATGCCACCTCCGGCAATGCTTGGCGATGCCGCAAGCGCCGTCAGGCCGGCGGCTGCAACGGCGATGGACAGGATAGACCGCAGGCTCATCTCGTGCGCTCCTTGTTTTCCGGTTATGCATAGTCGCGCGGAGGGGCGCCGGAACCGGAAAGTTGACTAAGTCTTAACAGGCGGGCGCATCCGTTCAGGAAGCGTGCCATGGCGCGGCGCAATATTCGTTGAAAATTGATCCGGAATGACACATTTGCCCCGGCGTTCCTTCCAGAAGCAGTCCACGACGTGATCCCGATCTCGGACGACAATCCGGCCCGCCGGCCGGCCGCGGTCACGTGGGCAATCATTGCGCTCTGCGTGCTCGCGTATTTGTGGGAATGGTCGCTGGGACGCGAAATGAACGCGGTGCTTGATGTTTTTGGCTTCGTTCCTGCCGACTATTTTTCAGGGCACAATGACAGCGCCGACGTCGCGATTCCTCCGGCGCTAACCATCTTCACGTCGATGTTCCTGCATGGCGGCTTGCTGCATATCGCGGGCAACATGCTGTACCTCTGGATTTTCGGAAACAATGTCGAGGATGCTATGGGGCATCTGCGCTTCCTCGTCTTTTATCTGGTCTGCGGCGGCGCCGCCGCCCTCGGCATGGCCTATATCGATCCGGCTTCCCGCATTCCCATGGTCGGAGCGTCCGGCGCAATTTCCGGTGTGCTGGCGGCTTACGTGCTCCTGTATCCCCGGCACCGGGTCACAGTCATTGTTCCTCTGGGCATCATTCTTTATCCGCTTTCGATCACCGCCATCTGGGTGGTCGGCTTCTGGTTTCTGATGCAACTCATCAGCGCGGGCTTCTCCGATCCCGGCCAGCCGGGCACGGCCTGGTGGGCGCATGTGGGCGGTTTTGCGGCCGGTCTGCTGCTCACGCCGATTCTGAAGGCGCGTGACGTACCGCTTTTCGCGCCGCCACGGCGCGGTCCGTGGGACCGCTAATCGGAAACAACCCATTTCCGCGACTGGCACGGCCCCTGCTTTGCGGTCTCCCGGCAGCGCGATTTTGTTCACGCTGCTTCGGGGCGAAACGCTTACGTGGATCGGCAGGGCCGTTATGAAACATCGCAACAGCCACCTTTTGATCGGGTATTGGAGCAGGCTTCGCAAAGCTCGAAGTGTGCCGGATCAGACGGCGATAGACCCGCGAGCCATCAAACGCATTCTCTCGCATGTCTTCATCCTGGATGCGGCAGATGCGGTGCGCCCGCGCTATCGCCTGGCCGGAACGTCGCATTGCGACCGCTACGGAATGGAACTGCGAGGTACCAATTTCGGTGCGCGCTGTGATATTCAGAGCCGCGACACCATTGCCCAGTTGCTTCGCCAATCCCTGGCGACAGGGCAGCCCATCTGCCTTTCATCGCTGGTCGAATCCGAAGGCGGCATGGTGGAAATGGAAACTGTGCTCGCTCCGCTCACCTTCGCAGGAAAGCCACCCTCGCGCTTTATTGGGATCTCACAAATCACGGGCGATCCAACGGCGCTGTTCGGCAATCCCATCGTTTGCGAGCGCCTGGTGGATTCGCAATTCGTGCAGGAGAATGAACCTCTGAGCCCGCCAGACCGTTTTCAGCCTCCGCCGCCTTCCAAATTCCGGACGCTCGGCAAACCGCTTCACCTGCGGCTGGTGGTCAATCGTGAACAGACGCCTGCCGCGTCTTCGGAAACAGACGCGCCGATGCGGCGTTTGATCGACGCGCTGGAGATTGTTGTACCCAGACTCCACGCGATATCGTGATTATTTCGGTGGAACGGCACCGGAGGGCGGCTGATTTGCACCCTGGGGCGGCTGATCGCGCCGATCCAATGGATCATTGTGCAGTATACCAGAATTCAGCTGCAGCTGCTTTTGCTGCTGCTGAAGATAGGGAATTTCGTAGCGTTCGATTTTCGAACGGTAGGCATTGAACGCAGCATCGTCTTCGGGAAGGCGCTTGTCACAACGGTCGGGCGGCAAATGCTGTTGCTCCTGGCACCACATGTCGAAATTTATTTCCTGCACGTTATAGCGCGTCGGCTGCGCCTGCGGATCGCCAGCAATCGGCGGATTGTCCTGCGCAACCGCCGTGACTGCGACGCCGGCTACCGCGAGCCCTAAAGCCATGACGCGAAATACGTGCATCCGACAATTCTAGCCGGGCGGGCAACGCGCCGAAAGCATGCATGTCCGTTTTTTCCGGATGTCAGCCTTGTGCGGCGGAAATATCACGGATTCATGCGACAAGTTTCGTCGGATTGTCATCTTCCGTGACCCGAATATGCAGCGGCGCCGGGGCAGCCCTGCCCAGCATCATGTCCGATGCCTTTTCTGCGATCATGATCGTGGGTGCGTTGGTGTTTCCGGACACCAGTGACGGCATGATGGAGGCATCCACCACGCGCAGATTCTCCACACCATGGACCCTCAGCTGCGGATCGACCACGCAGTCACCATCCTTTCCCATTTTGGCGCTGCCGACCGGGTGATAGATGGTCTCCGCCGTCTCTCGTACGAACGCGTCGATCTGTTCGTCGTGAATGACATGGGCGCCCGGCATCAGCTCCGGTCCGCGGTAAGAATTGAAAGCGGCTTGCGCGAACACCTCGCGCGCCAATTTCACGCCTTCCCGCAAAGCGCGGCGATCCTCCTCGGCCTCAAGGTAGTTCGGCTGGATCAGCGGCGGTGCCAGCGGATCGGCAGACTTTAGCGAGATGTAGCCGCGGCTCTCGGGCCGCAGCTGGCAAACGTGTGCCATGAAGCCGTGGCGGTCCGCTTTCTTGCGCGTGTGATCGAACATCAGTGCCGCGACGAAATGGAATTGTAGATCGGGGGTTTCCAGATCCAGCCGGCTTTTCAGGAAGGCGCCGGATTCCAGTCCCTGACTGGCCGCGAGGCCATTGCGGAACAACAAGTATTGCAAGCCCGTTTTTGCGGCGGCAAGGGGCTTTGCCTGGCTGTACAGCGTGATGGGCTGCGTGCATTCGTATTGAATCGAACAATCGAGGTGGTCTTGCAGGTTCCTGCCGACGCCTTTCAATTCCGCAATGACGGGAATTTCAAAGTTTCGCAGAATCTCGGGATCTCCAATGCCGGACAGCATCAGCACCTGCGGCGTATTCACCGCTCCGCCAGACAGAACCACTTCGCGTTCGGCGCGGGCCTGGACGCATTCCTTCTTCTGGAGGTACTCCACCCCCACGGCACGGCCGTTTTCGGACAGCACGCGGACAACGTGGGCGCGGCTTTCGATGGTCAGGTTGCGGCGTGATAGAACCGGATGAAGATAGGCTGTTGCCGCGCTGCAGCGCCGCCCCCTACGGATTGTCAGTTGATACCGGCCGAAACCCTCCTGCGCATTGCCGTTGAAATCCTTCGTGTAAGGATGCCCTGCTTCCGTTCCCGCCTGCACAAATGTGCGGAACAGCGGATTTTGCGAACGGCCGTTCGAAACGTGCAGCGGCCCGTCGCCGCCATGGAATTCGTCGGCACCATTCTCGTTGCGCTCCGCGCGCTTGAAGTAGGGTAGGACGTCAGCGAACGACCATCCTTCGCAGCCCATCTGCCGCCAGCGGTCGTAATCACGGGGCTGGCCACGAATGTAGATCATGCCGTTGATCGATGATGATCCGCCCCACCCGCGCCCCCGGGGCCAATATAAACGTCGGCCATTCAGATGCAGTTGGCCTTCCGTTTCGCAGTACCAGTTGAACGGGTTCTTCTTGCCGAGCAGCGCCGGAATTCCCGCCGGCATGTGGATCATTGGCGACTTATCGGGACCGCCAGCTTCGACCAGCAGCACTCTGACGTCCGGATCGGCGGAGAGACGATTGGCAAGCACGCAGCCCGCGCTGCCCGCACCCACAACAATATAGTCGAACGACTTCATTGGCAGAGGGTAGCAGGAGCAAAGCTCCGCTTGCAGGAAAACTACGGGTTTGTGGTTGGCTCGGGCGGCTGTGCAGGGGGCTGTTCGCCGGGCTCGGAAGAAGCAGGCGGGACGGCGGCCCGTTCAGCGGGTGCCGGCGGTGCAGACGATTGGTTTGGGGCCGCGGGAGGCGGGGGTGGCGCGGATACTGCTGCAAGATCCCGCTCCAGTTGCGCCATTGTAAACCCAAGAGAGCGGCGGCATTGCTGCGCAGCGCGGCGCAGTTCTTCGGAGCGAGCATTTACGATCCAGCAATCGTAGTCCGCCTGCGCTCGTCCCGCCTGATCGGGCGCCTTGTCCCGCCCCTGATCCAGATCGCGAAGCAGTTCCAGGCGCAGTGTATCTGAATCTTTCAAACTGCTGTCCGGATTTTCGGGAAGGATTTCATCGCCTTGTGCAGCGTCCAGTGCTTTCTGCGCATAGATGTTCGCGATATCTGCGACACCTGAACTCATGCTGCCGAGGGAAATTGATTGCTCCGCGTCGAAGGGCGTACCGCTGCTTGGTGTTCCAACCTCGCCGAAGGAATGCGCCAGTGCCGCGTAATTCTTGAAAAGAGCTTGGGAGAATGGGCCCCCTATCGGCCGCGCCTGATCCATCCGGCTCAAGGCCGAGGTGCCGACACAGCCGGCCAGCAGGGCAAATGCGGCACAGGCAAGAATTTGAGGGGCGAGTCGGCAAGGTGTCATTATGTCTCCGCTGATTAAGCTGCCACAGACGGTTCGGCGCTGCGCTGTATAGCCCGCGACTTCCCACGCCGTCACCCGAAAGAAGGTCGGCAGTTCTCGCCCCTCTTTCAAATCCGTAACGATCCGTTGACCTTCCGGGCCTACAAATGCTGCGGAACGGGGCGACCACAATGCGGGCCAAATGACAATCGACCGGGAAGCGCTGGATGTCAGAGTGCGGCACGAACGCCGCCGCTTTCAGCGGGTGCGGGTGGATCTCAAGGGGCGTATTTTCGTGCCCAGCGAGGGCCGCGAGGCTGGCTGCGTCGTCACGGACATGTCTCCGGGCGGGGCCCAAATCGCCTCCGAAATTGTTCCCGAGGCACAGGCGGATGTGGTGCTTTACATCGATGGCTTCGGCCGTTTTGAAGGCACCGTCGCTCGCGTTCCCAGAGGAGAGGCCGCCGAGCCCGGGTTTGGTGTGCGTTTCAACTGCACGGCGCTGAAGCGGGAACGCGTCGCCGAGCAGCTGACCCAATATATCAAGAATGGCGCGATTGACGATACTCTGCTCCGCCGCCACGACCGCAAGCCAACCAAAGGCCTTGCCCGCTTTACCCGCGCCTCGGGCGAGGTGGTGAACTGCGAGGTGCTCGATCTCTCACTAGGCGGCGTCTCGCTTGCCACCGATGTCCGCCCGCAGATCGGCGAAATCGTGTTGATCGGCCAGATGGCCGGCCGTGTGGCGCGCATTCACGAGAACGGCATTGCTGTCGAATTCGTCACGCCGCCGCCGGACCGGGCCGCCGGCGATCCCCCGCAGCCCGTCAAGATCGGCACTCTGCGCTAGAATCGCCTGGCGCGACCGGACGGGCATGGCCGAGCGCTGCCCGCGCCCGCTCATAGTGCTCCGGCTTCAGGTTGCGCGACACAAGCCCGATGGCGATCGCCAGCACCGCAGCATCATCGGTGAACCCAATCCCCGCCACGAAATCCGGAATGACATCGAGCGGCGTGACGAAGTAGGCCAACGCGGCGATCAGAATGCCGCGCACGCGACCGGGCGTTTCGGGATCAATTGCGCAGAAATAGGCGGCGCCCAAATCCTCCGCGAACGGGACCTGGCGAACCAGCCCGAGTAGCTTGCGCCAGAAATCGCGATCAACAATCCGGCGGTTCCTTGCAACGACCGCGGGCAATTCGGCCCCGGCAAGGTCAGGGCATTCGGTAGGCTTCACCATTGCGGCCTAATATGTGGGTCCGCGGCCGCATTGAGAAGGCCCCTTCTAATGCTCCTATGAAATGATCAGTTTACAGCGCGGCCGGCTTGATGCTCGCCGTGATCGACGCAAACGTAAATGATCCTGGGCTGAATTCTACGTCGGGTGTCGCACAACAGATGGAGGAAGGGCCGTGATGAAATATGAACTCTACTACTGGTCCGGCATTCCGGGGCGCGGCGAGTTTGTGCGGCTGGCTTTGGAAGAAGCGGGTGCTGAATACGTGGACATCGCGCTCACACACAATGGCGATGCGAAAGTGGTGGCCGGCATGAAGTCGAAGGCCGCGGAACATCCGTCGTTTGCGCCTCCCTATCTTAAGGCCGGAAAGCTTACGATTGGTCAGACGGCGAACATTCTCCTTTTTCTCGGCGAGCAGCACGGGCTTGCGCCCAAAGGCAAACAGAACCGCTTTTGGGTGCATCAGTTGCAATTGACCATCGCCGATCTGGTAGCCGAAGTGCATGATGCACATCATCCAATCGCCGGAAGCCTTTATTATGAGGACCAAAAAGCAGAGGCGGCAAAACGCACCAGAAATCTGCGCGAGGAGCGACTGCCAAAATATTTAGGCTATTTCGACGGGATTCTTCGACGCGGTGCGACGGGTTGGCTTGCCGGCAGGCGCCTCTCCTACGCCGACCTTTCGCTGTTTCACGTTATCGAGGGCCTGCGCTACGCCGTTCCCAATACAATGCACCGGTTGGAACGGAAGTGCCGCGACCTCGCACCCTTCCATGACCGCGTCGCCAGCCGCCCGCGAATCGCGGCGTACCGGAAGTCGGGCCACCGGCAACCGTTCAACACACAGGGTATCTTCCGCCATTATCCGGAACTCGATGAATAGCTGCGCACCGCCGTTCAATTGCAACAGGGTGCCGCGACGAATGCTCACGTTGAATTGGAAAACCAGCCCTTAACGGCACCCCCAAACTGCAGATGGTTGTCGCAACGGGGCTTCAGTAAATTTGTGGCACCTTTGGGGCGAGAGGTGGCCCATGCGCGCGTGCTCGATCCTAGGAATGACATTATTGGCCATGGCACCATTCCCGGCGCAGGCGGCTGCGGTGCCTTCCGATGCTTCCCAGTCAGCCGCGCTTTTGCTTACCGCTGATCCTTCTGTGGAGGACTTTGAAGCCCCGAGAAACGCTGAAGCACCCACCCTTGCCACTCCACAAATCCGTTATCTCGCGCGTCCCAGTGGGCTGGATCGTATTGATCCCGCTGACCTCAAAATTTTCGGGGCGCAGATCGGCGGCAATGGCGTACAGGGGGGCGCTGTCGTCTCGCTCAGCTGGCCCGCGGAACACTAACCACTTTCCCGCCGTTCCGGCATGACGTAATGCTCGACCTGCGCGGCGCGCCCCATCGCCTCTCCGCATTCTGAGGATTCGAAATGCCCTTCAAGGTTGCCGTTGTCGGCGCGACAGGAAATGTCGGCCGCGAGATGCTGAACATCCTGGCAGAGCGCGAATTTCCAGCCAGCGAAGTGGTGGCGGTGGCTTCCAGCCGGTCGGTAGGAACCAGTGTGTCCTTCGGCGACAAGACGCTGAAGGTGAAACCGCTCGAGCACTTCGATTTCCGCGACACCGACATTTGCCTGATGTCGGCCGGCTCCGCGGTTTCGAAGGAGTGGGCGCCGAAGATTGCTGACGACGGCGCGTTGGTCATCGACAACGCCTCCTACTGGCGCATGGACCGCGAGGTGCCGCTGGTCGTGCCTGAGGTGAACGCGCATGTTCTGGAGAAGGGAATCAAGAAAGGCATCATTGCCAACCCCAATTGCTCAACGGCACAGCTCGTCGTAGCGCTGAAGCCGTTGCACGATGTTGCCACCATCAAGCGGGTGGTGGTATCGACCTATCAATCGGTGTCCGGCGCGGGCAAGGCGCCGATGGATGAGCTGTTCCGCCAGACGCGCGCGGTCTTCGTCGCCGATCCCATCGAAACGCAGCTGTTCACCAAACAAATCGCCTTCAACGTCATTCCTCACATCCAGGATTTCAAGGACTCCGGCTTCACCAACGAGGAGTTCAAGATGATGGTCGAGGTGCAGAAGATCCTCGATCCTGACATTCAGGTGGTGGCCACCTGTGTGCGCGTGCCGGTGTTCATCGGCCATGCCGAATCGGTGAACATCGAATTCGAGAAGCCGATCACCGCGGAAAAGGCCCGCAATATTCTGCGCGAAGCGCCGGGGGTGCTGGTCGTGGATAAGCGCGAAGACGGTGGCTACGTCACGCCGGTGGAAGCAGCGGGCGAGGACGCCACCTATGTCTCACGCATCCGCAAGGATCCGACCGTGGAACATGGGCTCTGTATCTGGGTGGTGTCGGACAATTTGCGCAAAGGTGCGGCACTGAATGCGGTGCAGATCGCCGAATGCCTGATCAACCGCAAGATCCTGAAGCACGCGGCCTAGAAATCGTTCTTGGGGGCTGTAGTGACTTTCTCGCTCAGACCGGTGTTTATCGGTTGGATAACGCTTCTCTATCAACTCCCTTTGCAGCTTTTCTTTACGATATGGGCGGGGGGCTTTCTTGGTGGCCTGACGAGCTTCATCTTTCCCAAAGGGTCGCACGTGTCGTTCCTTCTGTTTGGAGGCATCGCGCTCGTAGGATTTCCTCTGGTTTCGTATTTCGGGAAACGCCTGAACTACTCCAGGACGGAATACAAATTTTTCGATGACCGTTTGGAATTCGAGGAGGGATTCTTCACCCAGAATCGAAAGGTCATCCGATACAAAGATGTGAAGGAAATTACGCTCCATAAAGGCCTCTTTCAGCGGATGTACGGCCTCGGCAGCGTTTACCTTGCCACGTTGGCAACAGGCTCCTCACGTAATCCGAACGTATTCGGCGCCTTGGGATTTGGGAACGTCAGCGCGAGCGGTGTCACCGTGCGCGATATTCAGGATCCCGACGCGACCTACGACAAGATCAGAACTCTTGTCGATGCGCACGCCTGATGCCCGAGCGCATTGTTCAGCGGTATCGCACCTTAGTCGCGAGCAAAGAGCTCACGCCGGATGCGGCGCAGGAAGAGGCGGTTACGCGCTTGCAGGCGCTCGAAGCGGAATTGCGCTCCTACCGGCCGGCCCGCAGAATGTTCTTCGGCGCAAACCACTCGCCGAAAGGACTCTATCTCTGGGGCGGTGTGGGACGAGGCAAATCCATGCTGATGGACCTATTCTTCTCGCGCGTGCCGCTGCGCGCCAAACGGCGCGTCCATTTCAATGCCTTCATGACAGAGACCCATGCGCGCATTCATGGAGAACGGCAGGGGGGAGCCAACGATCCCATTTCGCCTGTGGCCCGCCGAATTGCGCAGGAGGCCACGCTGTTGTGTTTCGATGAGTTTCAGGTCACCGATATCGCCGATGCGATGATTTTAGGCCGACTGTTCGAGCAATTGTTCGCGGCCGGCGTGATCGTTGTCGCCACTTCCAACACGGCGCCGCAACGCTTGTACGAAGGAGGCCTCAATCGGCAGCTGTTCCTGCCGTTTATCGCGCTTCTGGAACATAAGCTCGAAATTCTCGAGCTGAACGGGCCAATCGACTACCGGCTGCAACGGCTCACCCGAGTCAATACCTACATCGTGCCCCTCGGAGCAGCAGCCGATGCAAAAATGGATACCGCATGGTTCCAGCTGACGGGCACAGCGCAAGGCGATCCCAGAACGCTGATCGTTCTGGGGAGGCGGTTGCGCGTGCCGCAGACGGCGAAAGGCGCGGCGCGCTTCTCGTTCGACGACCTCTGCCGGCAAGCGCTCACGGCTGCGGATTATTTGGAGATCGCGCATCGATTCCATACCCTGCTCATCGACCGCACTCCGGTGCTTTCGCCGGCCGAGCGCAACGAGGCGCGCCGCCTCACTTTGCTCATCGATACGCTCTATGACGAGCACGTGAAGCTCATCTGTTCGGCCGCAGCGCCTCCCGACGAGCTTTATCCTCAAGGTGATGGCGCGGATGCGTTCCGCCGGACCGCCTCGCGTCTTTCGGAAATGCGAAGCGTGGACTATCTGAAACACGGTCACGCCGTCCGCAGGGGCCCGGTTGAATCTCCCTTGGCCCAGGCATAATTGGCGGCAGGGAGCCCGCTGCATGTCCAGCCTGATCACGACAGCCATTCTGATCATCGCGGCGATTCTGCTCTATCGCTTTCGGAGGCCGTTTCTTGCCGCCTTGCAGCGGTTCGATGCGCGAAACCGGGAACGGATCGAAGAGGAAATCAGCGATCGGCGCGACCGCTTCGCGCACTACAAGCATACCTTGCGGCTTGCGGAAGAGCAGGTGGAAGAGGTCGGCGAAATCGCGACACACGACGGGCGGACCGGCCAGGCGGTCACTCGCTATATTTTCGAAGGAGAACAGTTCGCGTCCCGCGACGAGGCTGAAGCGGCTCGTCAGCGCAGCATCGTGAGCAAAGCGCGTACCTTCTATGTGGAACTGCCCGCCGCACTCGCACAGCGCCGCAAAGAAACCTTGCATTGAGTCGCTCAGGCAGGTTCGCCCTGCATCAGCCGCGGCAGCTTGCCGAGATCGCCGCCGGCGTTGCGCATGAATAGCCGGCGCAGCGGACCGATCGCATCCACAATGCCGAGTCCGAGATCGCGGAGCGCGCGGACCGGCGCGATATCGTTCGAAAATAACCGGTTCAGCCCATCGGTCGCGGCGGCCAGCATAAACGAATCGAACCGCCGCCAACGTTCATAGCGTTGCAACGCTTCGGCATTTGCGGGGTCGAGCCCCAGCTTGACGAATTCCAGCACGCATTCGGCCAGCGCCGCCGCATCCTTTAATCCGAGGTTCAAGCCCTGTCCGGCGATGGGGTGAATGCCGTGGGCGGAATCGCCAGCCAGCGCAAATCGCGGCGCGATATAGCCGCGGGCAAGATGGAATTGCAGCGGATATGACCACCGCGCGCCAATCACTTCAATGTCGCCGAGATGGTGGCCAAAGCGCCTCCCGACCTCCTCGCAGAACTTGTCTGACGGCAGCTGCATTAACGACGGAGCCGCATCCTGCCGCTCCGTCCAGACCAGCGATGATCGGTTGCCGATCATGGGCAAAATGGCGAAAGGGCCGGAGGGAAGGAAGTGCTCATAGGCGACGCCGTTATGCGGCTTCCTGTGCTGCACGGTCGCCACCATTCCCACTTGTGGATATGCCCAGGAAATTGTGCGGATGCCCATCTGCTCGCGAAGCGGCGAATTGCGTCCGTCCGCCGCCACCACAAGACTCGCATGGATTGTTTGGCCATTCGACAAAGTTGCTTGTGCAAATTCGGGGTGCATGACGAGGGAAACCACCGCCGCCGGGGAAATTACACGAACGTTCTGTGTCTGGTGAATCGCTGTAAACAACGCGCGGCGGATGTGGCGGTTTTCAGCGATTGCGCCCATCGGCTCGCCGATCTCGCGATGATCGAAATGGAGAGAGAACGGACTGGGGCTTGCACCGAGGGCTGCATCCGTCACCAGAATATCGAGAATCGGCTGCGCCCTGGATTCGAGATCCGCCCAGATTCCCAACGCTTTCAGCATTCGCACGGCAGCGTAGGACAGCGCGCTCACACGCCCGTCGAAGGCTTCGTTCAGCACTGTGGCTTCCGGAATTGGGTCTGCCACGGCAACCGAAACCCCGCCCCGCGAAAGCGCTAATGCGAGCGTCAGTCCGACCATGCCGCCGCCAGCGATCAGCACATCTGTCGGCGGCGAGCCAGTGTTGCTCATCGCGTAAGCTTGCCCCGGATTTGGTTCCATGAAAACCCCGCATTTCAGCCCCGCTACCGCGGGAACGAGTCACGGCGAAATGCTTATCTAACATAGAGAATGAGAAGAACCATGAAGCGGTACTACTTCAATTTCCGTAAGGGCGACGAGATTTCGGTCGATCGCCGGGGCATGTGGCTGCCGGATGTGCGCTGGGCCGAAAAGGAGGCGATCCAGCTTTGGGGCACGGTGCTTGCGGTGGCGATCATCTCAGGCGCCCCCCCGGAAGACTGCGAATACGAAATCGCCAATGACAATGGCGATACCGTCGCAAAGATTCCCTTTGGCGCCTGCGGCACCATACAATGAGCGAACCGGATTTGGCGCCGTGCTGTGTTAGGCGTGTTTTTTGTCTGCGGTGAGGATTGGCCAGAGGACACGCACAACGGCGCGCGACGAGAGGCAACCTGAGTAGCCCTGCTCCGGATTGAACGTGACGATCAGTGTCTTGTCTTGCAGGTGCAGCATGGGCCGGTGGCCGGTTGCGAGCGTCACCCGCCGGATGCGCTTGGACACCAGCTTGCGGGCATCCTTGTTCTCGACAAACTGCTCGAGGCCGCGTGCGGCATTCTCCAAAGCCTCCGAGGCGGTGGCGCGCAACGCGCCGCTGGTTTCGAGCACGCTCCAATCCACCAGAAAAAGGATTCGCAGGTGCTGCACCTCCGCAAACCGGGCCGCTTCCTGAGCTGCATTGAATTGCACATCCTGCAGGGAGACGGGCCGCGGAGTGAAAGGCGGCGTGTCGCCGGTGCGAATGGCGGGTAATCCGTTTGGCTGCCAATCAGTGTACAGCGTCAGCGCGCCCCACCCCGCGACACGGATTGCTGTTTCGCCGGAGTCGTATTTCAGCAGGCGGGCGCCCATCGAGGTATGATCGGACGAGAGAACGAAGGTCTCTGGATCGCCATCAAACCGTAGCAGGAACGTCTTGCCATCCCGCATGATGTCGAACTTGATCTTGTCGCCGGCAAGATAGCTGCCGTCCTCCACAGACGCGAGCCGGTCGCCGAGCAGTCTTTCGAAAAAGCCGGCATGCGCCGGGGTGGCAAACATCGCGGCAAACGCAAGCACCGGAACGAGAAATTGAGAATACGCTCGCATACCTGTCCGAGATGCCGAAGCCTATGAGTCGTGCCGCCCCATTATGGCTGCCAAATAATTGATAGAACGAAAATGGGGCATTTTTTGGTTGCGGCCGGCCTGCGCGGCCCGCCGGCAAAGTCATGCGAGCGCCGATGGGGGCTGACATAAGGGTTGAAATTGCCTAAATCAGCCGCGCCTTAACCTCCCGTCATTGTCGCGAAAGGCCGCTCCATTGCCGCGCTGTCTCAACAGTTTCAAATCCCGCCGCACACTCACGGTGGGCACGAAGAGTTACGTCTATTTCAGTCTGACCGCCGCCGAAAAGAATGGCCTTGGTGGCATTTCGAGGCTGCCCTATTCGCTAAAGGTATTGCTGGAAAATCTGCTGCGCCATGAAGACGGGCAGACTGTCAAAGCCAGCGATATTTGCGCTTTCGCCGAATGGCTGAAGACGCGAACCTCTGACCGCGAGATTGCATTCCGCCCTGCGCGCGTACTGATGCAAGATCTCACCGGCGTTCCCGCTGTTGTCGATCTCGCGGCCCTGCGTGATGGCATGCGAACGCTGAACGGCGATCCCGAGAAGATCAATCCGCTCGCCGAGGTGGATCTCGTCATCGATCATTCTGTGATGGTGGACAATTTCGGCCGCAGGGATTCGTTCAAACGCAATGTGGAGAGGGAATACCAGCGCAACATGGAGCGCTACGCTTTCCTTCGTTGGGGGCAGCAGGCGTTTGCCAATTTCCGTGTTGTGCCGCCAGGGACCGGCATCTGCCATCAGGTCAATCTCGAATATCTTGCCCAGACGGTCTGGACGCGAAAGGCAAAAGACAACGGCAAGGTCGAATATGCCTTCCCGGACACGTTGGTGGGCACCGACAGTCATACCACGATGGTGAACGGCCTCTCGGTTCTCGGCTGGGGCGTTGGCGGCATCGAAGCAGAAGCCGCCATGCTGGGTCAGCCGATTTCCATGCTCATACCGGAAGTGTTCGGCTTCCGCGTCACCGGCAAATTGCACGAAGGCGTCACCGCCACAGACCTGGTCCTCACCGTGACGCAGATGCTGCGCAAGAAAGGCGTAGTCGGACGGTTTGTGGAGTTCTTCGGGCCCGGTCTCGATGACATGACGGTGGAAGACCGCGCGACCATCGCCAACATGTCGCCGGAATATGGGGCGACCTGTGGTTTCTTCCCGATCGATGCGGATACGCTCCGCTACCTGAAAGTCACCGGCCGCAAACCGGCGCGTGTGGCGCTTGTCGAGAAGTACGCCAAGGCGCAGGGCCTCTTCCGCACGTCGAAATCACCGGAACCGGTGTTCACGGATGTCGTGGAGTTGGATTTGGGAACCGTCGAGCCGAGCCTCGCCGGCCCGCGCCGGCCGCAGGATCGCGTTGCGCTGGAGCATGCCTCGACCGAGTTCGCCGCCGCGTTGAAGGACACGTTTGGAAAGGAAGGCGATGCGCTGAAACCGGCGGCCGTACAGGGCGCGGATTATAGCGTGCATCATGGCGATGTGGTGATCGCCGCGATTACGTCCTGCACCAATACTTCCAATCCTAGCGTGATGATTGGCGCAGGGCTGGTGGCCAGGAATGCGATCGAACGCGGGCTGACGGTGAAACCGTGGGTCAAGACGTCACTGGCGCCGGGAAGCCAGGTCGTCACAGACTACTTCGCCAAGGCGGGCCTCAATACCTATCTCGACAAGCTCGGATTTCAGTTGGTGGGTTACGGTTGCACCACCTGCATCGGCAATTCCGGTCCATTGCCCGAACCTGTTGCAAACGCCGTGAACGAGGGCGACCTTGTCGTGGCAGCGGTCCTCTCCGGCAATCGCAATTTCGAAGGCCGCGTGCATCCGCAAGTGCGCGCAAACTACCTTGCCTCGCCGATGCTGGTGGTGGCCTACGCCCTCGCGGGCTCTATGAATATCGATCTCACGCGCGAGCCGCTCGGAACGGGCCGCAAAGGCAAGCCGGTTTATCTTAAGGACATCTGGCCATCGCCGCAGGAAATCGCGACGACTCTGCGTAAGGCAATTACGGCCTCCAGCTTTCGCGCGCGCTACGGCAATGTGTTCGAGGGCGATGCCAACTGGAAGAAGGTCAAGATCAAAGGGGGCAAAACCTACGACTTCGATCCGAACTCCACCTATGTTCGCAATCCGCCGTATTTTGAGGGAATGCCGCCGGAAGCGCCGGGTACTTCAGATGTGAATGGGGCGCGTATTCTGGCCCTGTTCGGCGATTCCATTACCACCGATCACATTTCACCAGCCGGCTCGATCAAGAAGGACAGTCCCGCCGGCAAATACCTGCTCGAGCACGGCGTGGAATTCGCGGATTTCAATTCCTACGGGGCGCGCCGCGGCAATCACGAGGTCATGGTGCGCGGGACCTTCGCCAACATCCGCATCAAGAACGAGATGATGGGGGGCCGCGAAGGCGGCAACACAATTTACTATTCCGGCGCGACGCCATCCGGCGAGGAAATGCCGATTTTCGATGCGGCCATGCGATATCAGGCCGACGGCGTTCCGCTGGTTGTGATCGCGGGCAAGGAATACGGCACCGGCTCATCACGCGACTGGGCAGCGAAGGGCCCGAAGCTGCAAGGGGTGCGGGCCGTCATCACAGAAAATTTCGAGCGCATCCATCGCTCAAATTTGATCGGGATGGGAATCGCACCGCTCGTCTTCGACGCCGGCAAGACACGCAACGACTACGGTCTGACCGGACGAGAGGCCATCGACATTCCGTTATCGGGAAAAATCAAGCCGCGCATGCAGGTCACTGCGACCATTCACTATCCGGACGGGCGTCATTGCCCGCTGCCGCTGTGGCTGATGATTGTGACGGCGGATGAGATTGCCTACTTCCAGAATGGCGGGATTCTGCCGTTTATGCTACGCGGCCTGGCGGCGGGACAGGGCAGCTAACCACCTGAGTGCACTGCATTTTCATAAAAGTTTCACCGCGAGATTGCGGCCTCAAGTCGAAGTGACTGGAACGGGGCAATGCCGCGTCGGTATGGTCCAGCCGATGTTTCGCTTTCACCTTTTCGGCGGCACCATTGCCGTCGCCGCAGTGCTTGCTGTTGGCTGGTCGACAGCCATGGCGCAACCGGCTGACGGCAAGGGCAAGCGCCCGGTCTTAGTGGAACTCTATACCAGCCAGGGCTGCAGCTCCTGTCCGCCCGCCGATACCCTTCTTGGACAACTCTCCACACGGAAGGATGTGCTCGCCGTCAGCCTGCCGGTGACGTATTGGGACATGCTCGGCTGGCGCGACACTCTGGCGAGCGAAGCCAATACCCGACGGCAAAAAGCTTACGCAAAGGAACTCGGACGCGGCGGCGTATATACGCCGCAAATGATCGTCGATGGGGCGAATGATGTGGTCGGCAGCCGGACGCAGGCTGTAGAATCGGCAATCGCCGCTCGCGCCAACGATATGCAGGCTGTGCCCGTGGAGTTGGAGATCAACCATCAGCTGCTACACATCGCAGTCGGCCCCTCGGTGGATCACGCGCCGCACGATGCGACGATCTGGCTGTTCGGCATTCTGCCACAGGCGACCGTCAGCATTGGTGACGGCGAAAATAGCGGCCGCACGATCACGTACCACAATGTCGTGCGGGAAATCCGTTCAGTGGGCCTCTGGAAAGGTCAGCCGGTAAGCTTGAGTTTGCCGCGCACAGAAGGGGGGCCACCTCACGGCAGCATTGCCGTTGTTGTCCAGCAGGGGGGGTATGGGCGCGTTCTCGGTGCCGCCCTGATGGACCATCCCAATTTCTATTTGGCGCGCTGACGACCTCCGTCCCGTTTTAGGACATTGTCGCCTTAACTATCTCCGGCATACTGCGTTAGTGGTTACAAGTTTCGCCCTTTTTTAATGTCCCTCACCCATCATGCGGGAAAGGCCGCCGAACCGGCCAGGATGGTGGGATGTGCCGAACCCGACGGCCTCGAAGAAAATTGCTGAAGGCCTTCACAACCTTGCCGAAACCCGTCGGGGCGATCGGATCGAGCTTGCGCTGCTGGGCGCGCGAGAGGCGACTTTCGATTGGTCGCTGAGCGGCGACCGCATCTCCTGGACCGGGTCACAAGAAATTCTGGCACTACACCACAATCCGGCGCGGCTTGCGGACGGCGAGACGTTTCGCGCGTGGATCAGCGAAAGCGGCCGCGCGAAGTTGCAGGCTGTTGTCGAGGAGATCTGCGAATCCGATTTGAGGTTCGCCTTCGAATTCGAAGCTGCCTCGGCTCTGGGAATCGAGTGGCTGGAGATGCGTGGCCTGCGCATAGGCAAGGCGGACGGAACCGCCGAACGCCTGGTTGGGCTCATCCGGATCGTCACCGAACAGATGCGCGATGCCCAACGCCTGCATTATCTCGCCACCCGCGATGAACTGACGGGGCATCTCAATCGTACCAGCCTTCGCGCGGAATTGTCGGAAGCGATCGAGGCCGCGCGCGAAGACGTGCGCTCTTGTGCCTTTCTGGTTGCGGCCATCGATCGTCTGGCCACCATCAACGATGCCTATGGTTTTGGCGCTGCTGATGAGGCGATCGTTGCCGTGGGAGAACGCCTGGCGGGTTCGTTGCGCGCCACTGACCTCATTGGCCGCACCGCCGGGAACAAGTTCGGCTTATTGGCGCGCGATTGCAGCGAGCGCGAAGTTGCTCTCGTGGCGGAACGCCTGCGTGCGGCCGTGCGAAGCGACGTCATCTCTACGCGTGCCGGAACTGTTTCGGCGACCATCAGCGTGGGGGCCGTCTG
>DATAVW010000030.1:0-3319 GCA_036267515.1 Rhizomicrobium sp.
CGGCTTGGGCTCGACGACAACGACGGGAATGTTCTGCTTGGTCCAGCCGCGCAGCAGCGCCGTGCCCATTCGTCCCGCGCCGATGAGAAGGATGGGCGCGGTCATGCGAGTCTATGCCTGCCCTTTGCACTCCAGCAGCGCCGCAGCCACCGCATCTTCCGCGTTCTTCCCGCCCCACAGGACGAACTGGAACGCCGGGTAGTAATATTCGCAGGCCTCGACCGCCAGATTGAGCAACGCTTCGCATTGCGAGGCGCTCGCGGCGGCTTCGGGAAAAATCATGGCGTGGCGGAAAACCAGCGTGCCGTCGTCGGGCCACAGGTCGAAATGACCAATCCACAGCTTGGCATTCACATACATCAGGAGCGCGGCGACATCGGCCTTGCGTCCCTCGGCCACCCGCATGTCGAACGCAGACGACAGATGCAGAGACTGGAGATCATCGCGCCAAGAGAAACTGAAATGATGGTCGCACCACTTGCCGGCCACGGAGAGGTTCAGCTCGTCGCGCCCGGCGCGCTCAAACGGCCAGCCGTTGTCTTCCACCGCGTGCTCGAGCAGGTCGAGCGGGTGGCTGGCGGCGTTGAACTCCTCCTGGTGCACTACCGTCATGTTACCCGACTCCCGTGACCCCAAAAAACGAAGCAGTTGCGAACTACCTGACACAAGATTTTGTGGTCGCACAAGAGTCTGCCGCATCAGGCAGTTGGGGAGAGATTCAATCGGCCCACAGGATTCCAAAAAAACGAGTCAATCCGCGGTCTTGGCCGCGGATTTTTCGGGGGACGATTCTGCGAGCTTCGTTTCGAGAGCGGCGACGCGTGCCGAAAGTGAATCGTTTTCGGTGCGCGCCTTGGCGGCCATCGCCTTCACCGCTTCGAATTCCTCGCGCGGCACGAAGTCCATATCGGCAGCGATCTTCTCCAGCCGCTGACGGATGAAGGTGTCCACCTCCGTGCGGGCGGCACCGGCCGCGCCGGCGGCGTCGGTGAAGAACTTGGCAAGGCCGTCGAGGATAGGGTTGTCTGTCTGCATGGCTTGTCTCCGGTTTCCTTATATGGCCGTGCAGCCAGGGTCCGGCAAGCGCGCTTGACAGGCCGCTACGAAGCAGGGTCATTCCGCCCATGGTCATCCCCTATCCCCAAATCGATCCGGTGCTGATCCATCTGGGTCCACTGGCGATCCGCTGGTACGCGATCTCCTACATCACCGGCCTGCTGCTCGGCTGGTGGCTGGTGCTTCGCATGGTCCGCGAGGCCGCGCTGTGGACGAATCCCCCGTTCAATGGAAAGCCGCCCGCAACCGCCGACGACATCGGCGACCTGCTGGTCTGGGCAACGCTGGGCGTCATCATCGGCGGGCGGTTGGGATGGGTTATCATCTACGGCACCATCCTGTGCAGCACCTCGCCGGAACACGCGCAGTGGTGTCAGGGCCTGCCGATGGATTTCATCTACCACCCCATCCGCATCGTCGCGGCGTGGGAGGGCGGCATGTCGTTCCATGGCGGGTTGTTCGGCGTGGTCGCGGCGGTGTGGTTGTTCGCCCGACGGCGCGGACTTTCGTTTCTCACCATCGGCGATCTGCTATGTTCGGTAGCCCCGATCGGATTGTTCTTCGGGCGCATCGCGAACTTCATCAATGGCGAGCTGTGGGGCCGCCCCACCGATGTGCCTTGGGCCATGGTGTTCCCGCACGCGCCCGATCAACTGCCTCGCCATCCCAGTCAGCTCTACGAAGCGGGGATGGAGGGCATCCTGCTGCTCGCGATCCTGCAATTCGGCATCCGGCGCTTCAAATGGATGAACCGGCCCGGATTGGTCTGCGCGATTTTCTTCGCGGGATATGGCCTGTTCCGCTTCATCGCGGAATGGTTCCGCGAGCCGGATGAAAAGTTCATCGGCCCGATCAGCATGGGCATGGCGCTTTCGATTCCGCTCTGGCTGGCGGCCGCGGCGTTGTTTTACGTTGCGTATCGCAAACCGAAGCCCGCATGAACGCGCTGGCCGCACGCATCGCGCGGCTGATCGAAGCGCAGGGGCCAATCTCCGTCGCGCAATTCATGGCGATGGCCAACAGCGCCTATTATGCGAACCGCGATCCGTTCGGCGCGCATGGCGATTTCATCACCGCGCCGGAAGTGAGCCAGATGTTCGGCGAGCTTATTGGCCTGTGGATCGTGCAGTGCTGGCAGGATCAGGGGCAACCCTCGCCCGCCCGTCTGGTCGAGCTTGGTCCCGGCCGCGGCACACTGATGGCCGATGCGCTGAGAGCCGCCAGACTTGCGCCTGAATTTCTCAAAACCATCGAGGTGGTGCTGGTCGAAACCAGTCCGGCGTTGCGCGAGATGCAGCGCGAGAAATTGTCCGAGTGCGGCGTGAAGGTGCGCTGGCAAGACTCGTTCGACGACACACTGGCCGACCGGCCGCTGTTCCTGATGGCCAACGAATTCTTCGATGCGCTGCCCGTCCGTCAATTCGTAAAGACTGAACAGGGCTGGAATGAGCGCATGGTGACAGCGGATCAAAGCGACACGCTGTCATTCGCCATCGCGCCCATCGCCAGCACGATGTCTGTCTCCTCCGCGCGCGGCGATGCAAAACCGGGCGCAATTTACGAAATGTCGCCGGCTTCAAGCGCCATCGTCGAGCACATCGGTGAAGCCATCGCCAGAAACGGTGGCGCGGCGCTGATTGTGGATTATGGATATGGCAGCGAGGCGGGGCACGGCGAAACGCTGCAAGCCGTCGGCAAGCACGGCTACAAATCCGTTCTGGAAAACTCCGGCGACGTCGATCTGTCGGCGCATGTGGATTTCGCGAGCCTCGCAGACGCGGCGCGCGCTGGAGGCGCGTTGACGTTCGGTCCCGTCAATCAGGGCGATCTGCTGAACAGATTGGGCATCGGCGCGCGCGCGAAAAAACTTGCCGGCAAGAATCCCGCTGAGGCTGGAGCGCTGGCTGCGGCGATCGAACGGCTGACAAGCCCCAAGCAAATGGGCACGCTGTTCAAGGCGCTGGCCATCACGCCCAAGCACACCGCGACACCGCCCGGGTTCTGAGATGCTTCTAGCGGACAACCTCAAAGACGGCATCGCGCACGGTTTCTTCACGCGGCAAGGCGGCGTCTCGACCGGAATCTTCACGTCACTCAATTGCGGTCCCGGTTCGGGCGATGAGCGCGCGCATGTCGTTGAGAACCGCAGGCGCGTCTTCAGCGCGTTGGGCGCTCAGTCCATTGTCTCGCTCTATCAGGTTCATTCTCCCAAGGCCGTGACGGTCACGGAAGAATGGATGATCGGCCAGGGGCCGCACGCCGA
>DATAVW010000031.1:0-16949 GCA_036267515.1 Rhizomicrobium sp.
AGCGGAACCATCTCTGCCGCGCGTGTGACCGCCGAATAGAACTCGCCCGGCCCTCACCAGGCCGGGTGAGGAAGGATCGCCGGCGCTGCCACAAACGGCGCTGGCGATCCTTCAGCCAATCAACAGCCGCCCGCGCAATACCTTCACCCCATCTCGATCGGGATCATGCATGGCGGTCCGAGGACCTTGTCTGAAATGGCGATCGCCTTCAGCGCGCGCGAGACAGCTGTTTCGGAACATTCGTGCGTGACCATCACAACTGCCACAGGCTCGCCGGGGCTGCGGCCACGCTGGATCATGCTCTCGATAGAAACGTCTTCCTTCGCGAGATAGCCGGAGATCTCCGCCAGCACACCGGGTACGTCACGCACGTCGAAGCGCAGGTAATAGGCGGAGAGATGAGCCTCAGGCGGGGCGGGTGGAATCGGACGCAACTCCTTCGCCGGCCACCCGAATGCAGGGCCACGCTCACCGCGCGCGATATCCACGATGTCGGAAATCACAGCAGAGGTTGTCGGCTCCTCGCCGGCTCCCCGGCCTTCGAAGGTAAATGGCCCGGCTGCACCGGCATGTGCAACGACAGCGTTGAAGACAGAATCCACATCGGCCAGCGGCGTGCCCAGTTTCACCATCGCCGGCTGCACGCGCTGATCGAGCCCCTGCGGCGTGCGGCGCGCGATTCCCAAGAGCTTGATGCGGCAGCCGAACTCGCGCGCGAACGCAATGTCCGCCGGCGTGATATGCGCGATGCCTTCGATGCGCATCGCGCTAATGTCCGGTGGCACAGCGAAGGCGAGCGCAGAAAGCAGTGAAAGCTTGTGCGCGGTGTCGCCGCCGCCCACGTCGAGTTCCGGATCGGCTTCCGCATACCCGCGGGCCTGTGCTTCGGCGAGCACATCAGCAAAGGAGCGGCCCGTCGCCTCCATCTGCGTGAGGATGTAATTGCAGGTGCCGTTCAGCACGCCATGAATCGCATCGATGCCATAGGTGATGAGGCTCTGGCGCAAGCCCTTGACGATGGGAATGCCGCCCGCTGCTGCCGCTTCGAAACGCAGCGGGACGCCGTGTTCTTCTGCCAGCAACGCAAGTTGCGCGCCATGGACCGCGAGGAGCGCTTTATTGGCGGTCACGACTGCCTTGCGGTTCTCCAGTGTTGCCCGGATGAGTGACAAGGCCGGCTCGCCTTCCCCACCGATGACTTCCACCACCAAATCGGCATCGACTTTTGCCAACGACACGGCATCGTCGATCCAGGGAATGGACGATACGTCGGCGCGGCGCGGCTTTGCGCGGTCGCGCGCGCATACCGCCACCAGCTGAAGGTCGCGCCCTGCGCGCCGCGACAGCTCCGCGCCACGTGCGAGAAGAATCTGCGCCACCCCACCGCCGACATTGCCGAGCCCCGCGAGCGCAATGCGAAATGGCTCCATCATGCGCGCCCCTGTATCCCCCGATGCAGCATGATCGATCTAGAGGAAAATCTCGGCGCGGCGCTGTTCGCCCGACGCGAGCGTGCTGGTAGCGTCTACCAGCACGCGCTTGGCCGGCACGCCTTCCTTGATCAGCTCTCGCGCGACGCTGTTGGCGCAGGCCTGCGAACGCTCAAAGCTTTGCATCAGCTGCTTGTCGGCCGGAAGGTTGGGCGCGCCGCTGGGCGAGTGCCCGACCACGCGCACGTAGCCATTGCCGCCTTTCGCCTTGAATGCGGCGACCGCTGCCTGAATCTGCGCAATGCCGTTTGCATCCAGCCCCACGGAATTTCCCGGAAATGCAACCATCGCGGCCGGCGCGCCAGCGGGAATCGAAACGGGTGCCATCGCTTTGGTGGGCGACACGCTCGCGAGCCGCTGTTGTTGCGGCACCCCCATCATCTGCGCGACGGCGGGATCGAGTGGCGGCGCATGCGAAGGCTGGAAGCCGAGCGCCGCATCATCCGTCATCGCGGCTGGCGCAGGTGGGGGAGGCGGTGCCGGCGCTCGCGGTGGCGGTGCGTTCGAGGCGACGGTTGTTGTCGCAGGAGCTGGGGCAGCCGGTTCGCTTGGCGGAAGTGTACCGGGCGTGGTTGTGCTTGGTGGCGGCGCGGCACTCGCCGACTGGGTAGGTGCCGCCGACGTCGCCGAAGCGGCATTGGTGGAACTAGCGGTGTCTGTGCTCGGAGGTGGAACAGGAGCACTCGATTCCGCAGATGCGGGCGGAGGCGGCGTAGCGGCCGCAACATTGCCGGCCCGCAACGCATCTGCACTGTATTGCGCCTGGGTGCGGTCGCCGACCAATGCGTTCGCCACCTGCTTCTGCTCGTCCGAGGTGCTGGCAGGCGGAGCCTTGCTGGGCGTATCCGCGAGTGTCGGGTACTGATCGCTCGCTTCGGCGACCGTTTTGCCTTGCGGACCTGTCTCGTCCGTGCTGACCGAGGTATCGGTAGCCGTAGCCGGTTCGTCGGCAGGCGAAGAATCGCCGCCCAGCCAGTCCGGCAAATCGGAGCACGCGCTGGTGGCGGCGGCAATCATGAGGACGGCCGAAAACCGGATCAATACACGGAACGCGGGCTTGAACATGCAAGCAACTCCCTTCGGGCGCGAAACCGCGCCAGCCCAAGGGCGCTCCTATACAGCCCGCGGCACAGGCGGCGCAAACCCTGCCGACAGCTTGCGGCAGCTGTAATCTGCGGGCTATCAACACCCGCGAATCCGCAACTCTCAAGAGTCCATGGCAACCGCAAATCCCAAAAGCTCGGCTGACGCCGCCCCGTCCTCGTCCCCCGCCGACTACAAGATCGGCGATCCGGGCACTTTCGCCCGCAACATGGTGGAAGTCGGCATCCAGTCGCAGAGGCTGCTGGGCGATTTTGTGGCACGCCAGGCCGGACGGATGGGCACCAACCAGCCGCTTGACCCGCTGAACCTCACCGGTGCCTTCATGGACCTGTTGCGCGGCATCGTCGCCGATCCGGCGGTGATCATGGAGGCGCAATTCCAGCTCTGGCGCGACTATATGGGCCTTTGGGAGCGGACCGCCCGGCGCATGATGGGCGGTGCCGCGGAGCCGGGTATCGAACCCGTGCGCGGCGACAAGCGCTTCCGTGATCGCGAATGGCAGGAAAACCAGGTCTTCGATTTTATCAAGCAGAGCTACTTGCTTGCCGCCAATTCGATGCAGAACACGGTGGCGCAGGTAAACGGGCTTGATGACAAGCAACGCCGTCGCATCGCCTTCTACACCAAGCAATTTGCCGACGCGGTGGCACCCACCAATTTCGTGCTTACGAATCCAGAAGTGCTGCGCACCACACTGCAGAGCAACGGCGAGAATTTGGTGAAGGGCCTGCAGCATCTGCTGGAAGATCTCGAACGCGGCGGCGGTGATGTGTCCATTCGCCAGACCAAGGATGCCTTCAAGGTCGGCGAGAACATCGCCCTCACGCCGGGCAAGGTGGTGTTTCGCAATGCGTTGATTGAACTCCTGCAATACGAGCCCACCACCGAGCAGGTGCATGAAATCCCGCTACTGGTCTTCCCACCCTGGATCAACAAATTTTACATCCTGGATTTGCGGCCGGAGAATTCCTTCATCCGCTGGGCGGTCTCGCGCGGATACACGGTGTTCGTGGCGTCGTGGGTGAACCCCGACCAGCACCTCGCGAAGAAGACCTTCGAAGACTACATGCGCGAGGGCATTTTCGCCGGCCTCGATGCGGTGCAGGCCGCGACCGGTGCCGCGAAAATCAACTGCATCGGCTACTGCATCGGCGGCACGCTGCTCTCCGCCACACTCGCTTACATGGCGGCAAAGGGCCATGCTCGCGTGAACTCCGCCACCTTTTTCGCGGCGCAGACCGATTTCAGCGAAGCGGGCGATCTGCAGATCTTCATCGACGAAGAACAGCTCGCGGCGATGAAGCAGCAGATGGAAAACGCCGGCGGCGTGCTGGAAGGCGGCAAGATGGCGACCACCTTCAACATGCTGCGCGCCAACGATCTCATCTGGGGATTCGTGGTGAACAATTATCTGCTCGGCAAAGAGCCGGCGCCATTCGATCTGCTGTACTGGAATTCCGACACCACCCGCATGCCGGAAGCGTGTCATCTCTTCTATTTGCACGAGTTCTACAAGAACAATGCACTCTCGAAAGGCGAGATGCATTTCGGCGATGTGCGGCTCGATCTTTCGAAAGTGAAGATTCCGATTTATCTGCAGAGCGCGCGCGAGGACCACATCGCGCCGTTCCGCTCCGTGTACAAATCGACGCGGCTGTTCGGCGGGCCGGTACGCTTCATCGTTGCGGGTAGCGGCCACATCGCGGGGGTCGTCAACCATCCCGATGCCAAGAAGTATCAGTACTGGACCAATGATGCTTACGGCGCGGTGGCGAAGGGCAGCAACGGCAAAGCCGCAAATGGAAAAACAAAGGCCGCCAGCGCCGCCAAAGCGGCGAGCAAATCCGCGTCCGCTATGAATGATGCCGCAGCGCTTGACGTGCGCAAGCCGTATCCCGGTACGGTCGAAGAATGGTGGGAGGGTGCCGCCGAACATCCCGGCTCGTGGTGGCCGGACTGGGATGCCTGGCTGTCGAAACTGTCAGGCAAGAAAATTCGGGCGCGCCATCCCGGCGACGGCAAGCTGAAAGTCCTCGGCCCAGCCCCCGGCACCTACGTCCTCATCAAGGCGCAATAGAACCTATCCACTCCAGCGAGGGGTGGCAATGCTGCCGACGTTTGGACCTACACCACCGATTGAACTAACTGGCGTGTGACGGTCCACCCGTCCCCTTACCGTTTCCCCTTTGGATTCAGAATGAGGTGTTCGCCAATCGCCTGCATTGTGTGTCCGCGCACACTGAGTTGCTTCCCGCATTGGACGTCAGCCGCACCGATATCTATCTGACTCATGCTGGCAGTAACCCGCCGAATTGCCGCCTCCAAATCCAAGGCTGAAGAACGTCCGTCAATCCTGCCCAGAAAGTACATCGCCGCAACCTGCGATGATCCAGGCGCGACTTTGTCTATCTGCGGCCCTGTTTCCATGATCGCCACCAAGCACTGGAGATCGGCAACTGTGTCGGCGTCCTCCGCAAATGAAGCCCTCGTCAGAAATACAAAAAGCATTGTCCCAAGAACACAAACATTCCCGAGAAAACCTCCGAACCTCACCTGCCGCCCCCATTGCGAATCGCACTTTCCAACAGCCGAACGAATTCCGCTTTCTGGGAATCGTCGAGCCAGCGGACGACAGCAACGAGATCGTGCTGATAGTCGATGAACACGATGTTGTCGCCATTGCCGAGGAACATCACCGAATCCTCGCGCGCGGCGGGTAGCAGCTTGCGATCCGTGTTCAGGAACCAGTTCATGTAGCCATATTCGGGATTTTGCTGCGTTGGTGTTTTCGCCATCTTCACCCACGCGTCCGACAAAATCCGCTTATCACCCCAGCTTCCGTTGTGCAGACCGAGCAAGCCCATGCGGGCGAGATCGCGCGCCGAAATGAACATGCCGCCGCCCCAATGCCCCCCACCCGGGGGCACCGGAATGCGCTTGCCGTCAAGGGTGACGAACGCGTTGTCGTAATGCTCCCAGTGCCAGGTACCGGAGGCACCGATCGGGTCCATGACATACTTCTTCAGCACCTCGGGCAGTGGCCGCTTCCACAAACAGGTGAGCGCAAGCGCCAACGCGTTCACCCGCACATCCGAATACTTCCACTGCTGTCCAACCGGCGGCGGCCCGGCCACGAGTTCATCCCACGGATTCTTTCCCGGGCGGTCCGCCCACCACGGCTTGCCCCACATGGTACCACTCCAGCCACTCGTCTGCCGCAGCATCATGTCCCAGGTGATCGGCTGGTTGTGCGGCAGCTCGAAATCAGCGGACGGGTGCACGTAATCCAGCACGCGGTCGTTCACGTTGCGAATAAGGCCGTGGTCGAACGCCACGCCCGCAACGGCGGAGACAAACGTCTTCGTCACCGAATGCGTCATGTCCACAGCGCGCGTGTCGCCCCATTCGGCCACGATGTAACCGTGGCGGATGATCAGGCCGTTTGCCGGTGCATGCGGCGTGAGCGGCCCGATGGGACTCGAGAATGGCTCCTTCCCGAACTGCAGCGGAATGGTGAGGCGCTGGTCGCGTTGATCAATCACGCCGTCCAGTTCTCGTGATAGCTTCGACTCATGCGCCACCGCGAAATCGATCGCCGCCTTCAATTTCGCCGCATCGATGTCTTCCTGCGCCAGCGTGCGCGTGGTCCATTGATCGCCCGGCGGAGGCAGGTAATCCGCTGCGTTCGCAACGCTGGCGAACAGCAGTGCGGCGGCGGCTGTGAGAGAGACGGCAAAAACACTTGCGTGCATTATCCTTCCCCGCTTTGCGGGGGAGAATAACCTAACACCGCCGCTGTGGTAGTGTTTCCATGCCCGTTGGCACGGAGAAAAACTACACATGCATTCACGATTCGCGAGCATCACCGTCGCTCTGTTTCTTCTTACCGTACCGGCGCGCGCCGGAGCTGATCGCTTCGGCGTGACGTTTGTGCCCGGCGCAGCAGCAGGGGCGCAGATCGAGAAAATGTCTCAGACGGAGGGCATTGCGCTGATCGATTACGCGCGAAACGTGAGTCATTCGGTATTGCTGGTGCGGCGCACCAAGCCAGGCCACGCGGAAGTCCACGCCGCGCTCACGGACGTGTGGTACGTGATCGACGGGGGTGGCACGCTGGTCACCGGCGGCAAACCTGTCGACGCCAAGACAAGTGCGCCAGGCGAACTCCGGGGGAGCGGTGTCTCGGGCGGCATCGCCCGTCATATCGGCAAAGGCGACATTATCGACATTCCGGCCGGCGTGCCGCATTGGGTGAGCCGCATTGACGGCAAAGAACTCGTGTATCTGACCGTGAAAGTGGCAACGCCGAAGCGCTGAACGACCGCTCAAAGCAAGCCGGTGGTCTCCGGCAGGCCAAGCATCAGATTCATGTTCTGCACGGCCGCGCCCGCCGCGCCCTTGCCGAGATTGTCGAGCACTGCCACCAGCCGCGCCTGCTGCGTCTTGTCGTTGCCGAACACGAACAGCTTCATGCCGTTGGAGTGTTTCAGCAGTTCGGCATCCAGCGTTTGCAAGGGCGTCGTGCTTTCAACCATCTTCGTCGTCACGGGGCGGCCTTCGCGGTACGCCTTTAGCGCTTCCAAAGACGCATCGAAATCCGCCACTTCGAGCAGCTTCTCGCCGCGATAGGCTTCACCCAATGCAAGATAGACGTCGAACACCGTAGGCCTGCGCGGCAATCCCCAGAGCTGCAGCGGCACTTCCACGATCATGCCGCGGTAGAACCGCCCCACCGATGGCGCGAACAGTGGTGGATGCGCCAGGCCGGCATGCTTCTGCATCTCCGGCACGTGCTTGTGCGCGAGGGTGATTGCATAGGTGCGCACCACGGTTTCCACATAGCGCGGCGACTCCCGCGCTTCGAATTCCTCAATCATGGATTTGCCGCCGCCGGAATAGCCGGAAACTGCGTTCACGGTAACGGGAAAATCGGCGGGCAGTATTCCCGCGCGCACCAGCGGACGCACCAGCGCCAGAAAGCCCGTTGAATAACACCCCGGATTGCTCACCCGTTTCGCTGCCGCGATTCGTTCGCGCTGCCCCGGCTCCAGTTCCGCAAAGCCGAACACCCAATCCGGCGCCGTGCGATGGGCGGTCGACGCATCGATGATGCGCACCGATGGGTTCTCGACCATCCGCACGGCCTCTCGCGCGGCCTCGTCAGGCAGGCAGAGAATCACGAGATCGGCCTCGTTCAGCGCCTCGCGCCGCGCCCGCGCGGTTTTCCGCTCGCTTTCCGCAAGCCGAATAAGCTCGAGATCGCCGCGGTCCGCCAGCCGTTCGCGGATTTCGAGCCCGGTCGTGCCGGCTGCGCCGTCGATGAAAACTTTCGCACGCATCCGCGCCTCCAGTGTGCAGCAGATAAGCACGCACGTCAGGTTTCATCCACAAAACTTGTTATTCTACCACAGGTTGTGGTACGTTAAGGTTATCGCGGAGGGGAAAGCACATGGTTGATACGACATTTGGGCGGGACGTCGCGCAGGCTTTCAGCAACGAATTCGGCGCTGTCCAGTCGGACCGAATCGCGCTTTACGCCAAGAAATCCTGGTTCGGCGGCGGCAGCCTCGAAGAATTGCCGATCCGGCACGTCACCTCGGTCCGCCTGGAAACGTCGCGCAGCGTCTTCGGTAGCATCCTGCTCCTCATTATTGGCCTTGGCGCTCTGTATGTGGGTGGCGGCGGAATCGTCGTAGGTCTGATTCTCGCCGCGCTGGGCGTGGTTTTGCTGCTCGGATGGCCGGCAGTTACGATCAACACCGCTGGAAACGACCTGCGGCGAATGACGGGAACGATCTTCTCGAAACCTGCGGCCGAGGCTTACGTAACGGCCGTACGCAAGGCGCTGTTCGCCAAGCCATAGGACCCCTCCCCCTTTAGCCGCGCGAGGAAATCACCAAAACAACTGCTGGTTACCGACCTTTTCCCTTGCCCCATTTGACTCAATTCCACAGCACATTTTAGCTGCGACTCAGCGGAGGACGCGGCGGTCTTCTGCCGCCTCGCGAAAGCATTGCGAGCTGCTGCGCCTTGGGGAGGATTTGAAATGGATTTTAACAAGCTCTGGCAGAATTTCATGGACACGGTCCAAAACCATTACATGGACTTCAATGGCCGCGTAGGGCGGGCGCAGTTCTGGTATTTCATCCTGGTCTGCGTTGGTATTTCCATCGTCGCAAGCATTATCGACGCCGTGATCGGGTTGCGCCTGGTGGGTTCCATCGTTGGGCTCGCGCTGCTGCTGCCGACCGCCGGGCTTGCCGCGCGGCGCATCCAGGATACCGGCCGAAACGGGCAAATCGTATGGATCTGGGTAATCATTGCCGCAATCTTCTGGGTGATTGCGCTGCTCACGGCTCTTAGCGGTCCATTGGGCGCGCTCGCCTTCCTCTATTTCATCTTCAGCGTCGGCTGGTTGATCATGCTGGCCTATCTCGCGGTGACCATCGCGATCATCTATTTCTGCGCGCAACCTGGAGAACTTGAGGCCAACACCTACGGGCCACCGCCTCCGGTGTTCAATCCCGGGCCCGCAACGGTCTGACACAAAGGGCGCCCTCGCGGCGCCCTTTTTCTTTCTCCTCCCGGCTACCTTACTGCGGGATTTTCACCTTCTTCTTTGCCGCCTCGAAATCACGGTTCATCTGCTCGCGCTGTTCATCGGAGAAATTGTCCTTCACGTCCGACCAGATGTTGCTTTCCTCTTCCCGGATGTGATGGTTGAGAAGCTCGCGCAATACCTTGGCGGCGGCCGCAAACTCGATCGATGCCGCGCCCGCCTTGCCCAAAACGGCCAGCATCCTGTCGGCGAGGCCGTGCTCGAGATAACCCTCTTCGCCATCCTGCTTCGCGTCGCGATCCTTCAGTGCGCGCACCGCGTCGTAGACCACCTTCTCCTCGGCGCGAGAGTGCGGAACCAGTGCGGTCTTGATCTTCTTCAGCAGCGTTTTGCGCTCGGCCGCGCTGTCGCTATCCACCAGCTGATCGAGCAGCAGCTGAACTTCCCGATGTTCCTTCTTTAATTTGGTGAGGATATCCATGTCGCCTTGGGCGTACGTCGCCGGCGTCATGGCATTCTGCGCTCTGCGCGTTGTGGTTCGGATCGTGCCGGTCACACTCATGGCATTGCCTCTCCCGTAGATGCGAAAGGGCAACGCCGGTACCGAACGCCGGTTCCGCGCAGCAACTGGAAACGATTGAATTCGGGGGGTGCCTAGCGCTTGGAGAACTGGAAGCTGCGGCGCGCCTTCGGGTGGCCGTACTTCTTGCGCTCCACCACGCGCGGGTCGCGGGTGAGGAAACCACCGGGCTTCAACACCGGGCGCAGAGTCGGCTCAAATGCCACCAGCGCGCGGCTGATGCCATGACGCACGGCCCCCGCCTGCCCGGACAGTCCGCCGCCAGCCACCGTTACGATCACATCGAACTGGCCGTCGCGGTTGGTAGCGATCAGCGGCTGACGCAGAATCATGCGCAGCACCGGCCGCGCGAAATAGATTGTCTCTTCCTTGCCGTTGACGGTGATGCGGCCGAGCCCCGGCTTGATCCACACGCGGGCCACTGCATCCTTGCGGCGGCCGGTGGCATAGGCGCGGCCCTGTTTGTCACGATTGGCCTTGGGCTGCTCGGATTCCGCAGCGCCTTGCGGCTTCGCCTTGATGAGAGTGGATTTGAGATCGCCGAAGCTTTTGACGTCGGACATCAGGCTGCCTTTGCTTTGCGGAAATTGGAGTTCTTGGCGTTCAGCGCGCCCACATCCAGCGACTGCGGCTGCTGCGCTTCATGCGGATGCTCGGCGTTGGCATAGACACGCAGATTGGAGAGCTGCCGCTTGCCCAGCGGTCCGCGCGGGAGCATGCGCTCCACCGCCTTCTCGACCACGCGCTCGGGATACTTGCCACTCATAATGGCGCCGGCCGTGCGTTCCTTGATGCCGCCGATATAACCGGTGTGCCAATAATACACCTTGTTCTTCAGCTTGTTGCCTGTGAGCAGCACTTTGGATGCGTTGACCACGATGACATTGTCGCCGCAATCCATGTGTGGCGTATACATGGGCTTGTGCTTGCCGCGCAGGCGTGTCGCGATGAGCGCCGCGAGCCGGCCAACCACCAGGCCTTCAGCATCGATCAGCACCCACTTCTTGTCGATCTCGGATGGTGTGGCCGAGTACGTGCTCATGAACGGTCTCCCGGGCGGGAGAACCGCCCTAGCTTTTCCCCTATGGCCGCTCCGCTCTCGCGGATGCTTCGGGAAGGGCGGGCGTTTAGGGCCTCAGGCACGGTTCGTCAAGCGGGAATGGGCCGGAAAGCTTGGAAAATTGTCGGACTTGTGGAGGCGGTATTCTAATACCACATCCGAAACGGGGGAAAGGCGCGGCCACGATCCCTCGCTCGCCGCGCCCTTTGCCCTGCGGCCGTTACCAGTCGCGGGGAACGTTGTAATAGGTGTAGGAGGCCTGCCGGATCTGGCCGTCGTCCTTCGTCAGGTCGTCCAGATCGTAGACGGGTGCCTTCTTGACCATGTCTTCCGACATGGGAACCACGTAGCCGCCCATATCCGGCTTGTAGTCGAGCATTGACCAAGGGACCGGGGCATATTTTTCCCCCACCCCCAGCACGCCGCCAAACCCAAGGGCGGCGAAAATGATCTTGTCGGACTTCTTGTCGAGAACAACATCCTCGACGGTGCCGATCTTGTCCCCGGTCGTGTTGTAGACTGGCGTGCCTTGCACTTTGGAGGCAAGGATTGCTTTCGTGTGGCCGCTGGCAGTTGGCATGAATATCTCCTTTGCGCTGGAATCTTGGCTGATAACGCCGCTCTGCGCAGCCTGTTCCGATTGCCGTGTGTCACAAATTCAGCAACCGCGATGACGTGCGGGGCGAAAAAATCTATAACAGTGCAATGAGCGCCTCCGTTTCCGACGACCTGGTGCTGGCTGAACGCCGCGGCGCCATACTGCGGTTGAGTATGAATCGGCTTGGCGCACGCAATGCGCTGAGCACGGCCATGATGGCGGCGCTGCAGAAGGCCTTCTGTGCGGCAGCGGAAGACGATTCGCGCGTGATCGTGCTGGCCGCGGAAGGGTCCGCGTTTTGTGCCGGGCACGATCTGAAGGAAATGACGGCACTACGTTCCCAACCGGACGGCGGCCGTGCGGCCTTTGCCGCCATCTTCGCGCAATGTTCGCAGCTGATGCAGACGATCGCGCGTCATCCAAACCCGGTGATTGCGCAGGTGCAGGGGATTGCGACAGCAGCCGGGTGCCAGCTGGTGGCGAGCTGCGATCTGGCGGTGGCTTCCGAGGACGCGCGGTTTGCCACCCCCGGCGTGAACATCGGCCTGTTCTGCTCGACACCGATGGTGGCGCTGTCGCGCAACGTGTCCCGCAAGCACGCAATGGAGATGCTGCTGACCGGCGAGATGATTTCCGCGGACGATGCCGCGCGCATCGGTCTGATCAACCGCGTGGTGGCGCCGGATGTGCTGGAGCCGGAAGCCATGGAGCTTGCGGAACGGATCGCCGCCAAGCCGCGCACGACGGTGAAGATCGGCAAGGAAGCCTTCTACCGCCAGCTCGAAATGGGTCTGGCCGCAGCCTATGATTACGCTTCGCAGGTGATGACGGAAAACATGCTGCACGCGGAATCTGCCGAAGGCATCTGCGCCTTCCTCGAAAAGCGCGAACCGAAATGGCCTTGACTTGTTTATATCTGTGTTGATATATGAAGCCAACAACATTTCTCGGGGATTCCCGCACTCGCCTCAAGGAATTTCCGGATGCCGCGCGGACCGAAGCCGGTCAACAAATTTACAGGCTGCAACTCGGTCTTGAGCCGGATGATTGGAAACCGCTGAAGGCAGTTGGACCGGACGTTAGGGAGATTCGGATTCGCGATGAGAGCGGAGCGTATCGGGTGATCTACCTCGCCAGTTTGGCGGACGCCGTCTACGTGCTGCATGCATTTCAGAAGAAGGCGCAAGCCACGCCGAAGCGGGATCTTGACCTTGCTGCCAGACGGTATGGGGAAATAGGGAGGAAATAGCACTATGAAAGTTGAAACCTTCGCGAATGTCTGGGACGCGTTGGAGGACGATCCCGTAATTCGAGAGAATCTGAAGGTGCGAACGCAACTTCTGATTGCTCTGGAGAAAATGATCGAAAGCTGGAACCTTACTCAAAAGGATGCCGCAGCCCGGCTCGGGATTACGCAGCCGCGGCTTAACGATTTGCTAAGGGGCCGGATCGGCAAATTCAGCATGGACGCATTGGTAGACCTCGCGACAAAGGCGGGCCTCGGCATTACGCTCAAGATCAAAAAGGCGGCGTAGTGCCTGCCTACTCCGACGAGCTGATCAAATCCGTGCTTCGCTCCACCAAGGTCATTGCCATGGTGGGGGCCAGCGGCAACGAGATGCGTCCCTCCTACTTCGCCATGAAGTATCTGCTGATGAAGGGTTACGTCATTCACCCGGTCAATCCTGCACTCGCCGGAAAGGCGATTCTTGGCCAGCGGGTGTATGCCTCGCTCAAAGAGGTGCCGGCGCCGGTGGATATGGTGGACATCTTCCGCGCCTCCGAAGCCGCGCCCGGCATCGTGAAAGAGGCATTGGAAGAGAATGACCGTCTCGGCATCAAAACCATCTGGATGCAGCTGGGCGTGATCAACGAAGAGGCGGCAGACATGGCGTGCGCCGCGGGGCTCACCGTCATTATGAATCGGTGCCCGAAGATCGAATATGGCCGGCTGTCCGGCGAAATCAGCTGGATGGGCGTCAACCGAAAAGTGATCGACAACCGCAAACCACTGCTATTCAGCAAGGGCGGCTCGCTGAAACGCGCCTGATGCCCTTCAACGCGAGCGCGGAACGCCTATCTCTTTCGCGGATTGTTGCGCCACACACGGGAGCTGACGATGAAAACGATTTCCATTCTGATGGCTGCGGGCGTGCTGATGTTCGTAGGAAACACAGCCGCCGAAGCAAAGGGCTGCATCAAAGGCGCCATGGTCGGCGGTGTCGCCGGGCATTTCATGCACCATCACACCTTGCTGGGCGCTGCCGCGGGCTGCGTGATCGGGCATCACATGGCGCACAAGAAGGAACAGGAGCAGAAGGCCGCCGCGCAGAAGGCACAGCAGCACTCAGCGGCCGCGCATTGATGCGAAACTTGGAATAATTCCAGAGTAAATCCCGTCTTGGTACTGTGACGACTCGAAGGAGGCACGCAGTCCCAAATGCCGGGCATCAATCTGGAACAGCTTCAGTGTATCGGAAACGCGGTCAGTGCGGTCGCTATCGTCGTCTCTCTCATCTATCTCTCCTTCCAAATAAGGCAGGCCGAAAAGTACCAGCGCGCTTTGATGCAGCAGGGCCGGGTCGCACGGATCAGCGCCGCGGCCGAAAGCTATGCGCACCCTGCCATCGCCGAGGCCATCAACCGCGGCTGGGATGGCGCGCGCGATATTTCGCCGGTGCAGTTGCGGCAGTTTTCTTTCGTCTGCCGGCAGCTTTTCATCGGCGCCGAAGATTCGTTTTTGCAGCACCAGGATTCGCTGCTGAATGAAGCCGCCTACAGAAGTTGCCTCGCCAGCACAAAAGCATACCTGTCATCACCGGGCGTGCGCGCCATGTGGCGGCTGACGCGGGATTGGTACGAGCCCGGATTTCGCAGCTTCATGGAACAGCTCTTGAAGGGCGTGCGCGCCGCGCCGTCTGACGGCCTGGCACAGTGGCAGGCCGCGGTGGCTGAGCAGCCGGCGGAAGTTCGCAACATCCGCGCCGTTCACGGCTGAACCGGACCGTCTCGACATTGTGATCAAATCGGGGGACTTTTGGCTCCCGAACTTCCGAGGCTACACGCATGAGCGACTACGGTTTCGATACACTGGCGGTTCACGCAGGCGCGCAGCCTGATCCCGCGACGGGCGCCCGCGCCACGCCGATTTACCAGACCACCTCGTTCGTTTTCGAAGACGCGGATCATGCTGCCGCGCTGTTCAATCTGCAGGTCTTCGGCAACATTTATTCGCGCATCATGAACCCCACCAACGCGGTGCTCGAGGAACGCATCGCGGCGCTGGAGGGAGGGCGCTCAGGACTCGCGGTGGCGTCCGGCCATGCGGCGCAGTTGATCGCGTTTCACACCTTGATGCAGCCCGGCCTGGAGATCGTCGCTGCCCGCCAGCTTTACGGGGGTTCGGTCAACCAGTTGAGCCAGGGCTTCGCGAAGTTCGACTGGCATGTGAAATGGGCGGACGGCCGCGAGCCCGAAAGTTTCCGTGCTGCGCTCAGCGACAAGACCCGTGCGGTGTTCATTGAAAGCATCGCCAATCCCGGCGGCATGGTCACCGATATCGAGGCCATTGCCGCCATCGCCCATTCTGCCGGCGTGCCGCTGATCGTCGATAACACGTTCGCCACGCCCTACCTCATCCGGCCGTTCGAATGGGGCGCGGATATCATTGTGCATTCCGGCACAAAATTTCTTGGCGGTCATGGCAATTCGATCTGCGGCTTGATCGTGGACAGCGGGAAATTCAACTGGGGCGGCGGCAAGTTCCCAACATTGTCCGAACCCTGCCCGTCCTATGGCGGTATGCGCCTGTGGGAGACGTTCGGCGACCTATCGTACGCCATTGCCTGCCGCGTGCTGGGCTTGCGCGATCTGGGGCCGGCACTTTCGCCGATGAACGCGTTTCTGGTGATCCAGGGAATCGAAACCTTGCCGCTGCGCATGCAACGGCATTGCGACAATGCGCTGGGCGTGGCGCGCTGGCTCAAGCAGCATCCGAAAGTGGCATGGGTGAATTATGCGGGGCTGGAGGACGATCCCTGCTACGGTTTGGCGCGCCGGTATTCACCTAAGGGCGCGGGCGCGGTGTTCACGTTTGGGTTGGCCGGCGGGTACGAAGCCGGCGTGAAGCTGGTGAATTCTGTGAAGTTGTTCAGTCACCTCGCCAACGTGGGCGATGTGCGCAGCCTGATCATTCATCCGGCGTCCACCACGCATCGGCAGTTGCAGCCCGAGCAGCGCACCTTGGCGGGCGCCGGCGACGATGTGGTGCGGTTGTCCATCGGCATCGAAACCGTGGATGACATCATCGCCGACCTCGATCAGGCCTTGGCAGCGTCATGATACGCTCCCTTGCTCTTGCGCTTTTTGTGGCAATGGCCGTTCCGGATCCTTTGTTCGCTGGTAGCCATCCGGTCACCCTCGTGATTAAGAACGACGGCACAATGTTATGGGATGGGGTATGGCTGAGCAGCGATACTGATCTGGCAGAGATAACTCAGCCATATGGTGCATCAGGCCAACGGATATCGGTACACATACGTGTAGGGCCACGGACTACGTACGATACTGTGGCGAAAGCTCTCGCCACTCTTCAGAAAACTGGCTGTTGTTCGATTGGCGTGGTCAACACTCGTAAGTAGGAGCGTACTTCAAACGCGTGCCAGAGAGCCGCGGAGAGGAGCGACAGCGCGGTGAGCTGGTGGAGTGCCGACAACAGGATCGGCGCCTGATTGAGCAGCGTTTCGATTCCGAGCGCAATCTGTACCGTCGTAATAAGGAGGATTGCGTACGCGCTTACGCGGGTTGCTCCTTTCATTCGAAGGCGTGCAGCATTCCACCAAACAACCAGCGCCAGCGCTGCAACGATGTAGGCGCCGATGCGGTGGTCGAACTGCGCAAGGCCCGGGTTCTCGAAGAAATTGATCCACCACGGTGATGCAAAGAACGGATGCTCCGGCAGCAAGCGTCCGTCCATCGACGGCCAGGTGTTGTAGATCAGTCCGGCATGCAATCCCGCCACCAGCGCCCCGAGAAGCATTTGCACATACACGAGGATGGGAAAGGCGAAAGCTAAGCCCCGCACCAGAACCGCCTTCGCTTGCGCTTCGGCGGCTCGACCTCCCCGCGTTGGCGGAGGTGAAATTTGCACTTTTGATTCACCTCCCCCTTGCGGGGAGGTCGGCGCGCGTAGCGAGCCGGGTGGCGGACGAAGGTACTCCAGCGCCGTCCACAGGATTGCGGCGAACAGAATGAGCGCCACGCCCAGGTGAATCGCGAGGCGATATTGCGAAACCGAAACACGCGTCTCCAGTCCGCTTTCCACCATCCACCAGCCGACGAAACCTTGCAGCCCGCCCAGCGCGAACAGCACCAGCATGCGCGGGATGTCGCGCCGCGTAATCGCACCGGTCCAGGCAAAAAGCAGAAACGGCAGCAGGAACACTGCGCCGATCAGCCGGCCGAGCAGCCGGTGCGTCCATTCCCACCAGTAGATGAACTGGAACTGCGCGAGGGTCATGCCCTGGTGTTCGCGGATGTATTGCGGAATGCGCTGGTAT
>DATAVW010000032.1:0-8066 GCA_036267515.1 Rhizomicrobium sp.
GCCAAGCGCGCAATCCCGCTTCATGCGGTTACATCGGCCAATTTGAAGCGGTGGTTGCCCACGCGCAGCAAGAGGGAAGCGGAATGGGCTCGCAATGCGAATTTCGCCGCCAAACAATATGAGCTCCTTTTGGTGCCAGGAGCGAACGGCGTAGCCAGTGCGGTGATGGGACTGGGTGTAGGTGACGATCCGCTCGCGGTGGCGTCGTTCTCCGAAATGCTGCCGCCTAACATCTATGCCTTCGGCGATGTTCCACAGGACCTTGGCGGTGCTCGGGGAGCGTTAGCGTGGGTTCTTGGTACATATCGATTTGACCGGTATCAGAAGAAGCAGGCGCGCCAATTGCCGAAGCTGATAGTGCCTCGCGGCGCCGATGGCGAAGAAGTCACGCGCATCGCCGAAGCGGTGTTTCTCGCCCGCGATCTTGTGAACACACCGAGCAATGATATGGGGCCGGAGGAGCTTGCGTCTGCCGCGCGCGACGTTGCGCGAGATTATGCCGCGAAATTCTCTCAGATCATTGGCGATGAGCTGATCACAAAAAAATACCCGTTGCTTCATGCGGTCGGTCGGGCCTCGGTGCGCCAACCGCGTCTGATTGATTTTTCCTGGGGAGAAACGGGCGCGCCGAAGGTGACGTTGGTCGGGAAGGGTGTGGTGTTCGATTCTGGAGGCCTCGATCTCAAGCCGTCCTCCGGCATGCTCACCATGAAAAAGGATATGGGCGGGGCCGCAGTTGTCCTTGCCGTCGCTCGTATGGTCATGGGCGCGAACCTGAAGCTGCGCCTCCGCGTATTGATTCCCGCTGTGGAGAACTCGGTCTCAGGCTCGTCGTATCGCCCCGGCGATGTGCTGAAGAGTCGCAAAGGATTCACCATCGAGATCGGGAATACGGATGCAGAAGGGCGGCTGGTGCTGGCAGATGCGCTGACCGAGGCGGACAGCGAAGCGCCGGACTTGCTCATCGATGTGGCGACATTGACCGGCGCGGCCCGGGCGGCCACAGGCATGGAATTGCCGCCGTTTTTCACCGACGACGAACAACTTGCCGCCGACCTCATGCGTAGTGCTACCGAGGTGCATGATCCGCTCTGGCGGCTACCGCTTTGGCGCGGCTACGAATCCGCCATCTCAAGCCCCATAGCGGATCTGAGCAACAGCCCCGACTACAACCTAGCGGGGGCGACAACGGCGGCGCTGTTTCTCAACCGCTTCGTCACACGCGCGAAATCCTGGGTGCATTTCGACATTCCGGCATGGGTGGATCGTCCGAAACCTGGTCGCCGCAAAGGTGCCGAAGCCACTGCCGCGCGTGCTGTCTACGCGCTGCTGAAAGCCCGGTACGGGTGAGCGCATAACCGCCAGATCAACGCGCCGGCAAGTCCCAGCACCAAATACGGAAAATTCCCCAGCCCAACAGAATCCGGGGAAATCAACATGAAAGCATCGGAAAGGGCATGTACGCCGACCGCAACCAGCAGGTTTCCGGTGACAAGGTAAATCGCAGCAAGCATGAGGCTAGCTAGAAAGAGCGTGGGCATGATCGAAAGGATCGCGGGCCAGCTGTTTCCAGTTACAATCAGCATGGGTACGTGAATGGCTGCGAAAATTGCCTGCACAGCAACGACTGCGATCAGTAGTGCGGGCGTGCGGGGGAGCTGCCGCATCAGCAGCAGCATCACCTGTATGGTCAAAAAACCGCGATAAACAATCTCTTCGTAGAGTGCGTTGCCGAAAAGCTGCCCGATCAATCTGCCAACATTGACGGCGGGTTTGGCCCATCCGGGGTCGAGCGCCAGTGGAACGGATCGCCAGAGCGTGTCGCATAGTACAGCCCCGTTCACGATTGCCCAGAGACTCATCGAGAACAGCAAGGCCGGGCTTATATCTGCGACGCGGAGACCGACATCCGCCGGCGACACGCGCGCAAGACCGAAAATCATCCCGCCAACGACCATCACTAGCATCACAAGGTTGGCCCCAAAGGTGACGTTTAACAGGCCGCCCGTCGCGTTATAGAGTGGCACAAGCCAGTGATGGCGGAACACGACAAGATTGATGAAGGCATCGCCTGCAATTTGCGCGACGATGACGAGCCCGATCACCCAGGCGGGCGCCCGCGGCACTCGCAACAAGTCACCGATGGTTCGCATAAGGTGATAGAATCCGCATTGACGCGCTGTACACTCGCGTCTGGTCAGTATCCTCGTGCTGGATCGATAACATTCGAAAGCGGTTCGCCGCGCTCAAAACGAGCAATGCCATCGGCCACGTACTGCGCCGCCACGCGCGGTTCCGAAATCGCAGCGATATGCGGTGTGACCGTGATTTTGGGATGCGACCACAGTGGGCTGTCTTCCGGCAATGGCTCGGTATGGAACACGTCCAATGTCGCGCCGGCGAGATGGCCGGAATCGATGGCCGCAATGAGATCATGCTCTACGAGATGCCCACCGCGCGCCACATTGATGACAAAGGCACCTGGCGGCAACTGCGCGAACAGATCGGCATTGAGGATGTCGCGCGTGTCCGGCGTGAGCGGCAGCAGACAGATGAGAATGTCGGTGCGCGCCAAGAATGCGGAGAGTTCATTCTCGCCAGCGAAACTCTCCACGCCGGACACATTGCGCCGGTTGCGGCTCCAACCTGCGACGGTGAAATGCAAATCGCGCAGACGCCCTGCGGTGAGCGTGCCAATCTCACCAAGTCCCAGAATGCCGACGCGCGTGTCTTCGGCACGTTTCGGAAGTAGCGCTTGCCGCCATGTCCGCTCCGCCTGCGCGCGATCGAAGAAGCGCTGCATACGGTAATGTATCAGTACATGCATCACGCAGTACTGCGCCATTTCCCGTGAAAGCGTGTGGTCCACAAATCGCACCAACGGCACGTGCGTGGGGTGTTCCGGATCGGCGAGGATACCGTCCACGCCTGCGCCGAGCGAAAACACCACTTTCAAATTCGGTAGGGTTTTCAGGTACCCCTGCGGCGGCCGGAAGGTGAGGACGTAATCGACATCGTCAGCGTCGTATTCGTCGCGCCCATGCACACGCACATTTATCTGCGACGCAATCTCCGCCAGCGGCCCGGTCCATACTCCCGTCCAATGCAGAGGCACCACAAGCAGCAGCGTGCTCATGCGCCGAGGCTCGCCGCTTCCGCGCGCCGTGGCAATTTACGGCTTCTTGGGCGGCGGATTGGAGGGTTGCTTACCAGTGGCCGGCGCGGGCGAATTGCCCACATGCGCTTCGGCGCCGCTCACGCTTGAATCCTTCCCGCTATCGCCGCCGGAGGGACCGTTCGCATTGCCGGGACTGCCTGAGGCCGCGTTACCGCCGCCCGCGGTAGATGTCGCGCTCGCCGGCTGATTGCCGGGCGCCACCGCCGCCGTTCCGTTCGGCCCATTCGCCGTGGTCGGCGCGCCTGCGCCCTGTGCCGGAGCGGCAGCTGGCGCCTTGCCATTGGCAGGGGCGGCGGCTGGCGCGGCCTTCGCCGGTTGCGGCGGTGGAATGGGAGCCGGCGAATCCATGTCGGTCCGCAGGTAGGAGATGAGGTTAATGCGGTCGTCGGCCTTCGGCAGGCCGGCGAAGCTCATCTTGGTCCCGGGAATGTAGCTGCCGGGCGACTTCAGGAATTTGAACAGCTCGTCGTAGCTCCAACTGCCGCCCTTGGCCTTCATCGCGCTAGAATAATCGAAGCCAGGATGCGAAGCGCGCGGACGGCCGACCACACCCCAGAGGTTCGGGCCGATCTTGTTGGGACCGCCCTTGCTCAGATCGTGGCACTGCTCGCAGCGCGTGGAGATGGACTTCCCATCGGCGACGTTCGCCTTCGGTAGCACGGTACCCCAGTCGGGCATCTGTTCTTCCGCGGCAGCTGCCGGCGTCGCTCCCGTTCCCGTTGGCACCTCGACGCCCTGCACCACATAGCCCGGCTTTACCGGCGACTCGACCTCGAAAATGAAACCAGTGGCAATGCGGACCGCCACCACAAACAACAAGGTGCCGAGCACCGCACCGGCGATCTTGTTCCACTCAAAGGAATCCATAAGGTCGGGCTCCGCTGTCGCGATGTTTAGAGGAGTGGAGATCGCGGACGAATGCCCGCGATACCCCCGAAAAGCGGGGCGACATTACTAGTCGGCTTTCATGCGTCATTGCGGCGAAGCGTCGCATAAGTGGCGGGATTACAAGGCATTCGATGAAACCGGTGGTGATTATTCCTGCGCGAATGGCTTCAACACGGTTGCCGGGAAAGCCGCTGGCAACGATTGCCGGGGAGCCAATGATCGTACGCGTGTGGCAGCGCGCGATCCGCGCCGGTGCGGGGCCCGTCATTGTCGCCGCTGCAGAGTCTGAAATCGTCGCAGCGATCGAGCATGTGGGGGGGCGTGCGGTGCTGACGTCGCCCGATTTGCCGTCAGGTTCTGATCGGGTCTTCGCTGCGCTGCAGGCAAGTGATCCCAACGAAACGCACGATGTGGTGGTCAATCTGCAGGGCGACTTGCCGGCACTCGACCCGACATCCATCCGCGCAGTGGTGGATGCACTTGCCGCCACCGGGGCCGATATTGCCACGCTTGCCGCACAAATTGACGACGAAGCGGACCACGACAATCCGAATATCGTCAAGCCGGTCGTAGCATGGGACGTTTCCGGGGAGCGGGGCCGCGCGCTTTATTTCACGCGCGCGCGGGCACCATTCGGGGAGGGTCCGCTGTTCCACCACATCGGAATCTACGCATTCCGCCGTGCGGCGCTCTCGCGCTTTGTGCAGCTTGCACCATCGCCGCTCGAACGGCGGGAAAAGCTGGAGCAACTGCGGGCGTTGGAGGCGGGTATGACCATTGCGGTGGCGCTTGTGAACGAAGTGCCGATCAGTGTGGACACGCCTGAGGATCTGGAGAAGGCGCGCGCATTGATCGAACAGAGTGGACGGAGCCAATAGATGAGCTCACTAGGGCAGCCCACCATCCGTGTTGCCTTTCAGGGAGAGCCGGGGGCATACGCCAATCTGGCGGCACGCGAGGCGCTGCCCAACGCCCTGGCCGTTCCATTTCCCACCTTTGAAGATGCCATTGCGGCCGTACGCGAGCGAAAGACCGAACTCTGCATCATCCCGGTCGAGAATTCGCTGCACGGCCGCATTGCCGATATCCATCATCTCCTCCCCGAGGCCGGGCTCTACATTGTCGGAGAACACTTCCATCGCGTCCGCCACCAGCTGCTGGGCATCAAAAGTGCGACGCTCGCGGGGTTGACAGCCGTGTTTAGTCAGGGGCCAGCGCTCGGCCAGTGCCGAAAACTCATCCGCGACCTGAACCTGCGTGCGCATGCCTGGCACGACACCGCCGGTTCGGCGCGCCACGTGGCGGAGTTGAAGAACGTCAGTGTGGGCGCGATAGCCTCCTCGCTCGCGGCAGAAATTTATGGCTTGCAGGTGCTGAAGCCGGATGTGGAAGACGCACCGCACAACATGACGCGTTTTCTCATTATGTCGGCGGAGCCGGACGACGCGCCGCCGGATGCCGGGCCGGTGATGACCACTTTTATTTTCCGTGTGCGAAACGTGCCCGCGGCCCTCTACAAGGCGTTGGGCGGCTTCGCCACCAACGGCGTGAATATGACGAAGCTGGAAAGCTACCAGCTGGACGGTTCGTTCAACGCGACGCAGTTCTATGCAGATATTGAAGGCCATCCGGACGAACGCAACGTGCGGCTTGCCCTCGAGGAACTGAAATTCTTTTCAGCTGCCGTGACTGTCTTAGGCGTCTATCCCGCCGATCCATGCCGCAAGCAGCTACCAACGATGTAACGTGGGCGCTGGAATATCCGGCGCCTTTCCACTACTCTGCCGCTTCGGCAAGTTGCGGCGCGGCTTCCAGCACATCGTTGCCGACATGTGCTTCGAACTTGCAAAAGTTGTCGCGGAACATGCCGACGAGCTTTCGCGCCTGCGCGTCATAAGCCGATTTGTCCGCCCAGGTTTCGCGCGGGTTCAGGATATTGGAATCCACATCCGGCACCGAGACGGGCACACGGAAGCGGAAATGCGGATCGATCCGCATCTCGGCATTGGCCAGCGAACCATCCAGCGCAGCATTGAGCAGCGCGCGCGTGGCCTTGATCGGCATGCGCGAGCCAGTGCCGAACGCGCCGCCCGTCCAGCCGGTGTTGACAAGCCAGCAATCCGAGCCGTGCTGCGCAATGAGATCGCGCAGCAGGTTGCCGTATTCGGTGGGATGGCGCGGCATGAATGGGGCGCCGAAGCAAGTGGAGAAGGTAGGCTGCGGCTCCTTGCCCAGACCCTTTTCCGTACCCGCCACCTTGGCGGTGAAGCCGGAAAGGAAATGATACATCGCCTGGCTGGGCGTGAGCTTGGCAATCGGAGGCAATACGCCGAAGGCGTCCGCCGTCAGCAGGATGATGTTTTTCGGATGCCCGGCGCGGCCGGTCTCGCTTGCATTCGGGATGTAGTCGATCGGGTAAGCGGCGCGCGTGTTTTCCGCGTACTTTGCGTTGTCGAGATCAAGTTCGCGGGTGCTCGCGTCCATCACCACGTTCTCAAGCACCGTGCCGAAGCGCTCGGTGGTGGAGAAAATCTCGGGCTCTGCTTCGCGGGAAAGCTTGATGACCTTCGCGTAGCAACCGCCTTCAATGTTGAACACGCCGTGCTCGCTCCAGCCATGCTCGTCATCGCCAATCAGGGTACGCGACGCGTCTGCCGATAGAGTCGTTTTGCCGGTGCCGGAGAGCCCGAAGAAGATCGCCGCCTTGCCGTCCTTGCCGACATTCGCGGAGCAGTGCATCGACATGACGCCCTTGGGCGGCAGCAGATAGTTCATCACCGTAAACACGGACTTCTTCATTTCGCCGGCATAGGACGTGCCGCCGATCAGGATCATTTTCTTCGCGAAATTGACCGCGATGACGGTCTTGCTGACGCTGCCATGCTTCGCCGGATCGGCTTCGAAATTCGGCAGGTCGATGATGGTGAATTCCGGTTTGAAGCCCTTCAGGTCCGCCGCAGTCGGGCGGATGAGAAGTTGGTGCACGAAGAGCGAATGCCAGGCATATTCCGTAACGATGCGCACAGGCAGGCGATGTTCGAGATCGGCGCCGCCAAACAGGTCCTTCGCAAAGAGCTCGCGGCCTTCGGCGAACGCCATCATGTCGGCATAGAGCGCGTCGAACTGCGCCGGGGTCATCGACTTGTTGTTGTCCCACCAGACCGTGTTCTCTGTGCTGGGATCGCGGACGACGAACTTGTCATTGGCGGAGCGGCCGGTATGGATGCCGGTGAGCACCACCAGCGGCCCGTTCTTTGCCACATGGCCTTCGCCGCGGCGCACCGCCTCTTCGTAAAGCGCAGGCGCCGAGAGGTTCCAGTTCACGGCCTTCAGATTCCGAAAGCCCTGTTGCTCCAGCCCAAAGGCGGATTCCTGTGACATGAGTGCTCCTGCGAATGCCCCACCGTCTCACCCGCGAGGCAGGGAGCCCGGTAGTTTTGTTGACGTCCAGCATAGGCGCGCGGGGCGCCGTCCGCAAAGTTCCCACCAGATTTGACGCCAAAAAGCAAGGATTTCCGGCATTTTAGTGAAGCTTCGGTGTCCAAGCAATTCTCCGAAAGGCTGATCTGCCTTAAGGAAATCGAATGGCGCTCTCAGACGAAGAACTGGAACGATATGGCCGCCACATCGTGCTGCGCGAGGTAGGCGGCCCCGGCCAAGCGCGGCTGCGCGCGGCAAAGGTGCTGATGGTTGGCGCGGGCGGCTTGGGAAGCCCGGTGATCCTGTATCTGGCCGCCGCCGGTGTGGGCACCCTGGGAATTGTCGATTTCGACGTGGTATCGCTCTCGAACCTGCAGCGGCAGATCGCGCATCGCACCGCCGACATTGGCCGCTTGAAAACGGACTCAGCACGCGAGGTGGCGCTGGCGCTTAACCCAGGCGCGCGGGTCGAAACGCATGCCGAGCGGCTGACCGTGGACAACGCGCTCGAGCTGATCGCGCGCTATGACATCGTGGCCGACGGCTCGGATAATTTCGCCACCCGCTTTCTGGTCAACGA
>DATAVW010000033.1:0-56350 GCA_036267515.1 Rhizomicrobium sp.
AGGTTCGTCCAGTTGTAGTTCAGCGCCATCACAGTCTGTGGCGGGCAGGAAAAGGCATTCTCGGCCGGGAAGTTTGTGTTTGTCCCGCCAGGCGCTGTGTTCTGTACGTCGTAATTCTGGCTCCGATCCATGATGCAGCCGCCCCAGGTGGAGTGGTCATTCGGGGTCCAGACGTGATCGTATTGACAGTTCGTTTTGCAGCCGCTGATCTTTTTCGTGCTGGTATAACAGCCATTGTAGTAATGGCCGCCCTGACCGGTGCTGGCATCGGTATCGTGCTGGCTTGCACAAATCAGGCCGCTGCTGGGGATCGCGGTGACGCAGTCATTTCCCTGCGTGTTGGCACAGTTCGGATCGTTGGTAGAGCTTTTTGTGCAGGCAACTTTGTTGCTTGACCAAGTCCAGGGACAAGACGAGCCTGGCCCTACACTCGCACTTGGGACTGGTATCGGCGGCGCAGAGTTCCAATCGGTCCAATCCACCCAATTGGCTGTTTTGTTTGTTGTGCCGACGTTCACGTCCTTGCTGAACGGAGCGATGGCGACCTGGACGTCACCGGGAGTGGCCGCCGCACTCTGGAGGATGCCGAGAAGCTGCGTGGTCCCGGTCTTCAGTGCGCTGATCTTGGTTACCCCCTTTTTGTCTGTTTCCGTCATCGAACCGGTATTATCGAGGACGAGGGACACCCAAAGCTTCGTCTGCCCCCAAACAACTTGGGTAGACGCGGGAATGGTCAGCGAATCGCAGTGCGTGCATCCGATCATGTCTCCGAGGCGCACCAGAACAGTCGGCATGACAACGCTGGTACTTACGGTCGCAACCTTGTCGCCCATTACCAGCGTGATGGGGCTAGGCGTGCCGTAACTGGAATCCAGCTTGTAGTTTGCATTGAAATACGTCTGTGCAAGCAACGAGAGTTGCTGGGAGGGCATGCCCTGACCGCTTGCACTGCCAGCCGCCAAGCCCGCTGCGTCGAGCGCCTCCAGCATTCTTTCCCGGACGATCATCCCGCGCGCAAGATCGAGGCCGGCGCCGGCGGCAACCGTGATTGGCACAAGAGCAAGGCCGAAAATAATGGCCACATTTGCACGCTTCGACGTGCAAAAGGCCTTAAGATGAGAAAAAAACGCCCGAATTCCCGACATGACGGATAAGCCCGCAATCCCTGCACTCTGGGTTATGCGCGAAAACGCGCCGGGATTCTTCTTGTACCGCAGAACGTGGTTGCAAAACGGTTACATCGATTCGAGGTGGACAGTAGAAGCGTAATGAATCGGCTATAGCCGCATCCCCATGGTTTACGTATCGTTTACCCAAAGCCGAGCTTCTGCTTCGCTTTCGGGCCGCGCCGCCTTAATGCTGGAATGCAGGGTGTATTGAGGTTCGGCGTGCTCTCCAGATCGTTTCGCATTCGAGGGCTGCGGGCGGCCGGAGCGATATCGCGCGATCGGCGCGGTTCAGTGGCGGTCGAGTTCTCGCTCATTGCGATTCCGTTCTTCATGCTGCTGTTCGGCGTGCTAGAAACGGGCATCATCTTTTTTGGCAGCTCCATGCTCGAGAAGGCTACTGCGGATGCTGGCCGGCTGATCCGAACCGGGCAGGCGCAAGCACAGCAAATGACTGCGGTGCAGTTTCATGACTATATCTGCACTCAGGTTTCGCCACTCCTTTCGTGCGGCACCAACCTGCAGGTGGACGTGGAAGCTTACACGGATTTCGGAGACATTCAGATACCGGATCCCATAGGTTCCGATGGCAAGCTTAAGACGAATTTGGACAACTACAATGTGGGCGCGCCAGGAGACATCGTCCTGGTGCGGACGTTCTACACTTGGGACATCATCACACCGCTTCTCAAACCGTTCTTCGCGAATCTGTCGAACGGTCAGCGGCTCCTAAGTTCGAGCTCAACGTTCCGCAACGAGCCGTTCTGAGGCAGCATGATCCGAGCAGCAAAAACCCCCTTTCTGCGGTCGCAAAGCGGCACGGTCGCGATAGAATTCGCCTTCATTGCACCCATCCTCATCCTGCTTTTCCTCGGCACGATCGAGCTCTGCAACGCCTTAATCTGCCGCGAGAAGGTGACAACCATAGCGGCAACTGCCTCGGACCTCGTCACGCAAGATGACACAATCACGGGCGCCCAGCTGAACGATGTGTTCGCCGCAACCAATACCGTCATGTATCCATATCCCGCCTCCGGAACGAAGATCATCATCACCAGTGTCAAGGCGGATCCCAACCATGCCAATCAATACATCGTCGACTGGAGCGTGCCTTATAACACCACGGCTCACACGAAGGGCGCCAGCATTACGATACCGCTGGGAATTGTCACAACGAACGGCAGCGTAGTGATGGCCGAAGTCTCGTACACCTACACACCGCCATCTAAAGCCGTCATCCATGCGCCGATCACGATGTCGAGTACCTTCTACTCGCGGCCGCGGAAGAGTTTGTTGGTGGCCTACAGTCCCTGATTGGTCCGAAGGCGCATCAACCCCTCTTGGGCGACTGAGGCGACCAGCTTTCCGTCGCGGGTGTAGATCAGACCGCGGCTGAACCCTCGAGCGCCTGAAGCGCTGGGGCTGTCCTGCACATACAGCAGCCATTCGTCGATACGAAAGCGGCGATGGAACCACATGGCGTGATCGATGCTCGCGAGCTGGATGTCATCCGAGAACCAGCCGATGCCGTGCGGCAGAAGCGCCGTGTCCAGCAAAGTCATGTCAGACGCATAGGCCAGCACGCATTGATGCAGCGCCAGATCATCGGGCAAAGCACCGGTCGCGCGCACCCAAACGGACTGCCGCGCAGGTCGCACGTCGGGGCGGAAAATATCACCCCGATTGACCGGTCTGAGTTCAATGGGTCGCTTGCGCAAGAAATGATCGCGAAATGCTTCTGGAACGCGATCCGCCACTTGCCGGCGAAATGCGTCTTCGCTCGGGAGGTCGTCCGGTGTCGGAACATCGGGCGGCGGAGGAGCCTCGTGCTCGAGTCCCTCTTCCTCGATCTGAAAGGAAGCCGCCATGTGAAAAATGGGTCTGCCGTGCTGAATAGCGACCACGCGACGCGAGCTGAAGCTTCTTCCGTCGCGGCTCCTGTCCACTTCATACAGAATTGGAATTTTCGGATCGCCGGGCAGCAGGAAATACGCATGCAGCGAATGGCAAACTCGTCCTTCGACTGTGCGGCTTGCCGCCACCAAGGCTTGGGCCAGAACCTGCCCGCCGAAGACCCGCTGGGAACCGTCCATGGGACTAACTCCACGGAAGACGTTCACCTCGATCGCTTCCAGGTCCAGCAGCTTCAATAGGGCGACGATGGGAGAAGGGTGTGAGACAGACATGATCCTGACTTAAGTGAGGCCCTCGGCAATCTGCAACCGACGGCGAGGCCGGAAGAGCACCCGAAGACGGCAAACCAGATCGATTCTTCCGCAAGTCTTCCGGACCGAAGCCGTTAACCTCATGTTGCAGTGAGGTCACAGGCGCTGCGGTTATCGGGTCGCGGCCGCCCTTTTCCTCCACTTTGGGGTCAAGTTCGCCTATATCGGATGTGGTCAGGTGTAGGGGGCGGGGGGTCAACATGCGCAAATTTGAAGAGAGGGTAACATGAACATTCGGGCGATAGCTCTGGGCGGCGTCGTTGCGCTGGCCCTGGGTGGCCCCGCCGTCGCGAGCGATGCGACCGGCTGGTACCTTGGTCTTGGAGCTGGTTGGGATCGGCTTGGCAATTTCCAAACCAAGTTCCAGCAAGGCGGTCCGACAGAAACAATAGGAACCGATAACAGCGTGCTGCTGACCGGTTCGTTTGGCTACCGCATGCCCCTCGGCCTTCGGCTAGAGGCCGAATTTGGGTGGTCCAAGCACGACATTCACGGCGCCAATAACGTGTTCACGGGGACCGATGTTGGGGGCAACATCAGCAATCTTACCGGTTTTCTAAACGCGGCGTACGATTGGCACCTGACCCCACGCTGGGACTTCACATTGGGCGCGGGTGCAGGCGTCGGCAGCGCTGATCTTTCGGCGCGAACGGCCGAAGGATTCAACTTCGCCAACGATACGCATAGCGGCTTTGGCTGGCAGGCAATGGTGGGCTTCGGCTACTCCATCACCGACAATCTAGATTTGACTCTGGATTGGCGTTACCGGTCCATTTCGGTCAACAAGAACTATGGGACGGCGTTTCTTGCCGATCCGGTTACGCCGTTTACTGTCCATCTTGCGAACGACAATGAGCAGGCTGTGATGCTTGGTTTGCGGTGGTATTTCGTGTCGGCTCCGCCGCCACCGCCGCCGCCAGCACCCCCGCCGCCGCCACCTCCGCCGCCTCCGCCGCCACCTCCGCCGGTAAAGACGTTCATCGTCTTTTTCGACTTCAATCAGTCGAACCTGACGGCAGAAGCGCAGGCTGTGGTGAGCGAAGCGGTGAAGACGGCCAAGCAGCAGGGCGCCGTACGCATCCTGGTTACGGGCCACACCGACACTGTGGGTTCACATAGCTACAATCAGGGTCTCTCGGAGCGCCGCGCTTCCTCGGTAAAGGAGGAAATGGTGCATCAGGGCATGAATCCCGACGACATCACCACCGTCGGCAAGAGCTTCGATGATCCACTAGTGCCGACTGGCCCAGGGGTTCGCGAGCCGCAGAATCGGCGCGCCGTGATTGATCTGGGTGCGGGAAGCGGCCAGTAGGGCCACGTTCTCGGATAACAAAAAGGCGGGCTCCGGCCCGCCTTTTTTATTCGGCTGTTTGTGTCGAATTCTCTTCACCCGGCCCGGTGCCGCTTGCGGTGAATCGTGATCGTCTGCGCCGCCTCCGAGCCACCGCTACAGGCTTCTGCAGGTCTCGTAGTGATCGTCACCTGAACGCTGTTCACAAACGTGAAGAGCGCCGGTTTCGCCGACACGAGAGCACCCGCCAACCATGAGCCCGCTTCTTGGCAATAGGATGGATTATCGTGGATGCTTCGCATAGAAGCGTCGTTGGCTAGCTTTGTCTTGAATGTATGGTAAGCGGCCTCACCGCCGCGTGGGCCATAGAGACGCTTGAACATGCGCGCCAGGGTGGCATCCGACCGCCGGAGTTCCGGCGCGAACCCGGTCTGAAACGCGTTGAAACGGCTGATCTCGTTGCACGTGAGCGCCGCAACCATCAGTTCCTGCTGGATGGCCGCCGTCTGAATGGCAGAAACCTCTTCCGGCTTCGCACACGCCGGCCCCTTGGCTTGTGCACCGCAGACGAGCATCGATCCAGTCAGCCCAAAAGCGCCAGCCAACTTTGCCAAACGCATGGAATTTCACCGTTTTCTGCTGCAGTCTCAAGCATACTGCGGATCGTCCTGCCGCGCTAATGCCCCGCTGCCGCTTGCGACAATTTCGGATATAAACTGCCATGCCCGAATTAACTTCCGATAAATCTGCTCACGCCCTCGATCTCAGCGGCGAAAATGTCCACTGGGATATGCGGGAATCCATGTCCTATACGGACTATCTGCGGCTTCCCGAGCTTCTCGGCTGCCAGCGGCCGCTGACCGACCGCCACGACGAACTGCTGTTCGTCATCATTCATCAGGCATCCGAACTCTGGATGAAGCTGAGCCTGCATGAAATCACCGCCGCCATTCAGCATATCCGCGCAGACGATCTTGGACCCGCCTTCAAAATGATGGCGCGCGTCGCCCGCATTCAGGTGAACCTGATTCAATCCTGGGAAATTCTTTCGACACTCACCCCGGCGGATTATTCCAGTTTCCGTTCGGCTTTGGGCCGTTCATCGGGCTTTCAATCCTTTCAATATCGCATGCTGGAATTCCGGCTGGGCAACAAACACGCCGATATGGCGCGAGTGTTCGAATCCAAGCCCGAGATCTTCGCGGAGGTGCAGAGCGCGCTGACAGCGCCGAGTATTTACGACGAGTCGTTGGCGCTGCTGGCGCGACGCGGTTTCGGCATTCCCGTGGACAAACTCGCGCGCGACTTTTCGCAAGCCTATGTTTCCGATCCCGAAGTTACTGCCGCGTGGCGCGAGGTGTACCATGACGCAGAGCGGCATTGGGATTTGTATGAACTTGCGGAGAAGCTTGTCGATCTCGAATACCGCTTTCATCTCTGGCGCTTCAGCCACATGAAAACGGTGGAGCGCATCATCGGTGCCAAATCGGGCACGGGCGGCACCAGCGGCGTGGCCTATCTGCAGAAAGCTTTGGCGCTGCGCTTCTATCCCGAGTTGTGGGATGTGCGGACCGAGATCTGAGCGACGCGGTGGGCGCGCTTTCCCATATTCGTGTGCTGGATTTGACGCGCGTTCTGGCAGGCCCGTGGGCGACGCAGATTCTCGGCGATCTTGGCGCGGAGGTGATCAAGATCGAAAAGCCCGGAGAAGGCGACGAGACGAGGCACTTCGGTCCACCCTTCATGCAAAACACCGACGGCACAAAAGGCGATGCCGCATATTTCCTCTCCGCCAATCGTAACAAGAAATCCATTGCGATTGATATCGCGAATCCAGAAGGCGCAGCGCTGGTCAAGCGTTTGGCGCGCCGCTCGCATGTGGTGGTGGAGAATTTCAAAACCGGAACGCTGGCGCGCCACGGTCTGGATTACGCCTCGCTGGCGGGCGAAAATCCGGCGCTGATCTACTGCTCGCTGACCGGCTTCGGTCATGATGGCCCATATAAGGACAAAGCCGGTTACGATTACCTGATTCAAGGGATGGGCGGCCTGATGAGCATCACCGGTCAGCCGGATGGCGCGCCGGGCGGCGAGCCGATGAAGGTTGGCGTGGCTGTGTCCGATCTTTTCTCGGGACTATACACGGCGGTGGCGATTCTCGCGGCGGTAATCCATCAATCGCGCACCGGCGAAGGACAGCAGATCGACATGGCGCTGTTCGATTGTCAGGCCGCCGCGCTCGCCAATCAGGCTTTGAATTGTCTTGCCGGCGGCACAGTACCGGAGCGAATGGGCAATGCGCACCCGAGCATCGTGCCGTATCAGGTGTTTGCAACTGCGGATAGCTCTCTCATCTTGGCGATTGGCAACGATCAACAGTTCAAACGCTTCTGTGCGGCAGCCGGCGTGGAGAAACTTGCCGGCGATAGCCGCTTTGCGACAAACGCAAAGCGTGTGCAGAATCGCGATACGCTCGTGGCGCTGCTCGCCCCATTGTTGAAGTCGCGAGTGACAGCGGAATGGATTACATTGCTAGAGAAGGCAAACGTGCCATGCGGGCCGATCAACCGCATCGATCAGGTCTTTTCCGATCCGCAGGCGATTGCCCGCAAGCTGACTGTAGCGATGGCACGTGATGGCCAAGCGCTCGATCTGGTAGCAAGCCCGCTGCGGCTGGAGCGCACGCCACCGGAGTACCGCCTGCCACCGCCGCTGCTTGGCCAGCACACTGAGGAGGTATTGCGCCAAACTCTCCACCTCGAAGACGTAGAAATTGAGCAGCTGCGCCGCGCCGGCGCGATCGCCTGAGGACCCGCTTACAACATCGGCGACCACCGTTAGGCGAGCCGAACGCAGCTACGCCCGGCGTCACCCGGTTTGCAGCCTTGCCTGGGGCATCGCGCGAGACAGCGAATGGCAAGATGGAAATCGCCGCATTGGGAAGAAGAAGCGCGACCGCCGACGGCGTAATGAAATGGCCGGCATATCTCACCGCTTGGCACAGTGGGCATTTCAGCGGATCTTTGTCAGCTGGCAATTTGTTCTTCGGGGCGCCTTGCTGAGCTGCAGATTTCTTCGGACCTCGTATCGGCCGCGATGGAGAGATTGGCCCCAGCAGCGGAGAACGGGCGCGCGAGATTAATGTGCATTTGGGTGAGATAGCTTTGAGAAGCGAATGCGATCAGCGCCTTGCCAGCGGCATTGCCTCGTTCGGAGCGCCCGCTTTTAGCCGGCCCTCGCCCCCGGCAACCAAGGTCGCCCAGACTTTTCAAACTGTGTAGGTTGGACATATGGAATCTGCTGCCGAAACAATGGAAGCTGCCGCAAAGACTGCGCTTGGCAAGAAATTGCTGATGGGGGACAGCATTCCGGCGAATCCCCAGCGCGGCGCCGCCCTGATTGCCGACGCAGCCGCGAGGGGAGACGGTGAAGCAGCTGCTCTCGCCGCTGTCCTGATCGGTCTGAGCGCCCAATCGCTCGCCGATTGGACCAGAGCTCTCGAATATCTTCAGCAGGCGGCGGAAAGCGGCTGGGTGCCGGCGCAGCAGCAGCTGATGGTGCTGGGAAGCGCAGGCATGATCGGCGAAGCACAGCCGCCTGCACCACCACCGCACATCTGGGGCAACCTGCGTCGCAGCATCGACATTCCGGCGTGGTGGCGCCTGCCCGAGATACGTCCGGTGCTTGCCGCGCCGCGGATTGAATTGCGCGACTCGTTTCTGCCGCCGCGTATTTGCAGCTGGCTGATGGAGCGGGCACGTTCTCGTCTCGAACGCTCGCGCGTGTTCGCGGCCGGTGGGACAGGAGAGATTGACAAGGCCCGCACCAACAGCGCTTTCGAATTCGATCTGCTTTCCCTAGACGTGGTACTGCTGTTAACGCGCGCCCGCATCGCTGCCGCTGCCGGATTCGCCCCGCACGCGCTCGAACATACGAACATCTTGCATTATTCCGCAGGGCAGCAGTTCAACCGGCATTTTGATTTTCTTGATCCAGACCTGCCGGGCCATGCACAGGAGATCGCGTCGAAGGGGCAGCGCGTCGGCACCTTTTTGATTTATCTGAATGAAGACTACACCGGCGCCGAGACGGATTTCGCGCTGCTGAACCAGCGTTTTCGTTGCCCTACCGGCGGGGCGCTGTTCTTCCTCAATGTCGATCCGTCTGCCGCACCGGATCGGCGGACGCTTCATGCGGGCTTGGCGCCAGGATCGGGAGAGAAGTGGCTGCTGTCGCAATGGATACGCGGCCGGCCCCTAGGAAGCACCTGACGTTTCTCCCGTCGAGAGCCAGTGCGAACATTCAGGGCCCAGCTCTTTCAGTGCCTGCCCTTCATAGGCCTCCACATCAGCCTTCGTCAGAACATCATGCCAGCGGCCGTTGGTGCCCTTGAAGATGAAGCTGTCGGCGCCCCCGTTCCAGATAGCGCCACCCAAAGGCGCCGCATTGGCCGCGTGCTTTTTCATATAATCGAAGGTGCAATGTTCCTCGAGCGTTGGCCAATCTGCATCGGGAATATCGATGTTAAGAAAGCGCGCAACCCGATGCATCTCGCGGGAGAGATCGCGTTTCAGGTTCGCATAATGCACGAGAAGGACGTTCGGTAGCTCGCGCACGGCCCACCAGCTGCGCACGTTGTCCCACAATGACCAGAACGGATAGCCGTCGCGCTCCAGCCAGCGACGGAAATAGGGAACGACATCCATATCCACGTGCGGCACCGGCTCGCCCACCAGACCGGGACCATTCATCGCCGCATACCATTTTTCATTTGCCTTGGCGTGGTGGTTGTAGAGGCTCCAGAGAATGTCGCGTCCGTCTCGCGCGATGTAGATGTATTTGATGTGCGGATTAAACACGAGCGCGTCAACGGGAAGATGGGTTTTGACAAATCGACGATGCCTCTGCGCGTTCAGCCCTGCAAGCTTCACCTCCTTCGGCGGAAAACGCAGATCGAGCCACGGCGACAACTCGCTGACCGGCACGTTCTCTTCGCCTTTGAAGATGAGTTGGCCAACGATCTGCTGCATCCATGTGGTGCCGGCCTTGCCGAAGGTGGCGATGACAATGTCATCCCCGCGGAATTCGAAATCGTTCCAGATGGTGGAATCGAAATGATGGCTGTGCATCTCGCGAGTCTTGAGAGGCCAAGAAATCTGAGTGTTCATGATACCCCCTCGGTGTGTGTGCCGGCGCTCTCTACTACGCCCGCGCCTGCACTACCGGATCAGAAATCCTGAGAAAAGCCTCGTGGCACATTGTTCAGATCGGATTGTGCGGCATGGAGTGCTCCCGCATAGTGAGCGTGGCTGAGGCGGGACCTCTATGATTCGCTGGCTCATTGCGGGCGCAGTGGCGATAGTGGTCGCCCTGCTGATATTCAATTATGGCGATTCGGCTTACGTGTGGTTGCTTTCGGAAGCCACCTTGGACCGCCGATACACGCTGCCACGCAGCCTGGTGGTGGCCGATTCAACGCCGGTTGGAGTTCAGCGGGGCGCCCGGTTGGTACGGGTGGCTGGTTGCACGGGATGCCATGGCCCCAACCTGCGGGGAAGAATGCTGCGGGAGCCCGTTTCAATCCGTGCTAGCAATTTGCGGGCGCTCATCTCCAGCTATTCTGACGAGGATTTCGATCGCGCGATCCGCCGCGGCCTGCGTCCCGACGCGAGCAGTCTGTGGGTGATGCCCTCGCAGGCCTACGTTTATATCCGTGATACCGATATTGCAGCGATCCTCGGATATCTGCGGGCCCTGAAGGCGGAGGGGCGAATAACTCCGCCGCCGCAGTTCGGTTCGCCGGCGCGTGAAAAGATTGCGCGTGGCGCACTGCAACCGGCGGCCGACCTCGCGCTCACCCAAATGCCAGCCATTGATCTCGGGCCGCACTACAGCGGCGGCCGATACATCGCGATGTTCGCCTGCGGCGTGTGCCACGGCACCGAACTGAATGGATCGCCGGATGGCAGCGTGCCCGATCTGAAGGCGATCAAGCGCTACACCCGCACGCAGTTCTTTAACCTGCTTCGCGAGGGCTGGAGTGCCAATCACCGCCGGCTGGAAACAATGGCTCCGCTGGCCCGGCAGCGCTTTCACATTCTGATGGATTGGGAAATCGATCCGCTCTACGCCTATCTCCTGGCGCGTTCGAAGGCGCCGACCATGGATCAGATTTCCAGCGCAATTCGTTAGAAAGAACACAATGCCTTCACATTCGATCATCCGGCTCAAGCCGCGCGAAGGGCGACGCGCGCTTGCGGGCGCGCCCTGGATTTTCTCGAACGAAATCGTGATGGACGCGGCGGCCAAATCGCTGGGGCCAGGTTCGCTCGTGAATGCCCGAACATCTGACGGGCGTGACCTTGGCACGGGATATTTCAACCCTAAAAGCCTGATCGCCGTGCGCCTACTCGATTCTATTCCGGACGCACAGATCGGCGATGCCTTCTTCGCCTCGCATTTCGCCCGCGCGCTGACTCGCCGAGCGACGCTGTTTGGCGAACACTATTATCGCCTGGTTCAAGCGGAAGGCGACGGCCTGCCGGGACTGACGATCGACCGATTCGACGATACTTGCGTGGTGCAGGTCACAACGGCCGGCATGGAGACTCTGACCGAACCAATGCTTGATGCACTCGATGAAGTGATTGCCCCCAGGCAGGTCGTCCTACGCAACGATGCACCTTTGCGGACACTGGAGGGGCTAGAGCAGTACGTACGCGCCGTGCGCGGCGAACTGCCGGCGCGCATGACGGTGACGGAAAACGGGGGGCACTACTACGCCGATCCAAGTTCGGGCCAAAAGACCGGCTGGTATTTCGACCAGAGAGATAATCGCGCGTTCATGGCAAAGCTCGCCAGCGGTCGCACGGTGCTCGACTGCTACTGCTACACGGGTGGCTTCGCGATTCTTGCGGCCAGATCCGGCGCGGCAGAGGTCATCGGAATCGACTCGTCGGCGTCGGCTCTCGCCTTGGCAGATGATGCCGCAAACGCGAACGGCGTTGCAGGCAGGTGTAAGTTCGTCAAGGCGGACGTATTCGAAGAGCTGGAGCGGCTCGCCAAGGCGAACGAGACTTTCGATATCGTCATTGCTGATCCGCCGCCGTTCGTGAGGGCACGGAAGGACCTGGAGGCCGGCGCACGGGCTTATCGCAAGCTCGCGCGCCTCGCAGCTTCGGTTACCGCCGCGAATGGCTACCTTCTTCTCGCCTCGTGCTCATACAACATGCCGCGTGACCGTTTCGAACAGGAGTGTGCCATTGGCATTGCTCGTGCAGGCCGCCGCGGAGCGCTGATCCGCGACGCTGGTGCAGGTCCGGATCATCCGATTCATCCCATGCTGCCGGAAACGGCTTACCTGAAAGCCTTGGTGTACGCGCTCGACTAAATTGCGACCTGCGCGCCAAGCTCCACCACCCGATTGGGAGGCAGGCAGAAGAACCTGGCCGGCGACAGCGCATTCGATGCGAGCCACATGTAGACCGCGATGCGCCAGCGCGGAAGCGTTGGCTTGGATGACGGCACAAGAGTTTCGCGTCCGAGAAAGAAAGTAGAGGTGTCCACATCCAACGCCAAGCCGCGGGCACGCGCTTCCTCGAGCGCCCGTGGCACGTTGGGCGTTTCGAAGAAACCAAACTTGACCTTCACTTCGTAGAAGCCTTTGCCGAGCTTCTGCACGTTCACACGATCCCTGACCCGCACGAACGGCTTGTCCTCGAACGCCACGTTCATGAGCACCACGCGTTCATGTAGAACGTGATAGTGTTTCATGCTGTGAAGCAGCGCGCTCGGCGCAAGGTCGCTGCGGATGGTCATAAAAATTGCAGTACCGGAAATCCGTTGAAGCATCTTATCGGCGCGGGCGAGCAGAAGGTCGACCGGCAACGCGCCTTCGCGAATCTTTTCGAGATGCGCGCGGCGCCCTACCCGCCACGTGTCCATCACGATGAAGACCGCTACGGCGATGCCGATGGGCAACCATCCGCCTTCCACGATCTTGAGAGAGTTGGCGCCCAGGAAGGCCAGATCGATCAGCGCCAGCGCCCCAAACACGGGCAAAACAATCCAACGCTTCCAGTGCCACTGGCGCACCGCAACCACCGCGACCAATATCGTGCTCAGCACCATGATGCCGGTCACGGCAATACCATAAGCGGTTGCAAGCGCGTTGGAGGATTTGAAAATCAGCACGATTAGTACCACGCCGACAGCGAGCAGCGCATTCATGCTCGGTACGTAGATCTGCCCGTACTCCGTCGCCGAAGTGTGCCGGATTTCCATGCGGGGTAATTGGCCGAGTTGCACCGCCTGCTTTGAAATCGAAAACACGCCCGAGATTACAGCCTGCGAGGCGATGATGGTGGCGATGGTCGCAAGCACGACCAGCGGATAATGCGCCCAATGCGGCGCAACCGCATAGAACGCGATTGGCGTTTTCTTCGGATCGAGCAGCAGCGCCGCGCCCTGACCGAAATAATTCAGAAACAGCGCTGGCAGTACAAAGACGAGCCAGGCAAGCCGGATGGGAGATTTTCCGAAATGTCCCATATCGGCATACAACGTCTCGCAGCCGGTGACGGCCAACACCACTGAACCCAGCGAGACGAAGGCTGTCCACGGCTCGCGTATGAACAACGTGACGCCGTAGGCAGGATTGATGGCGGCAAGGATCGCAGGCGCACGCACAATCGAGGCAAGCCCGAGTGCAGAAAGCGTGATGAACCACACGACCATAATGGGCCCGAAAAGTCCGCCCACCTTCGCCGTTCCCAACGATTGCAGCACGAACAGCCCGATCAGAATGGCGAGGGAAAGCGGCATCACCAGCGGCGCGAAAGCTGGACTCTCTGCGCTCAGCCCTTCGACAGCGCTTAACACGGAAATGGCGGGCGTGAGCATGCCGTCGCCGAAGAACAGCGCGAGTCCCAAAATGGCAATGGTGGTGATGGCGAGCTTGGCGCGCCTGCTCAGACCGGGCGTGCGGTGCGCCAGAGCCGAAAGAGCCAGTATACCGCCCTCGCCGTCATTATCGGCCTGCATAATGAGCACAACATACTTCAAGGTCACCACGATCAGCAGCGACCAGAAGATGAGCGAGACCACACCCATGATGGCAGGTGCGGGCGGTATATGTGCGCCGGCGGAAAGCACCGATTCGCGCACGGCGTAGAGCGGGCTGGTACCGATATCGCCATACACCACGCCCAGCGCGGCGAGAGTCAGCCCCGCCGTTCGGCGCGCGCCCGATTGGGTTCTGTGGACGTGCGCATCGTCATGCGCTTCGTTTCCATTCAGGACTATGCCGCTCATGGTGGTCTCCAGCGCATTCCTGCTCAGTCCGCGGCCTTGAGGCGATAACCTACGCCTTGTTCGGTCAGAATCAGTTGGGGCCGCTCGGGATCGCGCTCGATCTTCTGCCGCAGTGCGCGGATGTAGATGCGCAGATATTGCACCTCGCTTTCGCCGCCCCACACATCGCGCAGGATGAACCTATGTGTAAGTACCTTGCCGGCATGGGCGGTGAGGACCCGCAACAGGTCGTATTCTCGCGGCGTCAGTTTCACCTCACGCCCGCGTACCATTACGATCCGGCGGACTAAATCGACTGTGAGGTCGCCGGCTTCGAAGCGTGCATGCTCGCCCTGTTGATGCAGCCGGTGGCGCACGGCGACACGGATTCTGGCAAGAAGCTCATCGGTGCCGAACGGCTTGGTGACGTAATCGTCCGCGCCCATATCGAGCGCGCGGACCTTGCCTGCCTCATCTGTGCGGCTGGACAGCACCACGATGGGGACCGTCATAGCGGTCTCACGAAGCATGCGGATGAAATCGAAGCCATCTTGCTTCGGAAGGCCAAGATCAAGCACGACCACATCCGGCTCTTCGGCGCGCAGCATCCGCATGGCCGAAGACACATCTTCGGCTTCGACAGTCTCATAACCCTGGGCTGTAAAACTGGTACGAAGGAACCGCCGGATTGGCGGCTCATCGTCCACTACGAGAATGCGGAGCGGCCGCGTCACGTTGCAGCCTCGGCTGGCTGCTGCCGCCCGACGGGAAGCGTGATGACGAATACCGTGCCCACGCCGTCCGCACGATTGGCAACGCTGATCGCGCCGTTCATCGCCTGCAGAAAACCGCGGCAGATGGCGAGACCCAAACCCGTTCCGGTGCGCTTCTTGTCAGCGGCCTGAGCGCGGTAGAATTTGTCGAACACGCGCTCGCGCTCGTGTGCCGGAATTCCCTCGCCCTCGTCGGCGATCTCCACCCGGACCATGCCCCCATTATCGCACGCGTGCAGCAGAATACGCGATCCTTGCGGCGTGTATTTGGCGGCGTTGTCCAGAACGTTGAACAGCGCCTGCTCCAAGAGAACCGGGTCGATGTTCAGCAACGGCAAATTGCCTGGGATTTCTACCACGACGGTGTGGCCGGCCAGTATTTTCTCCGCCCGGCGAAGCGCCGTGCCTGTCACGTCGCTCAGATCGATCAGTTCGAGCCTGGGCGCAATAGCTCCCGCTTCAAGCCGCGTCATATCCAGCAGATTTGTGATGAAGCGGTGCAAACGCTCGGCCTCCTCCTGAATCATTTCAATCAGATCAGCCTGCCCGATATCGTCGAGCGTCTGCCGATGACTCATCAGGCTGCTGGCCGCGCCCATGATCGACGCAAGAGGAGTCCGCAAATCGTGCGACAGAGACGTGAGCATTGCGGAGCGCAGCCGTTCGGTCTCCGCGCTCACTGCGTGCCTTCGCACCTGCGCGGCAAGGTTGCTTGCAATCAGCGCGACGGCACCGAAGAAAAACAAGGTAACGATGTTGCTGGGATCGGCAATCGTAAACGTGTAGAGCGGCGGAAGAAAGAAGAAATTGTACGCAAGAAGACTGGCCATACAGGCAAGCAGCGCCGGCCACAAGCCGTACATAACCGCACTCACCAGCACCGCCGTCAGGAAAACGACTGCGAAATTTGCAGGATGAATATGCGCACGCTGCAAGGCGAATCCGATCAGGACCGCGGCCACGACGATGGCGAGCGAGCCGGCGTACCCTTTCGGCCTGAATGCCCCGTCCATTAGAACAACATGCCCGTTTCCAGCATCAGCCGCGCCTGGGAGCTGTTTTCCAATCTCCGACCAAGAGCGAAGCCGTTCCGACCATTTTCACTTCCCACATAAGCGGCCTCCGCGCGCGCGAAGAATACTCCATTCTGATAAGTGGGCGTGAGACTGGCGGACCAGGCGCCGCTCTCAGGACCATAAAGCAAGTTCATGTCGCCCATAGTAGCCAAGGCTTCGGCGCGGGCAGCAACGGACCAGCGGTCGTCCTGCTTGTAGCTGACCTGCAATGCCGCACCGGCAGTAGACGCCCCGTTGCCGAAACCCAACCCGCACTTCGCGGCACGCGCGAGAGTTGGAGATAGCGAGTGAAAGCCCATCTGCCCAACGAGGCAGTGTAAGCAATATCCAGAATCGCACTGTTGTTCTGCGGCAGGGGCGTTGCAAATGTGGAATAACCGGTATGCCCAAGATTGGTCCCGCCAGAGACCAACTATCTCTGCGCCGCCGTTCAACGCTGTGAGCCAGTTGTAACGCGCGGAATAGTAGCCGTCGTTCCATGAGACGGAAACGTTCAGGGGCCCATCTGCATAATTGAGCTGAATACCGTCGCTGACCGATGATGTCTGATTCCAAAGCAATCCACGTTCGATCTCCGCGTTTTCGAAGGTGAAGGTCGATTCAACTCCAATCAGCGACGGCAGCTTGCCCACCTCGAACGAGAATCGATCCCCGGACACAAACTTCAGAAAGGCTTGCGGTACACAACCCGTCGTGCTTTGCAGGATCAGTTGCGCATTATTCAGATCGGCGGCCGAGCGTTTGTCGGACACCGCGGAATTATCCTGCCAGTGTGCGAGTCCGCCAACGGTCCCGGTAAGGTCCAGGGGCCCGAATACTCCGGTTTCGATTTGCACTGGATCAGGGTTTGGCGCGAGTGGTCCGCTGATTACAGGCAGCGGAGCCGGCGCGCCCAACACGTGCTGGGAGCTGGCGCCTATTCCGAGTGCAAAAACAATGGTTGCGGCAGTGTTTACACTATTACGCATGCTGCATCCGTCAGCCGAAACAAAGAGCAGCCAGAATCACATTGAAGGCGAGTGCCAAGCCGAGCGCAGTTGCCAAAACACTTCCGATCTCAAAGAGCACTTTTTCCGGCGCGTTGCAGACCCGGCCTGCCGCGGATCGAGACAAGCCATGCCGCCGACGGCGCCTTGGAGTGGATGGATACAGGGACGGAATGACTCGCACGTTCCGCTGCCTTCCGGCCTTGCGTCTCAGGCGATTTGCCAGCTCCGCCGTATAAATTCGAGAAGGTGTTTGGAGTGCTTTTATATAAAACGCATATATCGCGCGGGATGCGCGGGAATCAGATTGTTATCTGTGTTCCCAATTCTACGACCCGGTTGGGCGGCAGTTTGAAAAACTTGGCCGGCGACAACGCATTGGCGACCAGCAGAATGTAAAGTCGCGTGCGCCATCTGCTGAACACGGAGTGTTCCGCCGGCACCAACGTTTCGTGACCAATAAAGAAAGTTGCCGTCTCCACATCCACGGCTAACCCGAGACGACGTGCCTCTTCCAAAGACTTCGGGACGTCGGGCATTTCGAAAAATCCGCGATGGATGGTCATCGTAAAGAAGCCCTTGCCATGCTTCTTTACCTCGATGCGCCTGGCGGCGGAGACCATCGGCACCTCTTCCACGGCCACATGGCAGATGATAATTCGCTCATGAAGAACTTTGTTGTGCTTGAGATTGTGCAGCAGCGCACCAGGCACCGAATCCCCGCGAGGAGCGAGGAAAACCGCAGTACCTGCCACCCGCGTAGGAGTCTTGTCGGCGCGGGCGAGCAAGAGCTCAAGCGGCATTGATTCGCTGCGGATCTTTTCGAGATGCGCGCGGCGGCCGATGCGCCACGTCTCCATCATAAAGAACACGCCGGCGGCGATGAGTAACGGCAACCACCCGCCCTGCACGATTTTGAGGCTGTTGGCGCTGAGGAAGATGAGGTCCACCAGCCCCAGGCCGCCAAACACCGCAATCGCCAGCTTGACGCCCCAGTGCCATTGTTTCGCCGCCACGATCGAAGCATTGAACGTGTCGATCACCATCACGCCAGATACGGCAATGCCGTAAGCCGCGGCGAGCGCATCAGAGCTGCGGAAGATCAGCACGATCAGCACGACACCAACTGCAAGAAAGCCGTTCATGCGCGGTACATAGATCTGCCCAAATTCCGTCGCCGAAGTGTGGCGGATTTCCATGCGCGGAAGTCTACCCAGCTGCACCGCCTGCTGGGTGATCGAGAACACCCCTGAAATCACCGCCTGGGAGGCGATGACCGTGGCTACTGTGGCGAGGATTACCATCGCATAATGGGCCCAATGCGGCACCAAACCGAAAAACAGATAGGAAGTGGGATCGTTCACGCCGCCGATGGCGTGCGGATTGCGCAGGACGGCGGCGGCCTCCCCGAAATAGCATAGCACCAATGCTGGGAGGGCCACCATAAACCATGCGTAGCGTATGGGGTTCCGGCCGAAATGTCCCATATCGGCGTAAAGAGCTTCGCACCCTGTAACGGAGAGAACGACAAGGCCGAGGGTGACAAAAGCGATCCACGGCTCGCGGACGAAAAGTGCAATGCCGTAGGATGGATTTAAACCCCAGAGAACGCCTGGAGTGTGAAAAATCGAGATTGCGCCGAGAACCGCGATTATTGCGAGCCACACCACCATGATGGGGCCAAACAGGCGTCCGATATGCGCGGTGCCGCGCGACTGCAGCAAGAACAGTCCGACGAGGATGATGAGTGTGATGGGCAGCACGAAAGGTTTGAAACTGTCGCTTCCGACCCCTATCCCTTCCACCGCGCTCAATACCGAGATCGCCGGTGTCAGCATCCCGTCGCCATAAAAAAGCGCCAACCCGATGAGTGCGGCGATGCCGATGGTGCTTTTCAGCCGGCGGCTAATTCCCTGCGAACGATGGGCCAGCGCCGCCAGCGCAAGGCTGCCGCCCTCGCCGTCATTGTCGGCCCGCATGATCAGCGTCACATATTTGATGGTGACGACGAAGATCAGCGCCCAGAAAATGAGTGAAGCGCAACCCAGTGCTGCCAAGGCATCTGGTGTTTGACCGCCCGCGGCTTGGATGGACTGGCGCATGGCATACAGCGGACTGGTCCCGATATCACCGAAGACTACGCCCAATGCTCCCAGCGTTAGGGCGGCAGTGCGGCGGGCGCTTGGTCTCGGCGCATCGCCTTCAGCCGGACGATCTGCTTCGCCAAGCCGCTCGGCTGATAACGCGTCGGGCGCGATGGAATTGCTGGGTTTCACGATTTGCGATTGGGAATTGTGTGCGCCTCAGCGCGAGCCGGCTTCATCTGCCGTTTGCTTCAAGGGCGCGGACCATATGCGCACACGCCGGAAACGCAAGGGGGGCGGTCTGGCTGCGCGGCAGGAGCAGGCGAAGTCGCTATTCGCTGCTCGCGACGCGCTGATCCTGCTCGCGGTCCGGCCCGATGAAGCCGCGAACTATATAAGTGCGGGCGCCGAGCACGTTGTCACGGGTATCCCACACCCGCACCGCGCTCCAGTCATTCCCGGGACTCACATCGATGACCGGATCGTCGCGATAAATGCGGCCATCGTCGAGCCAATTCGCATGATCGACCCTGATCTGCCGCGGCGAATCCATCGCCACCACCACCGCGACATGCCCGCGCGCCGGACCGGCATAGCCGGTGAGCACCATCACAGAACCCAGACTGGGCTCGCCGGAGCGGACATATTTGCCCGCGGCGAGAACCCACCACCCGGCCGCATCGCCGTGAATATTCACGCCGGAACGTGCGCGCGCATACGGCACACATTGCAGCGGCTTATCGGGAGTCTCAACCTGCGGAGCGATATCCGCATTCACATAGCCAGGCCCATCCGACGGAACGCTGGCGCAGGCCGTGAGCAGAGATGCAAACGCGCCCAGCACCGCAAACCGTATCGACGACAATTTTGCAAAGGCCCTCATGCGCCTGCCCCAGCGACGATTTGGTCATGAGCCTACGGAGCCACCTTCAAAGCCCCGTTAGAGCAATCGCTTCAATTTGAGACGTCGAAAGTTAACGAATTACTTAGAAGCCGCATCACGGGCGGGGATTTGAAGGGCAGACGTCCAGCCCATCCCGCCGATGGCCAGCAATCCCGCCGCTGCAAAAACAAAGAACGGCGCGCTCCAGGCCTGCTCCGCAAGGGCAAACACGGGCAACAGCAATCCCGCCGCGATTTCAGGGCTTCCGCGCCACCCGCCGGCATAAACAGCACCTGCTTTGGGCGTACGGTTGAACACCATCTCGCGATTGGAAAAGGCTTCATAGGTCGCTCGGGCATTGGAGAGCACCAGACCGCTGGGGAACAGGATCGCGAGGAGCAAGGAGCGGAAGAGGTTCCGTTCACCCTGCCTGCCAAGCATCGCCTGCCCGAGCCACAGATAACCAAGGCTCGCGCAAAGGCCCAATCCGGTGACCACCAGGCCGAGATCGGCAACCGCCTTCACGTAGACGACACCTATATACATCAGTGTCAGGCTGATCAGTGCACTCAAGGCCGCAAGGGTATAGAATCCGAATTGGCAGATCTGCAGCGTGACGGCCGCCTTCTGCCACCACGGCCAAGCACTTTTCCAAATTTCCGGCACGAGTTTGCGCGCCACTTGTGCGTGGCCTTTTGTCCAGCGCGCCTGCTGGGCACGCCATGCCGCTGCTGTGTCGGGCAACTCACCTGCCACTTCCAGATCCGAAAGAATGGCGCCACGCCAGCCCTTCAGCGCGCAGCGAATGGATAGATCGAGGTCTTCGGTGAGTGTGTCGCCTGTCCAACCGCCACCGCTCTCGATGGCATCACGCGACCAGACCCCGGCGGTGCCGTTGAAGGAAATCGGCAGCCCCATCCGGAACCGCGCCTCCTGCTCGACCGCGAAGTGGCTATCGAGCAAAAATCCTTGCGCGGCGGTGAGCCAATTTGATTCCCGGTTGGCGTGTCCCCAGCGCGCCTGCACAAACGCAAGCCCAGGATCCGCAACCAGAGCCGGGACCGTACGCCGCAAGAAATCCGGCGGCGGAAGGAAATCGGCATCGAAAATCGCCACATACGGCGCGTCTGAGTGATTGAGGCCGAAGGCAAGATTGCCGGCCTTGAACCCCGTGCGCACGCCGCGCCGCAGAACCTGAAAATTCACATTCTCAGGCACAACGGCACGGACCGCTTCCGATAGCGCATCGTGGTTCTCGGCACGACCATCGTCGAGCAGCTGGATTTCGAGTTTGTCTTGCGGCCAGTCCATCTGTGCGGCAGCGGCGGCCACGCGCACCGCAAGGCGCCCTTCGTCACACACCGGTAGCTGCACGAGCACTTGCGGCAGCTGTATGTCCGCGAGACTTGAGCGGCGAACGCGGCGGTCTGGTGCAAAGATCCGAACCAGGGCCAACGTCCCCAATTGTGCCGAGAGGAGAGCCAGCAGGACAAGGATGCAGCCCAAAACACTTTGCAGGGTCATGGACAGGCCGGACATTTGCGCTCGAGTCCTATGGTGGCGCCGCCGCTGTCCGGGCGGACCGCTGTTGAAACGCGGATGGGTCGTTTTTGACGCCGGGAATTTGAGGCGTTGGCCGCCCTTTCGCAACCCCCCTTCCGGGGGCCGATTCCCTACGGTCGCCGGAGAACAAGGGCAGTACTATTGTGGGGTGAATCGGACTTGACGCAGTCATATCCCTCCTGATGGCACATGTGCGGAATATCCACCGGCGCGAGCGGATCATCGCTCAGGACACGAATGGACGAGCCACTGGGCAACCGCGCAAGCGCGCGCCGGGCGAAAAGTGCCGGCAGCGGACATTTCAATCCGCGCAGGTCCAGTACCTCGTTTTCGTCGGCGGATTTCATCGTTCAACTTGAAAGATCGAATTCGGCCACAACCGGCACATGGTCAGATGCGCGCTTCCACCCACGCAAGGGTTTAAGGATGGCATGGCTTCTTGCCGCGCCCTTCAAGCCTGGGCTAACCCAGATATGGTCCAGCCTCCGCCCGCGATCTGACGTTTCCCAGTTTTGCGCGCGGTAACTCCACCAGGAATAGATTTTCTTCTCGTGCGAGACGAATTCGCGCGCCAGGTCAACCCAGCTGAATGCTGCTTTCGCCGCATTCAGCAAGTCCGTCTCCACCGGCGTATGGCTCACCACATTGAGTAACTGCTTGTGACTCCAGACGTCGTTTGGCAGCGGCGCAACGTTCAGGTCGCCTACCAGAACAATCGGCGTTTGACGGTCCGTTCGTTTTTCGAAACAGCCTGATAGCTCACGTAGAAAATCGAGCTTGTGCGCAAATTTCGGATTCACCCTCGGGTCGGGCAAATCCCCACCGGCAGGCACATAGAAATTGTGCAGTTCCAGGCCGCTTTCGAATGTTACCGCCACGTGCCGGCAATCTGTTTTTCCACAAAAATCTCGTGCTTCTGCCCGTGCGAACGGAAGCCGCGAAATGATGGCCACGCCGTGATAGCCTTTCTGCCCATTGATCGCCTGATGCACATAACCGAGTTCGCGCAGACGTTTGGCGGGAAAGAGATCGTTTATGACCTTTGTCTCCTGCAAACAAAGGACATCCGGCTGTTGCTGACGAAGAAGACGCGCAACGAGGTTCAGGCGCAGCCGCACAGAGTTGATGTTCCACGTCGCAAGTTTCATGGATTCAACTGGCCGATTCCAACGAGCGTTGCGGCGCTGTCGCCAAAGGCCAACGCGCCCGCGGGCCGGTGGCGAGATCGTCGAAGCGTTCGCGCTCTGCATGTTCTACCCCGGCCCAGGCGATCATCGCCCCATTATCGGTGCAGAGGTGTGGGGGCGGAGCCATAATTTCAAAGCCTTTGGCGCTTGCAAGCTGCGAAAGGGCGGAACGAATCGCACTGTTCGCCGCGACACCGCCCGCAATGACCAAAGTAGATGCTGCCGGGGCAGTCGCGGCCGAGCGAAACAGGTCCATCGCAACGGCAACCCGATCTGCAAGGCTCGCGATAACCGAGGCTTGGAATGACGCTGCCAGATCGGCTTTGGATGATTCCGAAAAACCAGGGCTCCGCACGATTTGACGGACTGCGGTTTTCAGTCCCGAGAATGAGAAATTCGCATTTTGCCGGCCCACCATCGGATGAGGGAGTTTGAAGGCTTTGGGATCGCCGGTTGTTGCCAGCGCTTCGACTTTTGGCCCGCCGGGATAGGCAAGGCCAAGGAGCTTCGCCACCTTGTCAAATGCCTCGCCCAAAGCGTCGTCAACTGTCGTACCATAGAACTCATATCGGCCGACATCATGGACACCGAGCAACTGGCAATGGCCACCCGAAATCAGCAGCAGCAAGAAGGGGAACTCCGCTCCGTGCGTCAGGCGCACCGTGAGGGCATGTGCTTCGAGATGATTGACGGCGACGAGCGGCCTTTCCCACGCGAGCGCCAGCGCCTTTGCCGTTGTCAGCCCAACCATAACACCACCGATAAGGCCCGGCCCCGCCGTCGCTGCAATCGCGTCGATGTTGATAGGCGAAACAGAAGCTTCCCTGAGTGCTGCTTCGATTACAGAATCGAGTGCCTCGACATGAGCACGCGCGGCAATTTCTGGGACAACTCCCCCGAAGGCTGCGTGTTGCTCCAGTTGGCTGAGCACAACATTGGACAGGATCGTGCCCGGCCCGGGCGCATGGCCCCGCACAATTGCTGCGGCGGTTTCGTCGCAGCTCGTTTCCAGCCCGAGAATGATGAAGTCGCGCAATTGAACGCCAAATAATGTGCTAGATACGCCCTACACCTAGCGTGAATTTAACTGTGCCGCAAAGTCCTCTTCGAATTGGCACCCGCGGGTCCCGCCTTGCTCTCGCGCAGGCAAACCTGGTGTGCGAAGCTCTTGAGGCACGTGAGATCGCTTCGGAATTGGTCACAGTGCGCACCAGCGGGGATCGCATCCAGGATCGCCCGCTTGCTGCGCTGGGCGGGAAAGGGCTGTTCACCAAAGAGCTGGAAGACGCACTGCTTGGCGGGACGATCGATCTGGCAGTTCATTCGATGAAGGATGTTCCCGTACTCCTTCCGGATAGCTTGCAAATCGCCGCAGTTCTCGAACGCGAGGACGCTCGCGATGCATTTGTGTCTCGCTGGGCTGGTTCATTGGCCGAGCTTCCGCCGGGCGCTCGCATCGGCACGAGCTCCGTGCGGAGGCAGGCACAGGTGTCTCGTGCCCGGCCAGACCTGGAGATTATCCCGTTACGAGGGAACGTTGATACGAGGATTACCAAACTGGATGGCGGCGAGTTCGATGCCATTCTACTTGCCTGCGCAGGTTTGCGGCGCCTTGGACTTGAAGGTCGCGCCACAGCGCTCATGCCCCTGCACACTTGGCTTCCCGCTCTTTCGCAAGGCGCCATCGGCATCGAAACTCGGCGGCACGACGGCTGGCTCAATTTGCTTTCACCATTGCACCATTTGCCCACGACCATTGCGCTCTCTTGTGAACGGGCATTTCAAGCGGCTCTCGATGGTTCCTGCACCACGCCGATCGGCGGTTTTGCCAGCTATAGCGACGGGAAGCTGTCGTTCCAAGGCGAAGTTATTGCGCCGGACGGCAGCGGCTACGCCGATACCGCGTTCAGCATCGTGCGGGACAACTTATCGGAGGAAGGGGCGGCGGCTCTTGGCGGAGAAGCCGGGCTGGCGCTCAAACCCCGCGTCACCCAGTGGCTCCCCAGTTGATGCGCATCCTGGTTACGCGACCCGCAGAAGAAGGAGAACGCCTCGCGAGATTACTGCGGGAACGGGGTCACGAATCAATTCTGTCGCCGGCTATGGATATTCAGTTGGAAGATGGCCCCGACCTTTCATTTGAAACTGCGCAGGCGATTCTTGTCACCAGCGCAAACGGCGTGCGTGCCCTGGCGCAACGAACCAGAAAGCGCAACGTGCCGCTGTTCGTTGTCGGTCCTCAAACGGCAGAAGCCGCCCGTTCGGCCGGTTTCGTTTCAGTGCGGGATGCAAAAGGCGATTCAAGAGTTCTCGCGCAAAACGTCCGCCAGTGGGCGTTTCCGGGCGGGGGATCTCTCGTTTACGCCGCCGGAGATGCGATAACAGACGATCTCGTTTGCACGTTATTGCAGCAGGGATTCGATGTCGAAGTGCTGCGGCTCTATCGGGCAAACGAAAGAGCCATGCTGAGTGATACAGCCGCCGCCGGGCTTGCATCAGACGCCATCGATGCGGTGATGCTCTTTTCACCGCGGAGCGCGCGCGCCTTCGTTCGGCAGGTGCTTCGCGCCGGTTTACAGAAGAACTGCGAGAAAATCCTCGCGTTGTGCATCAGCCCTGCGGCGGCCGCGGCACTTTTTCCCTTACACTTCGCTCACATTCAAATCGCGGCGGAGCCGAACCGCAACAGCATGCTTGATATGCTTGGTTAGTTCGCGGAATTGCCCTGAGGCGCCGCGATAAAGCTGTTCAGCGTTGGATCGTAATGGTACCGGAAAGTGGTTAAATGCGCGCGGCCCGCCGCATCTTTGTAGTCGAGCCGGCCCGCAAGCCAGAGCACATACTGTCCTTTTTTCACATTTGCCGCTTCCTCTGCAGTCAAGGCGCGCGTGTTGGCAAAGAAGGTGAGTTTGCCGCCGGTGTTCGGCATCAGCAGGCCGGTGGTGGCCAACGGTCCTTTTTGCGCCGGGATTTCGGGGGGCGCCGCTGCCACAGCCCGCAGACTGCCAACCGTGTTGGAACGCAGATCGTAGGCCGGCTGGCGACCACTGTTTACAATGTGCACAGTGGTTACCGGCTGTCCACCATTCGCGAACTGCGCCGTTTCCACCGTATCGACTCCCACCCACGGCCGGTCGGCCGCTGTCACAACGGGCGCAGCGGATTTTGCGGCAAGTTCAGACAGCCGATCCGAAAGACCGTTGAGCCGCAGGGTGAAGTAAGTATCCACCGCAAGCATAATTAGCGCGACCAGCAGAAGCGCGATGATGACCGGCTCCCTTGTCGGCCGGGCTCGGACATTCGCCACATCCAACGGATCGTCTGTGGCGGGAATTGGCCGGCCGTATTGGAGGATCGGAGGTTCCGGAGACACATCGTTCCCTTCGGGTGCAGGCGGTGCGTTGGATAGGTCCGGCTGCGGCTCGATGTGTTCTATGGTGGACTCCGAAATTGGCGTCCCCGTCTGGGCGGCGTTTGCTCTCAAATTTTCCGAGTAAGAGGGGTTGGCCAGAATTTGAGCGAGCGCGATAGGCTTTGTCGGTCCCGGTTCAGAATCGCCGGTCTCCGGTGCGATATCCTCCCGGGTTGCATCCGCATCCAGTGGCGACACAGGCGTTTGATCGAGAGGCACTGCCGAAACATCGGCCGGACCCTCGGAAACAGACTCGGTGCCTTGCCGAGCGAGACGCCGCTGGCGCTTGCGTTCATCTTTCGGCATGAGAACTCCTGAACTGCTGACCGGGCGGTTTATAGCGCAACCCCTTCATCGGTCTACCGAACCTGCGCGGCAGAATCGCTGCATCCATTCATACGTTCCGCCTGACTGCCCGTGAGGCACCCTATCGCTCAGACTGGCAAGGGGCAGGATCACCGCGAAGTGTTCGGCAATTGCGAATCGATCCCGATGGGCGCCACCCGGATGCGGCGGAGTGACGCATAATCTGAGAAATTGTTGCGGTGCACCTGAGTTCAGCGGCCGCCCAATGTTTAGTGGATGCTAAGCCCAGCTTGGGAAATCCGCGTTGACAATCAATCAGCGGCAGACCTAGTTTCCGCGCCGCACAATCTGCGCTGCGCCCGCGAGCGGATTTCTACCCTCGCATCCGCGATACAAGCGCCGCTTTCGGGAAGGCACTCAGCGAGCCATGAAGGTGATTGTCCCGGTGAAACGGGTGATCGACTTTAACGTGAAAGTCCGCGTCAAAGCGGACGGCTCCGGCATCGACTTGGCCAACGTCAAAATGAGCATGAATCCCTTCGACGAAATAGCCGTCGAAGAGGCAATCCGGCTGAAAGAAAAGGGCAACGCGAGCGAGATCGTCGTTGTCTCAATCGGCCCGCAGCAGGCGGGCGAAACAATTCGTACTGCGCTCGCCATGGGTGCCGACCGCGGAATTCTCGTGAAAGTGGATAATGAGGTCGAGCCGCTGGCAGTTGCGAAAATTCTGAAGGTGATTTGCGATACGGAGCAGCCGGGTCTGGTCATTCTCGGCAAGCAGTCAATCGATGACGACTCGAATCAGACAGGACAGATGCTCGCTGCGCTGCTGGGCTGGCCACAAGGCACGTTCGCCCACAAACTCGAGATTAAGGACGGGAAAGCCGACGTCGAACGCGAAATCGATGGCGGTCTTCAGACCGTCGAGATCAAGCTGCCGGCGGTGGTCACCACCGATCTTCGCCTAAACGAGCCGCGTTACGCCTCACTTCCGAACATTATGAAAGCGAAAAAGAAACTCATCGATCAGAAAACACCCGGCGATTACGCGGTGGATGCTACGCCGCGCCTGAAGGTGCTGAAAGTGACCGAACCACCCAAGCGTCAGGCGGGTGTGAAGCTGAAGACCGCCACAGAACTGGTAGACAAGCTGAAAGAGATCGGTGCGATCTGATGGCCTCTCTCGTCATTGCCGAACACGACAACAAATCGCTAAAGGATCCGACCGCAAAGACCGTCACTGCCGCTGCGCAGGTGAGCACACCAGTGCACGTGCTGGTCGCGGGCTCCGATTGCAGCGCGGCTGCCGACGAGGCGACGAAGCTTGCCGGCGTGGAGAAGGTGCTGATCGTAGACGCGCCACTCTACGCCCATGCCGTCGCAGAGCCGATGGAGGCGCTGATCCTGTCGCTCGCATCCAACTATGACGCAATCCTCGCGCCCGCCACGACCAGCGGAAAAAACTTTCTGCCGCGCGTGGCGGCCAAGCTCGACGTGCCGCAGATTTCCGAAATCACCAAGGTCGTGAGCCCTGACACGTTCGAGCGACCGATTTATGCCGGCAATGCCATTGCCACAGTGCAGGCGGCGGACGGCAAGAAGGTCATCACCGTTCGCACCACGGCCTTCAAGGCGGCTCAGCCGAGCGGCTCCGCGCAAATCGAGAAGGTTAGTGCCGCGCCCAATCCGGAGATCTCGCATTTTGTCGGCGAACAGTTGTCGAAATCCGAGCGCCCAGAGCTCACCTCTGCAAAAATCATCATCTCGGGTGGGCGCGGTATGCAGTCCGGTGAGAACTTCCATCTGTTGGAGAAGATCGCCGACAGGCTGCACGCGGCCGTGGGCGCCTCGCGTGCCGCAGTCGATGCCGGATTCGTGCCTAATGATTATCAGGTCGGACAAACCGGCAAGGTGGTGGCACCCGAACTCTACATCGCGGTGGGGATCTCCGGTGCTATCCAGCATCTGGCTGGCATGAAAGATTCCAAGATCATCGCCGCCATCAACAAAGACGAAGACGCTCCCATTTTTCAGATCGCGGATTACGGCGTGGTCGCCGACCTCTTCAAGGCGATTCCGGAAATGGAAGCGGAACTGACCAAGCTCGGCTATTGAGCGAATCTATCGAGGCAACTCCATGAATATCGAACGTGTTGGCGTTATCGGCGCGGGCCAGATGGGAACGGGCATCGCACATGTGCTTTCGCTCGCCGGCGTAGATGTCATGCTGGAAGATATCAACACCGAGGCACTGGATCGAGCCACCAAAACCATTGCCCGCAACATGCGCCGGCAGGCGGCGCGCGGCCTCATCCGCGAGGAAGTTATCGATCCGGCGATCAGACGAATTCACACGGCGCAAACTCTTGAGGATATGAGAGGCCGCGATCTGGTTATCGAAGCCGCGACCGAAGACGAAGCGGTTAAGCGCAAGATCTTTCAGGAGCTCTGTCCCCGCATCGATTCCCATACGCTGATCGCCACGAACACCTCTTCCATTTCCATCACCCGCCTCGCCTCAGTCACTGACCGCCCGGAGCATTTCATCGGGCTCCATTTTATGAATCCCGTGCCAATGATGCAGCTGGTGGAAGTGATCCGCGGCATCGCCACGGACGATACCACCTTCCAGGCAGCACTCGATATCGTGCGCAAGGTAGGCAAGACGGCTGCTTACGCCGAAGATTTCCCCGCCTTCATCGTCAACCGCATTCTGCTGCCGATGATCAACGAGGCGGTGTACACATTGTACGAAGGCGTCGGGAACGTGGAAGCGATCGACACCGCCATGCGGCTTGGCGCCAATCACCCGATGGGGCCGCTGCAGCTCGCCGATTTTATCGGTTTGGACACCTGTCTGTCGGTGATGCAGGTACTTTACGAGGGCCTCGCCGATTCCAAATACCGTCCCTGTCCGCTGCTGGTGAAATACGTTGAAGCCGGCTGGCTGGGGCAGAAGACCGGCCGCGGTTTCTATGATTACCGCGGCGAAACTCCCGTCCCCACGCGATGATCAAGCGGCGTTATTTTTTGAGTGCCTTGAAATAAGAAACAGCATCTGCGGCATCCCACCGGACAGCGCCGCTCGCGCGGGCGATCTCCCGACCCTGCGGATCAATCAACACAGTGAGGGGCAAGCCGAAGGCGCCGAAGGCATGCAAGAAAGCGCTTTTGGTATCCAGATAGACCGGCAAATTCGCCTTGTTGCTCTTCAGGAACGCCGCCGTTTCCGGCGCCGTGCCGCGCCCGACATTCACCGGCAGGATTTCCAAAGTTCGTGTACCTACCGCCGTCTGGAGGCGGGAAAGAGCGGGCAGCTCGCGCACGCAAGGTGCGCACCACGTAGCCCAGAGGTTGAGAAGCACGTAGCGGCCGCGGAATTCTGTCAGCCTATGTGCCCGCCCGCTCGCGTCCATGAAAGCAACCGATGGGACCGGCTTCGCGGTTTCCGATTTCAACTTGACCAATGAATCTGGTGGGCGGGGGGTGGGGCTACAGCCGGTTACCCAGGCGAGCGCGAGAGCGCCGGGAATGAGTGTCGGATGAAATCGCGCACGGATCATCTCGGTAGGAGATAACTGCGCTCGCCCAAATTGACAAATCACAGCGACGGGCGCACATCCGCGCCGGCAGGAGAACGGGAATGGTCTGGCGCGTGCTTCTCGTATTTGCGCTTGCACTCGCGGTTCCGGCGTGCGGCATCAAGAGCGATCTCCTCATGCCGAACGGCAAGGCAACGCCGAAAAACCAGAAAGATCCATCGCGTCCGCCACAGCCGATCGGCCGATGAATCCTTTTGACTTCCGGAATGGCCGCCTCTGCGCGGAGCAAGTGGATATTGTGACCCTTGCCCATGAGGTTGGCACGCCATTCTATTGCTACTCGACACGTGCGCTGGAGGAGAATTACCGACAGTTTGCAGGTGCATTTCCCGCCGGCACATTGATCGCCTATTCCGTCAAGGCGAACGGCAATCTGGCCGTCCTGAAGACACTCGCTGGGCTCGGCGCCGGTGCCGACGTTGTTTCCGGCGGCGAACTGAAGAAGGCACTATCCGCCGGGATTCCGGCAAGCCGAATTGTTTTTTCCGGGGTGGGCAAGACGCGCGATGAACTGGCACTTGGGCTGCGTTCTGGCATTCACCAGTTCAATGTCGAGAGCGAGCCGGAACTCGAATCGCTAAGCCAGATCGCCAGCAGCATGGGCGCAATCGCGCCCATTACCATCCGGGTGAATCCCGACATCGATCCGCGCACCCACGCAAAGATTGCCACCGGAATGGCCGAAACGAAATTCGGCATTCCCTGGACGCGGGCGCGGCAAGCCTACGCGCGCGCTGCATGGCTGCCCGGCGTGAAAATTGTCGGTGTCGATGTGCACATCGGAAGCCAAATTACCGAAGTCGAACCTTTTCAGCAGGCATTCGCGCGCATTGCTGAATTAATTGCGATGCTACGCAGCGATGGCCGCGAGATTGCGAGAGCCGATCTCGGCGGCGGCCTCGGCGTGAATTACGGCGAAAACGGCGTTCCCGATCTTGCGCACTATGCAGAAGCCATCGCCCGGCCTATGGGCGAACTCGGCGTTTCACTGATCCTGGAACCGGGCCGGCTAATTGCAGCCGGCGCCGGGATCCTCGTCTCGCGGGTTCTTTACATCAAGGACGGAGAAAGTAAGCGCTTCGCTGTGATCGACGCGGGCATGAACGACCTCCTTCGCCCGGCGCTGTACGATGCCCATCACGCGATCGTGTGCGTCGATCCTCGCAATGAGACGACCGAAGAAACTTTTGATGTCGTCGGTCCGGTCTGCGAGACCTCCGACCGGTTCGGAACCTACCGTTTGCCCCCGCTTCGGGCGGGCGATCTGATGGCCTTGATGATGGCAGGCGCCTATGGCGCGGCGATGGCTTCGGCCTACAATGCGCGGCCACCTGCCGCGGAAGTGTTAGTGCACGGCGAGCGCTGGAGCATTGTACGGCCTAGAATGAGTGATGATGAGTTTATCCGCCTCGATCGAATCCCAAACTGGCTCGAATAGCCACACCGAGCGGTGGATCGCGTTCACTCGTGCCGCGCTTCTCTGGGAGCGAATCTGGCCAAGGTTGTGGCCGGCGACCGGAATTGTGGGAGCCTTTGTAGCGCTCGCGCTCCTCGGCATCTTCCCGCATTTGCCCGGCGTGCTTCACGCACTGATCCTGGTGGCCGCCATCAGCGGCACTGGATACTTTATGGGGGCGCGCTTTCAGACGTTCCGCTTTCCGGATTGGACCGAAGCGGCGCGGCGTCTCGAACGTGAAAGCGCCTTGGCGCACAGGCCGGTTACAGAACGCGAAGACAGTATGGCGGCTGGCGCGGGCGACCGTTGGGCCGAGAGCCTGTGGCGCGCGCACCTCCGCGCTCTGTTGGCGCAACATCACCGGCTGAAACTTGTCGTACCGCGTGCTTCTCTTGCCCCGGCGGATCCCTTCTATTTGCGTTACGGCGTTCTGGCGGCGCTGCTGCTCGGAGCGATTGTTGCCGGAAGAGAGGCCCACAGCAGACTAGAAGCCGCGCTCACGCCGGGCGAAATCGCGCCGCTCGCAACGCTCGATGCCTGGGTCGATCCGCCTGCCTATACGGGCGAGGCACCGATTTACCTGCCGCGCGGAACTGCGAGCGATGTCATTGCTGTTCCCAACGGTTCTGTTCTGGCGCTCCGGATCCATGGTGGGCGTCTCCGGCCGCAAGTGACCTGGGCTCCGCGGCCCGCGAATGCGTTCCGATTTGCCGGAACCGGCGGTGACTATTCCAGCGATCAAAAGATTGCGAGCGACGAAGCCATCAGTGTTGTAGCCGGAATGCGGACGCTGGCTCGATGGCACATAAGAGCGATACCCGACGAACCGCCGTCCATTGCCTTCGCCCAACCGCCCAAGCGTACAGCGCGCGATGCAGTGAAATTCGCCATTACGGCTGGAGACGACTATGGCGTCGCGTCCGCGCGTGCCATTATTCGCCCAACCAGGCAAACAAAGCGGCAGCGCGTCCTTGTTGTCGATCTGCCGCTTTCGTCGTCCGGCAAGACCATCAACGACACCGTATATCGTGATCTGACCAGCGATCCCTATGCTGGGCTTGAGGTGACGATCACGCTGGAAGCAAGGGACGCCATCGGCAACATCGGACGAAGCAGACCCGTTCGCTTCACGCTGCCTGCACGAGTTTTCACCAATCCGCTGGCTCGCGCGCTCGTCGAGGAGCGGCAGAACCTTTCGCTCGCCGCCGCCGCCGGTCGGAAGTCGGCAATATTGGCCTTGAATGCGCTCACCATCGCGCCGGATTCATTTTATCAAAACCAAACGGGCGCTTACGTCGCCATCCGCGCGGCGTATTGGGGCTTGAAAACGGCGCGGAGCCCACAAGAGATCGGACATGCACAAGACCTCCTGTGGCAAACTGCGCTCGCACTTGAGCGTGGCGGCTTGTCATCAGCCGCAGAAGAATTGCGGCGCTTGCAGCAAATGATTTCACAAGCACTCGCGCAGGGCGCACCGGAGCCTCTCGTCGATGCGCTGCTGCAGCGCTATCAGCAGGCGCTCAACCGCTATCTGCAGATGCTGGCGCAAAATCCTCCGTCGGCAAATGCGGCGACCCCAAAGGGCACCAAAGTCCTGAAGCCGCAGGATCTGCGAGCGTTGCTGAATGCGATCCAACAACTGGCGCAGACTGGCGCGCGCGATCAAGCGCAGCAACTTCTCGCCATGCTGCAAAGCCTGCTCGAAAATCTGCATATGACGGCTGGTCCGGGCGGCAGCGGCGGCCAAGGCGATAAAGCGATCAACGAGGCCCTGAAGGGTTTAGGCGATCTTATGGGAAAGCAGCGGCAGCTGCTGGACAAGACATTTCGCGAGCAGCAGGGAAATCCGGATCCACAGGCTGGCGGCCCAAAGGGGCTGTCGCAGCAGCAGGGAAATCTGCGCCAGCAATTGGATAAGCTCATGCAAGGACTGGGACCGAAAGCTGGTGGAGGCGGCAAGGATCTTGGCGAAGCCGGCAAGCAAATGGGAGAGGCGCAAGGCAAGCTCGGTGAGCACGCGCTCGACAACGCAACGCAGGCCGAACGCAATGCACTTGACGCCATGCGCAAGGGCGCGGGTCAGCTCGCACAACAGCTGATGCAAGAGCAGACCGGCGGTAAGGCGGGAGAAACCGGCAACGAGGATCCGCTTGGGCGCGAGAACGGCGGTCGGGGTCCGAGCTTTGGCAGTCAAACGAAACTTCCGGACAAATCGCAAATGGTACGCGCGCGGAATATCCTGAAGGAACTGCGTCGGCGCGCGGAGGAAAGAGGCCGCCCGCAGGAAGAATTGGATTACCTGGACCGTCTGCTGAAGCAATTCTGAGTCGATACCTCGCTAGTTTTTATACGCGTGAGCTTCCGCGCACCCCGGAAGGGCGGCTCCACTATGCGGAGAGACAATCGTATTAACGGAGCCGCCCTTGAATTACCGCATCGCGGAGGGGGCTGAGCAGCGGTAATCCACCGGAAACAACGGTCGCGGTCAGTCAACGTTCCCCAAAGACTCGCTGCCCCTGAATGCAACACGTCCGCATCGCCCCGTTGTTTGTGCCACAATCCGCTCATTTGAGCGTCTTCACTTGTGTCGCTGCGTAAAACTGACTTGGAAACGACGGGCTGTAGCAGGGGGATCGATTCTACGCGTCACAAATTCCGCCTTTTGACCGGGTGAAAGTCGATTGACCGTGGTAGAGAAAACCCAGTGATCGACCGAGCGGCCACCGCTGTCGCTTAGCGTAACTTTGATCTGCGGCACCGTCATTTCTTTGAGAGTGGTGTTCACGGCAGTGCCCCGAATCGTCAGCACCGGCAAACCCGCTTCCGTATCGCGGTGGTAGGTCACGTCGGTGAGCAACACGCCTTTAGATTGTGGTGGAACGCCAACGGCTCTGTATAGCGCCGCCGACTGTGGCCAGATGCTGGCCACCAAGTCCCGGTAGTACAGCAGTCCCCAGACAATCAGCGCCGCAACTCCGACCAATCCCAGAAACGCGGTGACGACGGCGAGCCTCTGCCCTTTGGGGCGTACTGTCTTCGCGAGAGAGCCCGCGCCTTCGTCAGCCTGAGCGTCAATGGCGCCTTCGGTGAGTTGGTCGTCATCACTGGGCTGCTGAACCCACGAACGGCCGCACTTGGTACACCGCACGGTTTTTCCGCCGGGTGGGAATTTGTTTTCGGCAATCCGATAGCGGGTTGCGCACTGCGGACAGGTTACGATCATGCGCGTGTCGCCGGACGCTAAAGAGAGCTATCCACAGCTGCAAGCATGTTGCGGGCCGATTGTTCCCGGTATGGTTATTCGCGATGGTACGCTTCGAAAACGTCGGCATGCGGTACGGACCAGGGCCGGAAATCCTGCGGGATGTAACCTTCACGCTCGATCCGGGCTCTTTCACCTTCCTGACCGGCCCTTCCGGAGCAGGCAAATCGACGTTGTTGAAGCTGATGTACCTGGCAGAAGCGCCGTCGCGCGGCCTGGTCAATCTTTTCGGCTCCAATCTGTCGAGAGTCCGCCGTGCACAGCTACCCGCGCTCCGCCGCCGCATCGGCGTGGTCTTCCAGGATTTCCGTTTGCTCGATCATCTTTCCGCCTTCGATAATGTAGCGCTGCCCCTGCGGATTGCCGGACGAGAGGCGACCAATTATCACCGCGACGTGGAGGAGCTGCTCTCCTGGGTAGGTTTGGGAAATCGCTTGTCCGCGCGTCCAACCACCCTTTCGGGCGGAGAGCAACAGAGGATAGCGATTGCGCGAGCGGTGGTTGCCAGGCCGGATCTTTTGTTGGCCGACGAACCGACCGGTAATGTCGATCCGGACATGGGCCAACGGCTCATCCGCCTGTTTGAAGAGCTCAACAAGCTCGGGACCACAGTGCTGATCGCCACCCACGACCGCAGCCTGATCGAAAGCGCGCGCGCCCGTGAAATGCGGCTTGTGGAGGGACGCGTAATCGAATTGCGGAGTCCGATCTCATGAATCTAAATACGCGCATCATGCCGCGGGACCGAGGTGCAGCGTCGCTTGATGTCGTGATCGCCGTGATGGCGTTTCTCGCCGCCCTGGCACTGGGAGCATCGCTGATCGCGGACCGCGCCGCAACGACCTGGCGGACAGGACTGGCTGGCCGTATCACAGTCCAAGTTTCGCCGCCTGAAAAATCTCATACTTCGCTGGATCAACAGATCGAAGCCGCACTTTCCGTGCTACGGAACACCTCCGGTATTGCACACGCAAGTCTGGTTTCCGAAGAAGATACGCTAACGCTGATCAAGCCATGGCTTGGCTCCGACGCACTCGTTGCCGATCTTCCCATACCGCGCCTGATCGACGCCGAGATCACGCCCGGCGCTTCGCTTGACGTTGCGACTTTGCGGAGCCGGCTCAAAACCGCCGCACCTGATTCCTTCCTTGACGACCATACCCGCTGGCTGTCGCGATTGCGCTCGCTGGCGGAGGGTATCACCTGGTCCGCCTACGGCATATTGGCTCTGATCGCCCTTGCGACCGCCGCGACAGTTTCCTTTGCCACACGCGCGGGTCTAGATGCACATCGCGAAATTGTAGAATTACTGCACCAGATAGGAGCGCATTCCGGATTTATCGCGCGTGCCTTCGAGTGGCATTATTTCGTCGCCGCATTGATTGCAGGCGCGATCGGAGCCGGACTGGCGGCGCTGCTCTATGTGGCGGGTACGGGCGCGGAGCTGGCTGGATTCGAGGCGGTTCCCTTTCTCCCGCCAATTACGTTACATCTCTCAGAACTGGCGTGGCTGCTCACCGTACCGGTAGCTGCAAGCTGGATTGCGCTTCTGACGGCGCGTCTTTCCGTGCTCGGGGCACTCTCGCGCATCTACTGATGTTTGCTGGCACCGAGATGTTCCCCTAGAATCTCATATTGGGGTTGCGCATCCGCAGCAGGCAGTGGGGTAGATTTGGAGACGCTGAGAAAATCTCTCGCCTTCATAGGCCGGATCGTGCTGTTCGCGATTCTTGCCTATTGCGTGGGATTTCTCGTTTTCGCAATGACCTTGCCTCGCCGCGCGCTTTCGGTTGGGAAGGCGGACGCCATTGTGACGCTCACCGGCGGAGATTCGCGCCTCGACACTGCCGTGCGCCTGCTAGAACAAGGGAAGGCCAATCGGCTGCTTATCACTGGAGTGCATCCCTCAATCACCAAACCGGAGATCAAACAGATCGTGCATGGAGGGCCGAGATTCGATTGCTGCGTCGATCTGGATTTCGCCGCCGAAGACACCAGAGAGAATGCCGCAGAGGCGGCGTCCTGGATGCGCTCGAATCGGTTTCGCAGTCTTATTCTCGTGACCGCGAATTATCACATGCCGCGCAGCCTCGCGGAATTTTCGGCCGATATGCCGAATGTGAAACTCGTTCCTTATCCTGTAGAGCCAGAAGGAATAGACTTCGCGAAATGGTGGCGTAACCCGCATGCGGTCCGGCTGCTGCACGCGGAATACGCAAAATATTTGGCGAGCCTCGTCATCGACCGCTTCATCTCACCCGATACAGGCATGGACCACCGGCGCAGGTAAGACATGTCGTTCGCAATCCTGCTCAGGTCCACCCTTTTCTCGATCTCGTTTCTGATCGTCACAATCGTCATCTACATCGCCGTGCTACCCGCACTTTTTCTTCCGAGACGCGTAATGGTCCGCGCCTCCAGGACATGGTCGCGCGTGATTTTTTTTGGACTGAGGTTCATCGCGGGACTCGACTACGAAGTGCGAGGCAAGGTGCCACATGGGCCGGTGCTGATCGCCTCCAAGCACATGAGCATGTGGGACACGATGGGCCTTTATCTCACCATCTGGGATCCAGCCGCCGTCCTGAAACGTGAGTTGCTCCGCATTCCGTTCTACGGGTGGTACATTGCCAAGGCTGGCGTCATTCCGATTGACCGGGGCGGTCGTGCAGCCGCTCTGCGCAGGATGGCGCTGGCGGCGAAAAAGGCCATCGCTCACGGCCGGCCGATCCTCATCTTTCCGGAAGGTACGCGCAAAAAACCCGGAGAGGCGCCGGACTACAAAACGGGTGTCGCCGGACTGTACAGTTTACTCGGCGTTCTGTGCGTTCCGGTCGCTCTCAACTCCGGCCTCTTCTGGACTGGTCCCATGGGCTTCATCAAAAGGCCGGGCCGCATCGTCCTGCAATTTTTGGAGCCAATTCCAGCCGGACTGAAACGCACGGAATTCCTGCATCAGCTGGAAGAGCGTATCGAAACGGCCACAGCAGAGCTGGTCGCCGAGGGCCGTCAGCTGCTCGCGAGCGAGCGATAACACGGTGCCACGCTATCGGCTTTTGATCGAATATGACGGCAGACCTTTTGCCGGATGGCAGCGGCAGGAGAACGCGCCAACCGTCCAGAATGCTTTGGAGGAAGGTGTCTTCCGCTTATCTGCGGAAAGAGTAACGGTCATGGGTGCGGGGCGAACGGATGCCGGCGTTCATGCGCTGGGGCAGGTAGCACATTTCGATCTCGTGAAAGCGTTCGCGCCAGACAAAGTCCGTGATGCGCTGAATTATCATTTGCGGCCAGCGCCGATCGGAGTGATCGAGGCGGCGATTGCGGCTCCGGATTTTCATGCGCGCTTTTCGGCGACGGCTCGCACGTACTTGTATCGCATTCTCTGCCGTCGTAGCCCGCCTATGCTTGAGCGTGGCCGCGTGTGGCACATCGTGCGTGAACTGGATGCCGAAGCGATGCACGCCGGCGCACAGTATCTGCTGGGGCACCATGATTTTACCACCTTCCGCTCCAGCGAATGCCAGGCGAAATCGCCGGTCAAAACGCTTGATCGGCTTGCCGTGCGAGGCGCAGGCAACGAGATCCACATCGAGGCGCACGCCCGCTCCTTTCTGCACAATCAGGTGCGTTCGATTGTGGGCTCCCTAAAGCTCGTCGGCGAAAGCAAATGGCAGCCTGCCGAAATGGCAGCCGCGCTGGAGGCAAAGGATCGGACGCGGTGCGGCCCGGTTGCTCCACCAGAGGGATTGTATCTCGTGCGCGTAGCGTACTGAGAAACCGGTCATGCTTTTACTGCTGGAGCGGCTGCGCATCCCAGCGTCGCGCGCGCTCCAGCGCATTGCGCAGCACGCCGGCGAAGGACAGCCGCGAACCCGGATCGAGAAAAGATCCGACCTGAAGCTGCTTGCCGTGGCTGCGCAAGGTCAGCTTTCGCGGCCCTTCGTCAGGCTGATCCAGATGCACGGTCACCCAATACGGGTTCAGCGTGACTTCACGGGCCGGGCCACGCGCCGGGTGCGCATCGACGAACAATTCAGCGCTGGTCAACCTGATATGCTCGTAGGCCTGCGCCGCCAGCCGGCTAGCCCGCAACGCCCACGCCAGCAGCGCCACGTCGAGTCCCATGAACGGCGCAATAGGCCAGGCGCCGCGCAACATGAAACCAATGGCGAAAGCGAGGTTCGCCGCCGCCACCACCGTCAAAATCACGCGCAGGGCGCCGGCGCTCATGGGCGGATTGGGCCGAAGGATCGCATCCAGAAAGACAGGATCGGTACTTGCGTTCATGGCAGAAAAGATAGGCACATCCGGATAGAAGGAGAAGCGCCTGCCCGCATGATAGTTCCGCCGGCGAAGCGGATCGCCTAGTCTAGGGCGCGGTCTCTTTGCCGGCCGACTTCAGCAGCTTCAGCAGTTTCGGATGCAGATGATCGTTGGCGACGAGGATGTCGCCCGTTTGCAGCATGCGTTCGCCGCCTTTGAGATCAGTGGCGACGCCTTGTGCTTCCCGCACCATCAAGATGCCGGCTGCGATATCCCATGCAGCAAGCCCATGCTCCCAGAACGCATCATAGCGCCCAGCCGCCACCCAGGCGAGATCGAGAGCCGCCGAGCCAAAACGGCGAACGCCCGGGCTCGATTCGATAACGACCCGCAATTCTTTCAGGAAGCGCTCGTGATCTTCCGGCGTCCCACGGCCCATAAATGGGATACCCGTGGCGCTGAGGCAAGTTTTCAGGTCTTTGCGCGCGGCAACGCGCAGCCGCTTGTTGTTAAGATATGCGCCGTGCGCCCGTTCGACGGTAAACATCTCGTCCGGAATGGGATTGTAGATGACGCCGGAGACCAATTGGCCCTCCCGCTCCAGCGCAATGGAAATCGCAAAATGCGGGATGCCGTGCAAAAAATTCGTCGTACCGTCCAGCGGATCGATGATGAACCGATGCGATTTGTCCGGCCCATCGATCAGACCCGCTTCCTCTGTCAGAATGGGATAGCCAGGCCGGGCCCTTTGCAACTCCTCGATCAGAATGCGCTCGGTGCGTTCGTCAGCGACGCTGACGAAATCGGCAGGCCCTTTCAGCGAGATTTGCAGGTTTTCGACCTCGCCGAAATCGCGAATGAGCTTGCGCCCCGCCTTGCGCGCGGCGGAGGTCATCACATTCAACGCGGGAGAAAGGTAGGGCATTACTCGGCGCGGCGGATGTAACTTCCGTCTTCCGTTGAAACGGAGATTTTCGTGCCGACGTTAATGAACGGTGGCACCTGAATTTTCATGCCATTTTCAAGCGTGGCACTCTTGTAGGACGGCGCTGCGGTGCCACCTCTGAGGACAGGATCGGCTTCAGTCACTTCCAGTATCACCTGCTGCGGCAGCTTGAGAGAGACTGGTTTGCCCTCATAGGTTTCCACTAGAACTTTCATTCCGTCCTGAAGGAACTGCGCCTGGTCGCCAAGAAAGTCGGCGGCGAGTTCGATCTGGTCATATGTATCGGTATCCATAAAGGTCAGCGTGTCGCCACTGGCATAGAGGAACTGGAAATCCTTCTTCTCCAGATACACTTCCTCGACGCTCTGATCGGCGCGGAAGCGTTCGTTCAGTTTGGTGCCGGTGAGGATGTTCTTCAGTTCCACCTGATTATAGGCACCACCCTTGCCGGGTTTTACCGCTTGCGTTTTCACGGCGAGCCACAGACTGCCATCGTGCTGGATCAGAGCGCCGGGACGAATTTCGTTGCCGGATATTTTTGCCATGGATGCCTTCAGAACACACTTGCGCGGGCCGCGGTCTTTACCGAATGGGGATCAAAGAGCGGGTAGCTGATAGCAGGGCCATTGCGCGCGCGCAAACGGCCGCTACTTGCTCCGTGGCAACCGGAAAACGAAGCTCATCCCGATTCGATCGCACGCTGGCGGTTCGCGGTTCGCCATGCAGACGAATGTCATGTGCGTTGCGGGGTAATAGCCTAGCGCGAGGCTGTCGCCATGCGCGCCCCCGCCATGGCCCCAATATTTATTATTGTGGACGCCCGACTCGATAAAGCCCAATCCAAATCCATTCCCTGGTTGAAATCCAAATCCACCGGGCGCATGCGTTGCCAGTGACAGCGATGACTTCGAAATAAGCTTTCCGGCGTTAAGCGCGTCTACAAAGCGCGCTTCATCACCAGCCGTTGTAACGCCGCCGCCAGCCGGTGTGCCCCGCCAGGGCCACATATCCATCGCGGATACGAGCTTTTTTCCGTCCTTTGGCCACATCGGAATGGCGATGCCCGTCATGTTCTCGCGCAGCGGATAGCCCGTTTGCGTCATACCGGCCCGATCGAAAATGTTTCGCTGAACATAGTCGTAGAAGCTTATGCCGGACGCCTTTTCAATAATGGCGCCGAGCAGGATGTAATCGTAGTTGGAATAGTCCCACTTCGTGCCAGGCTCGAAGGCCGGCCCGCGTTTATCGTTCAAGGCAATGATGTCCGCCAGACTATGCACCCGTGCGCGGTTGGCGCCGTCCTCCGGCTGCAGAATACCCATATCGCCGCCTCCGGCGGTGTGCGCGAGAAGCATGCGGACCGTAACTTTTTTTGCGATCGTGCGGTTGGGATAGTCAGGGAGGAATTTTCCAACGGTGTCGTTGAGCGAGACCCGGCCCTTCTCGATCAGCTGGAAGATCGACACCGCGGTAAACATCTTGCCCTGCGACGCGAAAAATATCTTCGTGTCGAGCGTCATCGGCACCTTTTCGGCTGCATCCATGGTGCCGTAAGCCTTAGTGGAAAGATCATGCCCATCCTTGCGAACCAGCAGAACGCCGGCGAATTTGTCCTTATGAACAAGGCGCGTCGCAAACGCATCGACTGACGCGATGGTATCCTTCTCCGAAGGAAGAGCATCCGCGGAGCGATGGATATAGCTGAAGCGCTCGGGCTTCTTCGCATCGCGCATAAGCGTCACATGCCAGGTGGCCGGCGACACACGTTCGCGCAGCAGCATTCTGACGGTCTTTCCGTCATTGCTCGCGATGCGCGCCAGATTGAGGCCGCCCGTCTCCTCGCGTATGTCCGCGTCAAAATCTGCGCTATCGTCGCCCAGCGCCTTGAGCGCCTTCACGTCGCCGGCATTGAAAGCTGTAAGCCAATCTTGAGCCGTCGCAGCAGCCGGCGGCGGTGCACCGCCGCAGAAGACAAGGCAGGCAATGGCGGCTGCAATTGCTCCCACGCACATAACAGGTGGAAATCTTGGCATGGATTTTCGCGACGCACTCAATTGATGGAAGGCGCCTTCTAGAAGCTCCGCCCGGATTGTCATGCGGGCGGAGCTTTTAAGCATGTAACGAACTACGCGGTAACAGCGCGCGGTCCTGGTGCCAGACCGAATCCTGCGGCCAGGATCACGATGGCGAGCACCACATGCAGCCAGTGGTCCATCATATTCATGGCGATTCCGAACATCACGCCGTCACCGCCCTTCAACATAACGAACCCAAGGATTGCGATGATTGCGTACACGACGCCCAGAATCTTGAGCGCGAGTCCCGGCGTCAGCGCTGAGTACACACCGAGCAGCAGGAAGATACCGCTGATGATGTGAACCAGATTGTGGAGATTGTTGGTGACGAAGATGGCGTTCGGTCCGAAGAGCGGATTGGGCACATAGCCCAGTACGCCGACGATGAGGAAAACAACGCCCAGCACAAAAGCGGCTGTTCTGGCATTCAGATCCATGGGGCTCCCCTCCGCAGGATTGATTCGTCAATGTGATCCTGTTTTGGGCGCAACGGCAAGGGGCGGGTATCGACGGCTACTGATGGTGCAGCAGGGCAGCAAAAGCCTTTACAGCAGCGGACGGTCCGCTTGGGTGGCTCCAGACCCCGGCCGACACGGCCAGAAAATCCGCGCCGGCATCGACCAATGGCGGCGCATTCTCCACGACAATCCCCCCGATCGCGACGCACGGCACAACCATAAGATTGCTCCACCAGCGAAGGATTTCGGGGTCAGCGACGGCCTTAGGCTGCTTTGTCTTGGTGGGATAGAATGCGCCGAAAGCGACGTAGTCAGCCCCTGCTTCAGCTGCTTCTATCGCGAGGTGGCGCGAGTTGTGGCAGGTGACACCCACGATACCGGCAGGGCCTACCGCAGCACGTGCCTGCGAATAGGTCGCGTCCTCCTGCCCGATGTGGACACCATCGGCACCCAATTCCAAAGCAAGGTCCGGCCGGTCGTTGATGAGAAAGGCGACGTCGCGCTGTTGTGCGATCGGCATCAGCGCTTCGGCCGCGCGCCGCACCTCGTCATCGCTCAGGTCCTTTAAGCGCAACTGGACGCTCGCCACGTCGCCTACATCCAGCGCACATCCAAGTTCGGCCGCAAACCCAGACAGCTCGATCTTCGGCGGGGTGATGAGATAAAGCCGGCAGGTCACGCCGCGGTTTTTTCCATATCCGGATTCCAGGTGCCCGTGGTGGCAAGGCTATTCATGTGCGCCCGATGGGCGAAGGTGCGTTGCGCCGCCGGCACATTGTCCGCTTTTCCGCTCCAAGTACTCTGTGGCGCGGCCTGCAGCGCACGGCCATAGGAAAAGGTGAGCCCCCAAGGTAGATGCGGGTGCGCTGCGTTCATCGCATTGAGATGCGCAGTCGCTTCTTCATCCGATTGCCCGCCCGACAGAAAGGCGATGCCCGGCACGGCGGCCGGCACGCAGTGCTTCAGCACCTTGATCGTGCGCTCAGCGACTTCCTCCACGCCGGCGCGCTTTGCGGACTTCGTGCCCGAAATCACCATGTTCGGCTTGAGTACCATGCCTTCCGGCGCCACATTGGCGTAGTAAAGCTGCGCAAACGTTTCCTTCAGCACCCATTCCGTCACGGCTTCGCAAGCCTCGATGTCGTTGTCAAAATCCATCAAGACTTCGGGCTCGACGATCGGCACGATATTTTGTTCCTGGCAAAGCGCGGCATACCGCGCGAGTGCCTGTCCGTTCGCATTGATGCAGTTGTACGAGGGACGGCCTTGCGTCGGCGTATACGTCGCGCGCCATTTCGCGAACCGTGCGCCGAGGCCCCGATACTCTTCCAAACGTTCGCGCAAACCATCGAGACCTTCCGTGATGGTTTCGTCCTTGCTGAAGGCGAGCGGCTTGGTGCCCTTGTCTACCTTGATGCCGGGAATGGCGCCCGCCTGCTCGATCACCTTCACCAGAGAGGTGCCGTCTTTCGCTTTCTGACGGATGGTTTCGTCGTAGAGAATAACGCCGGAAATGTGCTTCATGCCATCAACCGCGCGGAACAGCAGTTCGCGATAATCGCGGCGGTTGTCTTCGGTCGATTCTACGCCGATCTTGTCGAAGCGCTTCTTGATCGTCCCGGAGCTTTCGTCGGCCGCCAGAATGCCCTTGCCCTTTTGGACCATCGCGCGGGCGATGCGGTTCAGTTCGTCAAGATTCATCGCCATGCCTATCTGTTCCATTGTTCGAGCGCGGCCACGCCGGGCAGATCCTTGCCTTCCAGCCATTCGAGGAAAGCGCCGCCGGCCATAGACACATAAGTGAAATCGTTGATGATGCCGGCTTTGTTCAGTGCGGCCACGGTGTCGCCACCGCCGGCCACCGAAACAAGGCGGCCCTCTTTCGTCCGCTCCGCCACCGCCCTTGCAGCGGCGATGGTGCCCCTGTCAAAGGGCGGATTTTCGATCGCGCCAAGCGGTCCGTTCCAGACCAGCGTGGCCGTGTTGAGCAGACGCCGTTTGAACTCCTCAACTGTAGCTGGACCAACGTCGAGGATTATCTCATCATCCTTTACATCAAAGACATCGGTGGTGCGATGTCGCGCGTTTTCTTTGAACTCTTTTGCAACCACGACATCGCTGGGCAGAATGATGACGGTACCCGCATCCGTGGCGGCACTCACGATTGTGCGGGCGGTGTCGAATTCCTGTTCCTCGCAAAGCGATTTGCCCACATCCCGACCTTGTGCGGCGAGGAAGGTGTTGGCCATCGCGCCGCCAATCACCAAGACATCCACTTTTGCCAGGAGATTGTTGAGCAGGTCGATCTTGGTGGAAACCTTGGCCCCGCCAACCACTGCCATCACCGGATGCGCGGGATCGCCGAGCGCCTTGTGCAGATGCTCGAGTTCCGCCTGCATCGAGCGGCCGGCAGCGGACGGCAGCAGGTGCGCCAGTCCTTCCGTCGAGGCGTGCGCACGGTGTGCGGCGGAAAACGCATCGTTCACATAGACATCGCCCAAGCTTGCGAGCTGCTTGGCGAATTCCGGATCGTTTGCCTCTTCGCCCGGATGAAAGCGCGTGTTTTCCAGCAGCAGGATGTCGCCATTCTTGAGCTTTGCGACCGCGGCATTCGCTTTTTCGCCCACGCAATCCTCCGCGAAACCGATCGGCTTGCCGACCGCTTTCGACAATGCCGGGAGAACGGGCTTTAGCGACATCGAAGGTACAATCTTGCCCTTCGGCCGCTCGAAGTGAGAGAGCACAATCACCTTCGCGCCCTTGTCCGATAGCTCGCGGACGGTTGGTGCCTGGCGATCAATGCGCGAGGTGTCCGTCACCTGCCCGTTCTTCATCGGCACGTTGAGATCGACGCGCAACAGCACGCGCTTTCCCTTTACCTCCAGGTCATCGAGCGTGCGGAATCTAGACATTCAGATCAGCTTCCCCATGGCGACCGCGGTATCCGCCATGCGATTCGAGAAGCCCCATTCGTTGTCGTACCAGCTCATCACCGAGACGAAATTGCCCTCCATCACCTTGGTCTGGTCGAGAGCGAAGCTCGATGAATGCGGGTCGTGATTGAAGTCATGGCTGACGAGCTTTTCGCGCACGATCGCAAGGATGTGCTTCAGCGGACCGTCCGCCGCCGCGATCATCGCCTCGTTTATCTCCTGGACCGTTGTCGAGCGCTTCGTGATCACTTTCAGATCGACAAGAGAAACATTCGGTGTGGGCACGCGCACGGAAATTCCGTCAAGCTTGCCCTTGAGTTCCGGCATCACCAGCCCAACGGCTTTGGCGGCGCCGGTCGAAGTTGGGATCATCGACATAGCCGCCGCCCGTGCGCGATAGAGGTCCTTGTGCAGTTGATCGAGCACGGGCTGGTCGTTTGTGTACGAGTGAATTGTCGTCATGAGCCCTTTTTCAATCCCGACTGTGTCATGCAAAACTTTCGCGATCGGAACGAGACAGTTGGTCGTGCAGGACGCATTCGATAGGACAACGTGATCCTTCGTCAGCGCCTTGTCGTTCACGCCGTAGACGACGGTCATATCCACGCCGTCGGCGGGCGCCGAAATCAGCACCCGTTTCGCACCGGCGTGCAGATGTGCACTGGCCTTTTCTTTCGACGTGAAGTGGCCGGTGCATTCCAGAGCAATATCGACCCCCAGATTTTTGTGCGGCAACTCGGCAGGATTTTTGATGGCTGTGACTTTGATGTTGTGGCCGTCCACCACCATCGTATCGCCGTCCACCGTCACCTGGCCCGGAAAGCGGCCATGCACAGAATCGTAGCGGAGCAAATGCGCATTGGTTTCCACGGGCCCGAGATCGTTCACCGCCACCACCACGATGTCCTCGCGCTTCGATTCCACGATGGCGCGCAGCACCAGCCGGCCGATGCGGCCAAATCCATTGATCGCGACGCGAAGTGGCATGTTTGCCTCCTGATCAAATCCCGCCGCGGGGTGCGTGGGAACGGTGCCGGCCCCGCTCGGAAATGCGAGAAGAGTGACAAAGGTCCGGCCACGAGAGCGCGGCCCGGTTATCCACAATGTCGCGCATACGCATGGGTGGCGGCTTGCCTGCCGGAAGGGCCTTAGCGAGGGGCCGCCGCGCACGTCAAGGGCTGCGGGCGTTGACCCGATTTGCACGCACGGCCTAGGTTCTTCCGGCTAGGAATCGGCAGAATGTCAAAGCTCGAAACGGCAATGGCGCGGCTCACCGCGGCCTTGGATGCGCTGGAGAAGGCGGCCGCGCCACTTGCGGACGACCGCGCCAAACTCGGTGAACTGAACCGAGAGCGCGAGACATTGCTGGCGCAGCTCGCCGAGGCGGAAGAAGAAAGTCGTTCGCTCACCAGCACAAACGAAGAGATCGAAAACCGGCTGGATAGCGCCATCGGCGAAATTCGCGCCGCACTCAGGCGCTAAGGAGCAGTCATGGCGCAGGTTGATATCAACGTTAATGGACGCAGTTACAGGCTCACCTGCGAAGCGGGCCAGGAGCAGCATTTGCGCGAGCTGGCGGCCCATGTGGACCGGAAGGTCTCGGGTTTGTCAGAATCCGTCGGCCAGATCGGCGATGCGCGACTGCTGCTGATGGCGGCCCTTTTGATCACGGAAGAGCATCTTGCCGCCCTTCAGCGCCTCGACGCCCAAAACAAAGCAATGGTTGATCTGGCCCGTTCCGATGAAATAGCCGCGGATGCGCTGGAGGCGGCGACAAAACGGGTGGAAGGCGTTGCAGCGCGGCTCGCAGCTGCCTAAGTTCCCCATTGGACGGGTACTGCCCCGCGCGTCAGGATAGCGATGCCCAGGGGCCTTAATGGTACTCACCGGGAGCTGTCCCTGGCCGGAGCCGTGGTTCCGGACACACGGCGCCCACCTGCACTTGCAGGCCCGTGAGGATCCAATTCCAACGGCGGAGGCGGTCCCGCCCGCTTTATCGATGAATTTGCTTCTCGAAAAACAGGAGATGCGCTTGCGTGAGCGGCGACGCCGCGCGGAGCTGGCACATGCGCTGCCGGAGTTTGGGCAGCGGATTGCGGCTCATATCCACGAATTGCCGATCGCCGCAGGCGCGCGCGTCAGTGGCTATCGCGCGCTTACCGAAGAGGCTGATCCCTCATGGTTGTTAGTGGCGCTGGAGGCGAGCGGTTGCGAGATTTGCTATCCGCGTGTGCACATGAAAGGGCACCCGCTGTGGTTTCATGTCCCGGTTGCAAACGAGCCGTGGCTGCCGGGCGCCTTCGGCATTCCAGAGCCCCGGGCAGACTGGCCGCGCGCCTTTCCCTCGGTGTTGCTCGTGCCCCTGCTGGCCTTCGACGCCACGGGCTATCGCCTCGGTTATGGCGGCGGCTACTATGACCGGTCGCTGGCACAGTTCCGCGCCGAACGGGCTATTATGGCTGTTGGAATTGCTTTCGCTGGGCAGGAAGTGCCATCGGTGCCCCACGATTCAGGCGATGAGAAGCTCGACATGGTAGTAACCGAGGTCGGCGTCAGGCGTGTTCGAGAACAATGAGAATCCTCTTCATCGGCGACATTATCGGGCGGCCCGGGCGCGAAATAGTTACCACACAAGTGCCGGTGCTGCGTGAAACTTTGCAGCTCGATTTCGTGGTGGCCAATGGAGAGAACGCCGCCGGCGGTTTCGGGCTCACGCGAACAATCGCCAATGAACTTTTCGCCTCGGGGGTGGATTGCATCACCACGGGCAACCATTGGGCAGATCAGAAGGAAATTCTCAGCTTCATCGGCGACGAAGATCGCATCCTGCGCCCGCGCAACTTGCCTGCGGGTGCGCCCGGCAAAGGCGCAAACCTGTATCAATCGCGCTCCGGTCAGCATGTGTTGGTCGTCAATCCATTGGGGCGCGTGTTCATGGAACCGCAGGACGATCCGTTTGCCGCAGTGGAAATGGAACTCTCCGCCTGCCCGCTCGGTCACGCAGCCGATGCCATCGTTATCGACATCCATGCGGAAGCCACCAGCGAGAAAATGGCGATGGGTCATTTCTGCGACGGCCGCGCCACCCTGGTGGTCGGCACGCACAGCCACGTGCCGACCGGGGATGCACAAATCCTGCCCGGCGGCACAGCCTATCAAACCGACGCAGGCGCCTGTGCCGACTACGATTCGGTGATCGGAATGGAAAAATTTGAACCGCTGCAGCGCTATACAAGAAAGCTGCCGACCAATCGGTTTTCGCCAGCGTCCGGCCCGGCCACGCTTTGCGGCGTATTCGTCGAAACAAACGCCGAGGGACTGGCCACGCGCATCGAGCCGGTTCGGGTAGGCGGCCGTCTCAAACAATCCATTCCCGACGTATGATCGGGCGGACGACACGTGAAGACGGCTTGAACGAACGCGGTTCCGCCGCTATCTGAGCCGCCATTCAGGTGATCCATGGCCGGCCACAGTCAGTTCAAAAACATTATGCACCGGAAGGGGCGCGTTGATGCGGTGCGTTCCAAGATGTTTTCCAAGCTCGCGCGCGAAATCACGGTTGCCGCCAAACTAGGCATGCCAGATCCCGACCATAATCCACGGCTCCGGGCGGCCATCATTGCCGGCAAGGCGCAGTCGATGCCGAAGGACAACATCCAGCGTGCCATCGATAAGGCCGTGGGGGGCGGCGGCGAGAACATCGAGGAAGTTCGCTACGAAGGCTACGGCCCAAGCGGCGTGGCGCTGATCGTGGAAGCGCAAACAGACAACCGGAACCGCACCGGCAGCGACATCCGCGCGGCGTTCTCAAAGTACGGTGGCGCACTTGGAGAGCCAAATTCCGTCACCTTCATGTTCAACCGCGTGGGCGTAATCGGTTACGCCAAGAATAAGGGCAGCGACGATCAGATGCTGGAAACCGCCATCGAAGCGGGTGCGGACGAAGTTATTTCCGGAGAGGAGATGCACGAGTTCATTGCTTCCCTCGACAATTTCGGCACGGTTCGGGATGCACTGGAGGCGAAACTCGGCAGTCCCGAATTCGCGAAAATCGAATGGCGCCCCCAATCGACGAATGCAGTAAGCGATGATGCCGGCGAAACACTGGTGAAACTGTTGGACGCTCTTGATGAGCATGATGATGTCCAAAACGTCTACGGCAATTACGAGCTCTCCGATGCCCTGATGGCAAAGCTCGCCGCATAGCCGTGGCCGCGCGGCACTGGACGTGCCGCACTGTTCGCGCCAGCTTCGCCCCATGGCGGACCCATCGCCCCTTCTCATCCTTCTTGTTGCAGGGCTCGGCCTTGCGTTCGTGTTGGGCACACTCGCCAACCGGCTGAGAATTTCGCCCATTGTGGGATATCTGCTGGCGGGCGTGGCTGTCGGGCCATTCACGCCGGGTTACGTCGCGGACCAGCACCTGACCCTGGAGCTCGCGGATATCGGTGTCATCCTGCTGATGTTCGGGGTGGGACTACATTTTTCGCTGCGCGACCTGCTCGCGGTGCGCCGGGTTGTGCTGCCGGGTGCCATCCTTCAGGTGATTGCTTCGACTGCGTTCGGCACATTCGTGGCGTTGCTGTTCGGGTGGCGTTTTCCGTCGGCAGTGTTGTTCGGTGCGGCGCTCTCGATCGCCAGCACGGTGGTGATGACGCGCGCCTTGCAGGAAAGACGACTGATTGACTCGGACCGTGGCCGCATTGCCGTCGGGTGGCTGGTTGTTCAGGACCTGATCACCGTCATCATACTCGTCTTGCTGCCCACGCTTGCGCCAGCCTTGCACGATGGTGGCGTCGCAAATGGCAGGACGATCGCCGCCGTCGCACTGATAGCGAGCCTCGGCTTCACCCTCGCAAAACTAGCCGCCTTCTTTCTGGTGATGTGGCTTGTCGGGCGGCGGGTCATCCCATGGATACTGCACTACGTCGCGCATACCGGTTCGCGCGAACTGTTTCGACTGGCCGTGCTCTCGGTTGCGCTCGGCGTCGCCTACGCGGCGGCAGAGCTGTTCGGCGTTTCGATCGCGCTGGGCGCGTTCTTTGCGGGAATGATCCTGAGCGAATCCCAACTCAGCCGGAGAGCCGCTGAAGAATCTTTGCCGTTGCGCGACGCCTTTGCGGTCCTGTTCTTCGTTTCAGTGGGCATGCTGTTTGACCCGAGTGTGTTCGTAACCGCACCATTGCGCCTCGTCGGAACGCTCGTCGTGATCGTTCTCGGGACTGGCGTTGCAGGTTTCGCAATTCTTCGCAGTCGTCGAGTGCGGGGCGAGACGGCAGCGTTCGTTGCTGCGGGCCTCACTCAAATTGGTGAATTTTCCTTCGTCCTGATCAATCTCGGGATTGGTCTGGCGGTTCTTCCTGTGCAATCACGCGACCTGATCCTCGGCGCTTCGATCCTGTCGATTCTCCTCAATCCTGTTGTGCTGACAGGGGCGCAGGCTCTGAGCCGGCGGCTCTCATCGGCCCCGCCAGCGGCAACACCAATGACGGAAGCTCTCATCCCAACGAAGCTCACGCAGCACGCCATTGTTGTCGGCTATGGACGCGTGGGCAGCCTGGTCGTCGGAGGACTAAAGCGTGATGGAGTTTCCATCTTGGTTGTCGAAGATGCCCAAGAAAGGGTGGAGCGCCTGCGCACGGAGGGCATTGAAAGCCTGAACGGCAACGGAGCGGATGAGCGCGTTCTGCGCGCAACGAATCTTGGAGCTGCGCGCATGTTGTTCGTCGCAATTCCGCAAGCGTTCGAAGCGGGTCAAATCGTGCAGCAGGCACGGCGTGCCAATTCCTCCATCGATATCGTGGCCCGGGCGCATTTCGATGCGGAAGTCGAGCACCTGTTCAATATGGGCGCCAATGCCGTGATTATGGGCGAGCGCGAGATTGCACAGGCCATGCTCTCGCATGCGCGTGCTGCAGCGCAGGACTGAGTCCATGGCTGTTCTGTTGACGGGAGCGCGGCTGTAATAAACGGCGGAAGAAACAGGAAATCAGGCCATGCCGAAGATAGATTTGGAATCCGCCGCTGAGCGCAAAGGCTCAAGCTATCCTTCGCCTTTCGATGCACCCTGCGCGGACCGCATTCGCCGACGCCTGGGGGATGCGGGCGGGCTGACGCAATTTGGCGTCAACCTGCTGCATCTGCCGCCGGGCGCGTGGTCCAGCCAGCGGCACTGGCATTCGGCAGAAGACGAGTTCGTGTACGTGCTCTCGGGCGAAGTAACGCTGGTAACGAACAACGGAGAAGAGCTCCTGAACGCGGGTGATTGCGCCGCTTTTCCCAAGGACGTTCCAGACGGCCATCAGCTGATCAACAAATCGAATATCGTTGCAATCTGCCTAGAAATTGGCGCGCGATCGGAGAATGACTTTTGCACCTATTCCGATATTGACATGCAAATCGATTCTAAGGTCGGCCGCTATGCCCATAAAGACGGCACGCCATACCCGGAGCGCCGCAGCTAACCTGCCGTTGTTGTGCGGTTGGACGCCCTTCTCTAGATTCGCGCCCGATGGAGCGAGCTTCTTCTGTTCTGTACGTCACGATGCGGCTGGTCAGCCTTGTGCTGATTGTGATCGGACTCATGCTGCTCGGCGCCGACCTCATCAGCACCCTGGAGCACGGGGGAAACGTGGTCATTCGCTCGCTGGATCATGTATGGACAGACGTCCACAGCGCCAGCATCGGCGGCCTGAAGGTGTGGCTCGATCATCGTGCGCCGCCCGCCGTGACACATGGAATCGAGTCGTTTCTCGCATCGCCGGGTTGGGCCGTTTTCGGGGTGTTGGGCGTGGTTCTGGCGTTCCTGTTCGGCCGGCGAACCCCAATGGAAATGTGATCAACGGTTGGCGCCCGGCTTCCAGAGCACATCTTTCGCCCCGCGGTCGTTTGCGTAGCGCGCCATCACGAACAGGTGGTCGGAGAGCCGGTTAATGTATTTGATGGCGGGCGCGCCAACTTTCTCCTGCTCTGACAATTCCACCATCAGCCGTTCGGCGCGGCGCACGATGGTGCGACCGAGATGCAAATAAGCAGCGGCGGCCGTACCTCCCGGTAATACAAAGGAATTGAGGGGCGCCAATTCGGCATTCATCATATCGATTTCGTGTTCCAGCCGTTCGACCTGCGTTTCAACAATACGCAACGCGCCTTCGCTGCGGCGACCGCCTTCCGGTACGCATAGATCGGCGCCCAAATCGAACAGATCGTTCTGGATGCGCGCCAGCATCTCGTCGCCGCAAGCATCGACATGGCGACGCGCGATGCCGATGGCAGCATTGGCTTCGTCCACCGTACCGAAGGCTGCGATACGCAATGCGTGCTTTGGCAGGCGCGTGCCGTCGCCCAGCGCGGTCTGCCCCTTATCGCCGGATTTCGTGTAGATGCGGTTGAGAGTCACCATTTTGTTGAATCTACAACCGGGAACGCGTATCTGCCAGCACTAGCCAGCCGGAACTGCTCCAATGCCCATCGAAGTGCCTGAAATCATCGAAAGTGACGACACGCGGGTGGCGTGCGACGGCGGCGGCGGTGTGCTTGGCCACCCCAAGGTGTACCTCGAAATGGGCGACCAGACCTACGTGGAATGCCCCTATTGCGATCGCCGCTTCGTGCTGCGCGAGGGAGCGCAGGCGCATTGAGTAAGGCCGCCAAGGCTGTGGCTAAAGGCCGCCCGATTGCCAAAGGCGACCACCTCTACCTGATCGACGGCTCGGGCTATATCTTCCGCGCCTATCACGCGCTGCCGCCGCTGTCGCGCAAGTCCGACGGCCTGCCGACCAATGCCGTGTCCGGTTACTGCAACATGATCTGGAAACTATTGCAGGACATGAAGGGTTGGGAGAAACCTACGCATCTGGCGGTGATCTTCGACGCCGGACGTGCCACCTTCCGCAATGAAATCTATGCGGAGTACAAGGCCAACCGCTCTGCACCACCAGACGATCTGATTCCACAGTTCCCCTTGGTGCGCGAAGCCACGCGTGCCTTCGGCGTCGCCTGTGTGGAAGAGCCCGGCTTCGAAGCCGATGACCTGATCGCCACCTATACGCGCATGGCGCGCGAGGTTGGTGCGCGCGTCACCATCGTCTCGTCCGACAAGGACCTCATGCAGCTGGTGTTCGACGGCACGGTGGAGTTGCTCGACACCATGAAGAACAAGCGCATTGGCGGCGCCGATGTGATGGAGCGGTTTGGCGTGCCACCGAACAAGGTGGCGGAGGTACAAGCGCTTGCCGGCGACTCTATCGACAACGTACCGGGCGTGCCGGGCGTAGGCGTGAAGACCGCTGCCGAATTACTCAACACCTATGGCGATCTGGAAACGCTGCTGGCGCGCGCGGGCGAAATCAAACAGCCCAAGCGCCGCGAAACCATTCTGGCGAACGTTGAGAACGCACGTATTTCGCTGAAACTCGTGACGCTCGATGACAACGCGAAGTTTTCCTGCCCGATAGACCAGATGGAAATTCAGCAGCCGGAACCAATTCGGTTGCTTGGATTCCTGAACGCGCTGGAACTGACGGCGCTGGCGAAGCGCGCAGCCTCCCGGCTGGGGATCGACGATCCTGATTCGATCGAAGCGTCCGATCCGGTGCAGCGGGACCTTCCCGGACCGGGTGCCGTTACGCCCCTGCGGCCGCAGCCGGTTGCGGAACAGAAAGCCGTGGTCGCGAAAGCGGAGCCCGGGGTGGTGCTCGACCGCGAGGCGGTACATCGCAAGCTTGATACAAGCACATATGAAACAGTGACAACGCTGGAGCGTCTGCATCATTGGATCGCGCGAGCGCATGAGACTGGCCGGGTTGCGATCAAGATCGAAAGCGCCTCCGCCGATCCGATGCGCGCCATGCTGTGCGGGATTGCGCTCGCGGTCGCGCCGGGCGAAGCAGCCTATGTGCCGTGCGGCCATCGCGCAGCCGATGGCCTTGATCTGGCTGACAACAAAGGCAGCGTTATTCAGCTCACCGAAGCGGAGGTTTTGCAGCGTCTTGGGCCGCTGCTGGAAGACGAAAGCGTGCTGAAGATCGGTCACGATCTGAAGCGCGATTACCTGATGCTGCTCCAGCGCGGCATTCGAATGAACGCGATCGATGACACCATGCTGATGTCGTACGTGCTGGAATCCACTTTGCACGCGCATGATTACGATGAACTGAGTGTCGTGCATCTCAATCACAAGCGCATGCCGCTTGAGGAGTTGATCGGGAAAGGCCGCGATCGCAAGGCGTTCGATTGCACCGACGTGCAGCGCGCCACGCGCTATTCCGCCGAAGATGCCGATCTGGCGCTTCGGCTACACGCTATTCTCAAGCCCCGCCTCACCGCCGAGCGCAAGCGCACCGTGTATGAAACCCTGGAACGCCCGATGGTGCGCGTTCTCTCCGACATGGAGCGCGAGGGCATCACCATCGATCCGGATTTCCTGCGCAAGCTGTCGAACGACTTCGCGGAAAGCATGTCGCGGCTGGAACAGGAGATCTACAAGGCAGCCGGCGGCGAGTTCAACATCGGCTCGCCCAAGCAGCTGGGTGATTATTTCTTCGGCACCTTGAAGCTGCCCGGCGGCCGCAAAACCAAAACCGGCGCGTGGTCCACCGATTCCGATGTGCTGGAAGAACTGGCGGCACAGGGGCATGACATTGCGCGCAAGGCGCTTGATTGGCGCCAGCTCGCCAAGCTGCGCGGCACCTACACCGACGCGCTGCCCACTTACGTGAACCCGAACACCGGCCGCGTCCACACGTCATTCGCGCTGGCGGCAGCGAGCACGGGGCGGCTGGCGTCCGTCGATCCCAATCTGCAGAACATTCCCATCCGCACCGAAGAAGGACGCCGCATCCGCCGCGCCTTCATCGCGCCGGCGGGAAAGAAGCTCGTCAGCGCCGACTACTCGCAGATCGAGCTGCGGCTGCTGGCGCACATCGCCAACGTGCCGGAGCTAAAGCAGGCCTTCGCGGACGGCATCGACATTCACGCGCTCACGGCATCGGAAATGTTCAACGCGCCAGTCGCCGGCATGCCAAGCGAAATCCGCCGCCGCGCCAAGGCGATCAATTTCGGCATAGTCTACGGCATTTCCGCCTTTGGGCTCGCCAACCAGCTCGGCATCGGGCGCGAGGAGGCCAGCGACTACATAAAAAAATATTTCCAGAAATTCCCCGGCATCCGCGACTACATGGAAGAAACCAAGGCGTTCGCCCGCAAGCACGGATATGTGGAGACGCTGTTCGGCCGGCGCGTGCACATCCGCGAGATCAATTCGCGCATTCCCGGCCACCGTGGCGGGGCGGAGCGGGCGGCCATCAATGCACCGATCCAGGGCGCGGCGGCCGACATCATCCGCCGCGCCATGATCCGCGTGCCCGATGCGCTGCTCGCAGCGAAGCTCAGTGCCAAGATGCTGCTCCAGGTGCACGACGAACTGATCTTCGAAGCGCCGGACGAAGAGACCGATGCCGTCTGCGCAACCGCGCGCGCGGTGATGGAGAAAGCAGCCCTTCCTGCCGTGGAATTGTCCGTGCCGCTGGTGGTCGATGCTCGTGCCGCTCACAATTGGGACGAAGCGCATTAGGCTTCTGCGTACACAAACTCGATCAGGTAGATCCTCTCACCCGGTCCGTGTTTGGCTGCTTTGAGCAGATCGATCACGCCGGAAAAGCCGGAGGCTCGCGCGAGTTCGGGCGTGATGTCGCTGAGCGCTATCTGCCGCCTGCGCGTGACGCAAATGAAGCCATGCTCCATCACATAGCGTCCGCCGACCTTCACCTGCGGCCGCTGCCAGATGCGGATGGTGCAGGTGATTTCGCCGCGCGCAATCGGCGCGCGCAGTCGCTTCAAGAAGCTGATGCCCATGACAGATCGCGAAAGCTTGGGTGATCGCCGCACAAGGCGCAGGCGGGATCACGGCGGACGCGCACGGTGCGAAAACGTGTCGAGAGCGCATCATAGATCAGCAGCTGGCCGGCTAGGCTGTCCCCGATGCCGATGATCTCTTTCATCACTTCCAGCGCCTGCAACGTACCCATCACGCCGGCGGCAGCGCCGAGAATGCCGGTTTCGGAGCACGAGGGCGCGCTGCCGGGCGGCGGCGGTTCCGGAAATAGGCAG
>DATAVW010000034.1:0-20085 GCA_036267515.1 Rhizomicrobium sp.
CCTCGACCCGCTGGCCCTCCTCGAGCATGACTTTCGCGACCTTTCCGGTGACCTTGGAGGACACGGTGGCGCGCCGCCGAGCGACGATATAGCCCGAGGCGTCGAGCAGAGAGGTGCCGGTGGCGGCTGCCGGGCCGCCGGCCGCTGCGTTTTGCGCCACCGCGGTGGTAATGGGTACACCCGAGGGGCGCATGAGATACCAAACAGCGGAGGCGCCGATGAGAATTGCGACGACAGCCGTCGCCCACCACTTCCCGCTGCCGCCCGATGCAGGAGGTTCGCTGCGATCGATGCGCAGCTGGTTGATCAGCGCGGCTCGGTCTGTTGCCGCACTTTGCTCGGAAGGGTCGGTCATCGCATCCCGCTGGTAATTTCTCGCCCTTGAACGGGCTTTCACTATTCTAGACGAATGCCTTCTTTCTGGCGAAAGCGCCGGACCTTGAGGAGTGCCGCTCGAGCATTCTGATATATCGTGCCTCTCAAGGTATGATTGAAACGCCAATAAAAAAAGAGGAATCATGGTGAAAAACCTATGGCTCGGTGCTCTCGCGGCCGGCATCATGTTCGCGGGAACTTGCGCGGCGGCCAACATGCTGTCCGCGCAGGATTATTTTGAGATCCAACAGCTTTACGCCCGGTACAACATTGCCATCGACAATGGCGACGCCGAAGGCTGGGCCGCGACGTTCACTCCGGACGGTGCGTTCAACACGATGGTCGGGCACGACGCGCTGGTTAATTTCGTCAAGATGTGGCGGGAGAAGCTCAATGGCGCTACTCGCAAGCACTGGAACAACAATCTGCAGATTACCGGCAACTCGAAGCAAGCGAGTGCATACGTATACCTGATGTTGGTGGACTACAGTACCAAGCCCGCGACCATTTTGACGACGGGCACCTACACCGATAGCCTGGTCAAGACGAAGGAGGGGTGGCGATTCACCAAGAGGACCACCAAGGGCGATGTCGCGCCGGCTTCCGCAAGCCCACCAGTCGCCGCCCCGCCGCCGAAATAGGCGGCAGATCAATCCGGCGCGCATGATCGCGCGGATGATTGCGCGGATGATTGCGCGGAGGATGTTGGGGATCTTGACGTGCCTCGCAATCGCCGCTTGCACATCATCCTCGCAATTGCTCACCGGCTTGCCCCGGTCCCCCGTCATGCCGGACCAAGTACGCGTTTACACGATGGCGCCGCCGCGCTTTGAGGAAATCGCCGTGCTGCGCGCCTCGCGAAAGAGTGTCTCGACGGCGGGGGGCGAGAGAGCTATCGCCAGGATGATTGAATCGATGCGCGGGCAAGCCGCACGGCTGGGCGCAAACGGGCTTCTTCTCGAGGACTTCGCGGATTCGGAGCCGTTTTCGCTGGGTACGGCAGCCGGCTCACAAACTTATACGCACAACGCATCGATCAACGTGGGCGTGGGCGGTGCCCTGGGCGTAGTTAAGAAGTCGGCCAAGGCTCGGGCGATATTCGTCTCGCCCAAGCCGGTGCCTTAGTTCCGAATGACGCAGGGTGGCGGGGTTCCATCATGGCAAAGAGGCGCTCCCTCGTTGTGCGGTGTGGAACCTTCGCTGTCCGCGTGCGGAACATTACCGCCATTACTGAGGCATCCGGTCACGCATGCCGCGAGCAGAATCGTCATGAGGAGCTTCATGTTCATTCCTTTGGCGCCGGCGCGCGGTCTGGGAGGCCAGCATGCGCGTCGACGTTCCTGCGGTATAGTGGGTCGACCCCACAGCGTCCGTCGGTCAAAGTCCTACAATCGTGAGCGCAAATATCGAAGATAGAGCTGCGGTATCCATCACCGGCGCGCTGCAAACCGAGGCGGCAATTATTCAAAACCTCGTGCAGTTGTACACCCATGATTTCTCTGAATTCTGGGGCGGGACCAAACGGGGCGATTTGAATGCCGAGGGGCGTTTTGACGCATACCCGCTGGATGACTATTGGTCCCGGCCGAACTGGTCGGCGCTGTTTATCTGGTGCAGGGGCGCTCTCGCCGGCTTCTCCCTGCTCAACGATGAAACTCATTCCGGGCTCGCTGCGAATCGAAATATGGGCGAATTCTTCATCTTGAGAAAACATCGCGGCAGGGGCGTGGCGCAATTCGCGGCCGAAGCCATTTTCTCCGCGCATCCGGGATTATGGGAAATCGCTGTTACACGCCGGAACGTGCGCGCCCGGCAATTTTGGCGCAAATCAATGCTGCACTCCGGCAGAGCTTCGAACGTTCAGGAACTGGAGCTGCGAAACGCCCAATGGAATGGGCCTGTTTTTCGCTTCGTTTGGAAGTGAACATTATTTGGCCGCGGCTGTCCGAGGGCCGGCGGTAACTGCGCATACGCCTATGAATCCAGCAATTAACGCCATGCCGCAGATCCCGCAACTCAAAGACACCCGAATATTGAGACCGTCCGAGACGGCTTTGGCGCTCAATCTGATCGGCCGCATGGACCTTCTGCGGCTCAAGGCGATCGCCCGGCTGCACGCGCGCGGGCTGCCGCCCGATGTTAGCTGGGACGATCTTCTGCAGGAGGCCTTTACCCGCGTCATAGTCGGCTCCCGGCGCAAACCGCCGGGCCTCGGCATGGTGCCGTTCCTGGCCGGTGTCATGCGCAGCCTGCGGACTCAACATTGGCAGCGGGCGCGCGGCAGGACAGCGGCGCAGGCAACACTACGGATCGATCAGACGCACGATCTGTCGCGCGAAGCGGCGTTGTGCGACTTTTATTCGAATCCTGAACAGTCATTGATTGCGCAGGAGCAACTCGAGGCCATCGACAAATTATTCGCCGGCGATTCGGTGGTGCTGGGGATAATTGCGGGTTTGGCCGAAGGACGTCCGGCGGCGCAGATTCGCGCGGTCATGAAAATTTCCAAAACTGACTACGACTCGGCGCGCAAGCGCATGCGTCGTGCCCTGCTTCGAGAAGGACTCACATGCGAACCAAATTGACCATCAGGGCTCCGCACGCTGCGCTTACCCAGGTTCTCGACGCATTGGAGCGCGAACTGGTCGACGCGACGGATGAGGAGATCCTCGAGGCTGCGAAGGATTTGGGAATGAATCCGATGATGAAAGGCTCGGCGGCATTTTTCGGCCTGCAATATTCCCAGGCGATGCAATGGGCGGATTTTTTTGGATCCGAAGAACTGCAAAGCGCGCTGCTTCGCTCGGTGAACCTTCGGGTGGTGGCGGAGGTGGAACCGAAGCGCAAAGTACGGCGGCTGAAACGCGAACACTCCATTGAGCGGAAAAACCCGCTGGATAAATGAGTGGTTCGCGCGGAGCCGCCGACTCCGCGTAGGTCAGTTTACGCGTAGATGTCGATAATCGCCGGGCGAGAGCGGCCGCCCGCCAGCGCCTGGGTGCGGGCATAGGCGCCGGCTGCGCCATAAATGTTTCGATACGCCGATGCATGAGGGGCGGCCTGAAGCAGCGCTCCCCGAGCGCTCTCCTCTGCGAGTTCGTCCGCAGGCAGAAGCGGTGTGATATCCGCAGGCGTTGCGACCAGGGTAAGAGGGCGCGATGCGCTTCGCTGCGGCACCGCTTCGCCGGCGAGGATCAACGTCTGCTTTTCTGAGTTCACTCTCACAGTCGTTTTCCCAAAGCACTCATTGCTTCAGACAGACTGAACCTTACCAGACCTGTTCGTGCGGCACACGACTGCATCGCTCAGATCCCACCTATCAGCACCGTCTCGCCACAACAAGCTTACTTGACGTTAACTATGTCGTCTATATGACTGATAAACCGATATATATAGCCATCGCAATATATCGATACCTGTTGCGGTGACGTTGCTCTACGGAAGCCGTACGGCGGTGTACTCGACACGATCGGGACCGCGCTCGGCCGCGCCCTGGTCGGCGACCGCGACATAGAACATGTCGGGCCGGGTTCGTGCGGCCCGAGGCAGTAGCTTCACGAAGAAACTCATGGAGTTCTTGCCCTTGGGAAAGGCCTGCTGAACTTTCGGTTGCTGCACATAATCGAGGCCGGGCTTGGCGGATGCTGCCTCGGTCCACCACAGCAGCGGTTTATCGCCGCGCCAATTGGCGGGTCGATGAATACGGATTTCCGCAAAATGCTGCCCCGGCTGGACGTGATAGTCGTTACGAGAAAGCGCAACGCCGCCGCCCGCAGGCTGCGCCGGCGCATTCGACTGTTTTCGGCTGACCGTCGCAGGCGCGGCAGGCGGTGGTAGCGGGGCAGCCAGATTTGCGCTTGCGGCCGGTCCTTGTGCGGCGCCTGAGAGTGCTTCGCCGCTGACTTTTCCACCGGGCGCCAGACGCGTAAACAGCATCCAAACTACAGCCGTGATGACCAGCATCGTCAGGACCGCGGACGCCCGGAAGGACGGTGCCGGCGGCGCCTTCAGGGGAGCGGGAGTGAGGTGGCCGATGCCGGGCAGGCGTTGTGTGCGCTCGGGGCGCGGTTGCAGGCCCTTGGACCAGTCCCGCACCGAGATCGACCTGCCTGCACGATGCCATGACAATGACTTTGCCAGCGTGATCCACTGGCGACGACGTAATCCCGGCGGGCGCACCGGCACCACGCCAAAATCGCGGGCATCGCTGGCGCGGCGCCGCTGAAAGGGATGTTCGCCGGTGAGCAACTCGTACGCAATGCAAGCCAACGCATACATATCGTCGCGCGGATCCGGCGCCCGGCCGTCCAGAAGTTCGCAACAGGCATAAGCCGACGTCGCGGATGATGCAGAGCGCGATCCGTGCAGGCTGGCGAGCGAGCGCGCGGCCCCAAAATCCAGGATCCGCACCTCTCCCGCATTGGTGATCATGATGTTTTGGGGCTTCAAGTCCGCATGGACAATTCGACGCTCATGCGCGTGTTCGAGACCAGATGCGATTTGCCCGATGATCCACCAGGCATGGGCGCGCGACATCGGCAAGGGATGAAATCTCGCCATGAGATCGCTCAGCAATTCGCCGTCCAGCAACTCCATGGTGAAGAAGTCAATGTCGCCGTCTCTGTCGAAGTCGAAGACTTTGACAATATTTTGGTGCGACAGCGTCTGTGCACATTGCAGCTCGAGACGCAGGGAATCGACCGTTTCCTCGCGCGATCCGGGACGGCCGTGCAGAATCTTGACGGCGACATATCGCTGCGATTGCGGCAGGCTGCCGCGGTAGCGGTCCAGCGCGCGAAACACCGTTCCGCTGCCGCCATATCCCAAGCGTTTTTCGATTACATAGCGGTCGCGTAAAACGGTGCCGATGTCGACCGGCGGCGGCGTCGGCCGGCCCATCAAGAACCCGCCCGGCTCCCCATGCGGGGTCAAGTCGATCGTGACGCCGTCGTTTGCGCTGCGCAGCCCTCCCCGGGAGATCCTGGATTCCAGCGCTCTTACGATGGCGAGCGAAACTTCTCCGCGCTTATAGAGACGATCGATGAGTCCTATGATGCCGGGCGTGGATTCGGGCGCCGTGCGCAGCTGCTTCGAGACGGCATCGATAAATTCCTGTTCGGTGCAGGTACCCCGAACGGCCTGCACGAACTGGTCATCGTTGAATTGACCTGTCACTCGCGCGTTCAGGCATTTGTGCAGAGCATACGCCGTGCCCGTTGGATCGTGCGAGCGAATAAACTCGGAGCGCCCGTGAATCGGCGACATTACTCTCTAGCCCTTTGGGTCAAAACCACCACTACCGTGTTGAACGCTCCATCCCGTAACGGCTGTTACTATGGAGTCGCGGCGCGGGTGTGTATGTCAGAAAACATAACTACTTCGCGTGATCATTGGCTTGCAAACAGAGGATTGAGGCCGGGAAATCTCCCCTGCGCGGATGCATCCCCGCGTCGCTATTAACCGACGGTTGCAGCCGCGAGAGAGGTATCCGCTCAGGATTCCGGCCGACTGCATGGCCGGCTTGCTGCGGACGACGATGCCGGTCAACGGTGCCGTCCCCGAACTGCGGACCCCCATGGTATTCTCTCAGCCGGTGCAAATCGGCGCGATTTGGGAAAATAATTATGCATAAACCCGCGGCCATTGTGTTGTGCGCTCTCGCGGCCGGTTGTGGGGGCACGGGGGATGCGCCGCGGGCCATGTCGGCCGAGGATGCGGCATTCCAGCAGAAGCTCCAGGAACAGCTCCTAGACGCCAAGCCCGGCGCCGTGATCGAAATTCCCGCCGGCAAGCATCCGCTCGACCGCGTTCTGACCCTGCGCGCGAACGGCGTAACGATCCGCGGCGTCGGGTCCCAAAAGAGCATCTTGTCGTTCAAGAACGAGATTTCCGGCCCCGAAGGTATGCTGGTGTATGCGAGCGACTTCACCATCGAACATCTAGCGATCGAGGATAGCAAGGGCGACGGACTCAAGATCAATGATGGCGAGAACATCACCATCCGCGACGTGCGCGTGGAATGGACCGGCGGCCCGAAGACGACCAACGGCGCGTACGGTATTTATCCGGTAAAGAGCAAGAACATATTGATCGAAGATTCCTCATCGATCGGCGCCTCCGATGCGGGCATTTATGTCGGTCAATCGCAAAACGTGATCGTCCGGCGCAATCGCGCCCAGAAGAATGTCGCCGGCATCGAAATTGAAAACACCATTGGCGCCGATGTTTACGAAAACACGGCAACGGGCAACACCGGCGGCATTTTGGTGTTCAACATGCCGAATCTCGCGCAACCCGGCCATTCGACCCGCGTCTTTAGAAACACGTCGACCGATAACAATCTTGCCAATTTCGCCGCGAAGGGCGCCGCAGTGGCCAGCGTGCCCGCAGGCTCGGGCGTGGTGGTGAACTCGAATCCCAAGGTAGAAATCTTCGACAACGACATCGCCGGCAATGGGACCGCGAACTTGATCATTTCGAGTTACTACTCGACCAACTATTACAACACCCGCGGGGTCGACCCGAAATACGACCCGTATCCGCGCTCGATTTTTGTTTACGGCAACCGCTTCAAGGGGGGCGGTGACTCACCCGACGGTATGGAATTGAAAGCACTCAAGGTGGCAATGTTTGGGCTCAACGGCCATTTTCCGGATGTGCTGTGGGATGGCTTCCAGGATGCTGCCACGCTCGTCAATGGGGTGCCGCCCGCCGCCGACCGCATTTGCGTGGAGAATGGCGCTGCCGAAGTCTTGAACGCCGATGGTCCGCATAAGTACAAGAATCCGAAGGTAGAAAAGGCTTCTTTTCAATGCGAGCTGCCCAAGCTCGCAGCGGTCGACTTGCCGCACAGCTGAAGGCAATTGCGGTGTTAAATAGCCCCAGTTGGGTGCTGACTCTGTGCTCCTGCATCGGTGTGCTCATGCTCGGCGCATGCACGCGCGCCAAGGAACCGGTGCATTTCTTTGCCGACGGCAAACCTCCGCGGTTAAGCGACTGGCATGTGGTGTACGCCGAGAACGGCAAAATTGCACTAAACAATGGGGTCGTTCCGTACGACTTGAACACGCCGCTGTTCAGCGACTATGCCCGCAAGCTGCGCACCGTCTGGATGCCGAGGGGCGCGGCTGCGCATTATGAGGCCGATGCAAGCTTCGATTTTCCGGTCGGCACCATCATCTCCAAGACTTTTTACTATCCGCTGGCCGCCGGCTTGCGCCGCAGCCCAAATTCCGTGGCGCGCAGCAGCGCTCAGCCGCTGGGCCCGATCAAACTAGCAGATGTAAGACTCGTGGAAACCCGGCTTTTGGTACGCCGCGAGGGCGGCTGGCAGGCATTTCCCTATGTCTGGAATTCCGCGCAGACCGATGCTGAACTCGCGCGCACCGGCGATGCAAAGCCGCTCGAGCTGATCTCGGATGAGGGTGCCCACGAAGCTTTTACCTACGTGGTGCCCAATGAAAATCAGTGCGCGGGATGTCATGTGGTGGATCTGAGCACCAAACGCATTGCGCCCATCGGCACCAAAGCACGGCACCTGAATCGTGACTATGCGTATGCCTCAGGCAGCGAGAATCAGCTCGTACATTGGAGCAAACTGGGCTATCTCGTCGGCATGGCCTCTGACAGTCATCCGGCGAAGAATGCCGGCTGGGGCGATACCCGGCAGCCGCTCGATGCCCGGGCCCGTGCGTATCTGGACATCAACTGCGGGCACTGCCACAACCCGAAGGGCCCGGCCAATACAACGGCGCTGGATCTGACCATTTTCGCAAGCCTCGATCGTTACCTCGGTGTCTGCAAGCCGCCGGTTGCGGCCGGCAGAGGCACCGGAGACCATCTTTTTGACATCGTTCCGGGCAAACCGCAGGACTCGATTCTGCCGTACCGTATGCAGTCGAGCGAGCCTGGCGTCATGATGCCGGAGCAGGGGCGCTCCACCACACATCGCGAAGGCGTTGCCTTGATCAGAGAGTGGATTTCCGCGATGCCGGGAGCGTGTTCATCTGCCGAGCAAGGCAGTTGAAGAATAGAGCGGTCGCTACTCGCGGCTCGTTCCCGACAGCACCTTGATGACGTGCGACTCTCCGCTGCCGACGTATGTTTGCTCGCGATAGATCACTGAGCTGCCGCTGCGGATCTCGACCAGGTGGGGTCCCGCCATGACGTTCAAAACCTGCGGCTTGCCATTTTCCGCCGCTTGGCCATTTTTGACATCATCGACGAACACCTCGGAGCCGGCGGGAGCGCCGGTGACGACGAGCTGCGGCGAGGGCGCCAGAGCCTTGGTGCGGTGAAACCAGCTGCATCCCGACAGGCTCAGCACCATCAGCAAGAGAAAGGTCTTCAATCGAGGCTCCTAAGCTTATGCAACCCTCGAGGCAGGTTAACACCACGGAAGGCTGGCGGGTCACAGCCTGTTTCACGCTTCTCGCGCCTGCGTCCGACGCGACAGTCGATCCTGGTACCACTTCAGCACTCGAAGCGCGCGCAGCGTGTTCCAATGGCTGGCGCGGCCGACGCCGGCTTCCATTGCGAAGGGGATCAGATGCGTGTGTGCGCAGTTGAGCGGCCAGCGTCCATTTTGATGTCGCCGTTTGATCACAACCTCGATCCCCTCGGCGGCTCGTTGATCGGGTTCGACGCCGGCCCCGCGCAGGTAGTCAAGGCCTCGCAGCGCATCGTAGTAGCAGCGCGTCGGAAATGCGAAGCGCAGCCAGCGTCGATCGATCAAGTCGCCCGATCTTAAGGACCGCAGCATGCGGCGACCAAGAAAATAGCTTTCAGCCCGAGCCCGAGCCTTGCTGACCGCCACCGACGTACCACAAGCCTTCTCATATTCCGATAGCCCCTCAAGGACACAGATCGTGGTGTGAAAAGAGGACCGGGAGCTTTTGGGCGCCTCGCAATTCCAACCGCCGTCTTCCAGCTGCTCGCCGAGTAAACGCTCGAGCAGGTGCCTGCTGGGCTCGCCGAAATAGGCACCCGTCGCCAGGATTGCACCATTGATGCAAGGCTCGGTTTCGCCGTCGAAGTAAGGTCCGCAGCCCGGGAATCGATCCCAGCTAATGTGCTTTCGCACTCGACTGACGGCGCGGCGCACCGCTTTGCATTCGGGATGCGCGCCCAAATCCTTGAGCAATGCAAGACACCAGACCGTCGTCATCCAGCCCGGATCATCACGGGGACCCCAATGGCCGCGCGAAGATTGCAGCCCCAACAGGCGCGCTCCCCAGCCCTCGGTTGCCACCCGCGCGCGTTCGGTGGCGACTGCCTCTTCGCCCGCATCGTCAAGATCCCGCATGACCTGCCATCGAATGGCAGGATCTGAATCCAGCAGCCACCGCATCACACTCATGGCATTTCGACTCCTTTGGCCTGCCGGGCCGCCGGCAACTGACGAAATTTATCAATTCCGTGGAAGGTACGCTCGGCCCAGCCCGGCCGACACGGCGTGCACTCCGGCGCCCATCCTTTTCCATAATGCAAATGAAACTCAGCCGTGGGTTGACAAGCGATTGCCATCACCTTAGATTGCGAATGCGAACTATTCGTATTGACATCAAGGTCTGCGATGGGCACTCAAACGGCACCCTCCCGACGCATCACTCCGACCCAAGCAGGAGTGGGATCCATCGTCTGCCTGGCGTCATCCTTGGGTGCGCATGGCGCGACCCCCGCGGCAGGCGCTGCGGACAACGACCTTAAAGAGATCGTCGTTACCGGACATCCGTCGATCAGCGAACTGGGCAGCTCGCTACAAGACACCGCGCAAAACGTCACGGTGGTCCCGCAGCAAGTCTTAACGGAACAGGCCGTCAATAATCTGCAAGATGCGCTCAGAAACGTGCCGGGCATAACGCTGAACGCGGGCGAGGGCGGTACCCACGGCGATAATATCAATTTGCGAGGTTTCGCGGCCAGCGATGATTTTTTTCTCGACGGGCTGCGCGACTCGGGATTTTATACGCGGGACAGTTTCAATCTGGATGCCGTCGAAGTGTACAAGGGCCCTGCATCGACGCTGTTCGGACGCGGCTCGACCGGCGGTGTGGTCAATCAGGTCAGCAAGGCGCCGCAGCCCGGCAACTTCGTGCGCGGTGCCGTTGTCGGCGGCACGAACAGCGAGTTGCGAGGAACGGCCGACCTCAATTATGCCTTCGGAGATAGCTCAGCTTTTCGCCTCAACGCCATGGGCCACAAATCCGCGGTCGCGGATCGCGACTTTGCGGACACTCGCCGCTGGGGTGTGGCGCCTTCGCTCGCGTTCGGCTTGGGCAAGCTCACCCTGACCTTTGAGTATTTGCATCAGGAACAAAACGACGTCCCGGACTACGGCATTCCTTTTGCCTTCGGTAAACCCGTGCCCGTCCCGCGAAACACCTATTACGGATTGCCATCCGATGATCGGACGCGCTCCCGCGTGGATGTTGGAACGGTCATTTTGAAGTCCATGTTCAGCGAGAATTTTTGGCTCACCGATACGGCGCGCGCCGGCAACTATTTCTTTGACAGCCGCGAGACCGCTGCGCATTACGGCACGAGTGTCCCGGCACCAGGGACTCCGCTCGACAGCGTGCTGACGTTCCGGGATCGGCCGAGCGCGCAGGGCACGGTCAGCACCCTCATGAATGATGCGAATCTGCATTTTCGCTTCACGACGGGTTTGGTGCAGCAGCAGGTAATCGCGGGCATCGAACTCGATCGCGAAGAGGCCGACCTGACACGCTTCGCCAATCAGCTGAATGTGATCCCCGGCACGCCAGTCTTGAATCCTGACCCATTTGAGCCCTTTCCCGGCCATCAGTCGCAAATCACGCAGACGCCCGACACGGTCGCCAAAACCCTCAGTGCGCTGGTGGAAGATATCGTGGACTTTGGACCCCAGTGGCAGGCGACCCTGGCCGTGCGTCTGGATCGATTCAACGCCGAATTCAATGAACCGATCACGCATGCGCACTTCGAGCACACCGACACGATCGGCAGTCCGCGCGCATCGCTGGTCTATAAACCGGTCGCCACGATCAGCGTCTATGCCTCGTATGGCACCTCTTACGATCCGTCGGCGGAGAACTTGTCGCTGAGCGCGAAGACGGCCTCTCTCGGGCCCGAAAAGGATAGGACATTCGAAGCCGGCGTGAAGTCGATGATGCTCAACGGCCGTCTCGCCTTGCAGGCCGGCATCTTCCAGACCGAAATGACCAATGCGCGCGTTGGAGATCCCACCAATCCTACCGCTCCGCAAATTCTCGCGGGCGAGGAACGCGTGCGCGGATTCGAGGCCGACGCGATCGGCTACCTGACCGATGAGTTGGAAATCAGCGCGGGTTACACGCATCTGGATTCCGAGACGATGAAATCCTCTGATGCTGGTTCCGTGGGCGCACCGCTGCTCAACACGGCGCCGAACCAGGCGAACCTCTGGCTGACGTACGAGTTTGGCGTGCCCTGGAAAGCGGGCGCAGGGGTCAATTATCTGGATCGTCGCGCTGCCGATATCGACAACACCGCGCATGTACCTGGCTACGTGACCTACGATGCCATGCTGAGCTATCGCATCGGCTCGGCACTTAGCGTGCAGCTCAACGGCTACAACCTAACCAACAAGTATTATTTCGCGAACTCCTACTTCAGCTCACCGGTGGAAAATCACGTGGTGCCGGGAGCGGGGCGGACTGCTTTGCTTACCGTGTCTTTCGCCTATTGACCCAAGCAAGCGCCGAACGTTTAGACCGACGCTCGGCTTCGTACCGGAAACACGGAACACGCATTGCTATGCGGGAATCCCAACGTCAAATCCAAGACCAATGAGACTGAGCAGTTGGTCGCGTTTTAAGCGGAATGCACCCTCTGCGACTTGGCCGACAGATTGAATAGCGAGGGCAGGGTGACTAGGTACATCGCGGCGGCAGCAACCCATACCAGACCTGGAAAGCGGCTTCGCGAGGCGTAGTAGAGCGCACTGATCGCCAGCGGCCCGACGATTGAGGTCAAGCTCAAAAGGCTGGCGAGGACGCCCTGTAGACGGCCCTGACTTTGCGCATCGGCTTGACGCGTGAGCAGCGATTGCAAGGCTGGGAAGCCAACGCCGCCCAAGCAGAACAACGGCATCGCCGCAAAGGCCATCCACCCTTGGCGCGCGAATCCCACCGCTACCGATGCCGCGGAGTCGGAAAACACTCCTACCAGCAATGTAAATCGCTCGCCGAAGCGTTCCGCCGCGGGTCCAGCAATGAATGCTTGAGCGATAGCGTGTCCAAGCCCGAAGACGGCGATTGAAATCCCAATCCAAAAGGGCGACCACGCGAATTGGTCCGCACCATAAATCACCCAGATAGTTCCGCCTACTTGGCCGATCAGCGCGAACACCATGTAAATCAGCAGCAGCGGCAGCAGGCTGGGAATGGACAAAGCCCACCGGAACGGTCTAATTGGGTTGAAAGATGCCTCTTGCAACTCTGGGTGGTGATGACGCGCCGGTTCGCGCAGGAGGAGGAGCGTCACTAAGAAAGTGACGCCGTTCAAAATCGCGGCGGCAACAAAAGGCCCGCGCAGCCAAACATCGCCCAGCAATCCCCCGACGATCGGCCCGCCGATGAAACCCAATCCCTGAAAGGCGCTGAGTTGTCCGAAACGCCGGGCACGTTGATTTTCCGCTGTGACGTCGGATATGTAAGCAGACGCAACCGCTTGACTCGCACCTGTCAACCCGGCAATTGCGCGCCCGACGAACAGCAAGGACAGGGACGGGGCCAGCGCCATGAAGAGGTAGTCGATGGTTGCGCCCGCGAGAGAACTCAACAGCACCGGGCGGCGGCCAATTTTGTCGCTCCACGTGCCCAGCACGGGAGAAAACAAGAACTGCATGAGCGCGTATAAGCTCAAGAATGCGCCGTAGCGCCAGCCGAGTTCTGTGGTATGGGCGACTTCGCTCAACAGGCGCGGAAGAATCGGCAGCGTCAGGCCGATTCCTGATGCATCCAGTCCAATGATCGCCAGAACTACCCCGACGCCCGGTTGCTTCGACTCGATGTTCTGCAAGATCGGGCGATTTTCTCACAGATGGTGGTCTGAATCGCTTATTCGGCTGGCACTCGAATCTTTCTGCTGATCCGCGACGTCTTCAGCGAAGACGGCCAACATTCACCCCTCATGGAGGAGACCCATTCTCGTCACATCCGATCCGGCGATTCGATGCCAAGTAGGCCGAGCGAAAGCTCCAGTTGCCGTAAGGTCGTTGCCGCCAACGTGAGGCGCGAGCTGCGAGTTGCCTCCTGCAGCTCAGGGATAATCGGGCAGTTTTCGTAGAAGCTGGAGAACCGTTGCGCGAGCGCGAAGGCGTGTTCAGCGATCACGTGTGGCGCCCGCCTTTCATAAGCCGTTGTCACGACGCGATCGAATGCGTCGAGTGCAAGGGCGAGCTCACGTTCGGCCAGGTCCACGACTTGAGCGGGACCTGCCGTAAGACCGTGCGCTGCGGCCTTGCGCAGCAGCGACTTGATCCGTACCGCCGCGTAAAGCAGATAAGGTCCGGTCTTACCCTCGAAGCTAGTGAAGCGATCGAGATCGAATACATAGGAGGTGCCTCGGAAGTTCAGAAGATCGGCAAGCTTCAACGCGGCGATTGCGACCTTGTCGGCGACATCTTCGAATTCCGCAGGAGTGAGATCGGCGCCCATCTGTGCCGCTTGCAGGCGCAGTCGCGCCTTCTCGCGTGCCATTTCGATGAGTTCGCTGAGCTTCAGCACTCCACCGGCCCGCGTTTTGAAAGGCTTCCGGTCCCGACCATTTATAGTGCCGAAACCGATATGCTCAAGCTGCCCTGTCCGCACCCAACCGGCCGCCTTTGCGGTGCGAAAAACTTGCACGAAGTGATCAGCTTGACGCTGGTCTACGACATATAGACATAGGTCTGGGTCTATTTCGCGCTCGCGCTGTAGGATCGTCGCCAGATCCGTCGTGCCGTACATCGCGGATCCCTCGGATGAAATGACGAGAAGCGGCGGTATCTCACGCTTGTCGTCCGGGCGAGCAATATGCACCACCTGCGCACCCTGATCGGACTCGATCAGTTTTTGGGTCCTGAGCTCCTCGAGCATCGCCGGAATGTACGGATCAGCGTCGCTTTCTCCGTTCCAAAGATCGAAATCGACGCCCAAAGCACGGAATTCTCGCTTGAGTCCCACCATGGAGACATCACGCATCGCTCGCCAGATCTTCCGATGCAACGGTTCTCCGGACTGCAGTGCTAGCGTTGCTTTCCGAGCTCTATCGCGAAACTCCTCATCCGCTTTGGCGCGGACGGCCGCAACCGGGTACATTGCGTCCAGGTCTTCTAGGCTGAGCTGCTGTAGACGAAGATCGACTCGTTTCGAGTCATCGAGACCGCCAAGCTCCTCTTCGAGCGCCACGATGAGCAGCCCCATCTGAAAGCCCCAATCACCGAAGTGCGCGTCGCCCCACACTTCATCGCCGCGGAATCGAAATAAGCGCTTGAGGCTCTCGCCGATGATGGACGCTCTCAGGTGCCCGACGTGCATCGGCTTCGCGACATTGGGTCCACCATAGTCCACCAGCACACGTCGCCGGCATTCGACGATGCATGCGCCGCAACGCGGGTCGTCGGCGATCTCCTGCGCGCGTGCGGACAATGCATTGGCAGAAACGCGATAGTTGAGAAATCCCGGCGCCGCGATCGACGGTTTGCCGGAGAGATCGGTAGAGGTCCAAGCTTCAGCTACAGCGCTCGCGATCTCCGACGGATTGCGCCCCGCGCCCTTTGCTATCGCCAGTGCACCGTTGCATTGGAAGTCCGCAAGGTCCGCGCGGTCTGAACGGCGCACTACAGCCTGTTTCGGGTCGAATCCGAGCTGCTCGAAAACTTGGGCAGTGGCCTCGCTCAAGCGCTGAATGAGATCTGACATATGTGCAAGGCGATTTATGCGAATCCCAGGCGAGCCAGACCGTGCGCGGTCGTGGCGCGGTCGTGGCGCGGCAAACGGCATCCAGCTGCTGGTCGACTGGTGCCTCGGGAGCATAGCAGCATCGTATTTCGCATTCTCGGCAACCGCAGCAAGGTATTGCGTCTCACCCGATTTCCGGCTAGTCGCAGCTTTTATTGCCGGCGGCAGCAGCGTGAGAAACGTAATGCTATGCGCGGGCAGGCGAACCGTTCCCGCTTTGATCGGCAGACCCTTAATTACGGGAGGGATCCATCTGCTTCCGCCTTCAACACGCTGCCATTTAACCGCACTGTCTTGCTACTCAGGTCAGGCGCGGTGACTGTGAAGCGCGCACCGGGCGAGGGGCACGGCCATGGCAGTTCGGCTTGATTCTCACTCTGTGCAAGGGCCGACGAATGCACGCGCGATGCTGGCCATGGGACGTCTTCGCATCTAGGAGGGACGAGTTCGAGACTCCGGGCTTCCACGTTGACTTGTGAAATTGTAGAGTACTTGTTGCGATTCGAGACGACACCTCCTTCAACTTCAGAACAACAAAAATTGTGAGAACGATCGACGCCCATCCCGAAGCAGACTCCGGCCAAGACCAATCCCGCGCGTCCCGTTGGGGCCGCATATGGATTCCAACCGGAGCCGGTCTCTTTATCTTGGCCTTGGTGGGATCGGCCGTCGCTGTTCCTCAGCTCCGATGGCTACACACGTTTCAGGCGCTGATCTACGTGGCTGTTATCCTTCTCGGGCGTAGAAACAATGCATTGGGACTTGGTGCCGGAACGACGATCGCCGTTGCCTGGAACAGCCTCGAGTGGCTAGGGCCTCATCTAATACAGGCCGGAGCACACGAGCTTTGGTCTCTTGTGAGTACCGGCCACATACGACGACTGGACACGCTAATGGTGTTTATCGGAGGCATCGCTCATATAATTCTATTAATCGCCTGCGTGGCCGCGTTTCTTCAGCTTCGCCCTAAACAGAAAGACTGGCGGAACTTCATTGTCGGCGGCCTGTTGGTTTTAGCATACTTCGCAGCGATCGTGGCGGTCCTGCGCCCACATTGAAGTTCGACACGTTTCCTCCCGTGGCGATTTTTCTACTTTCGTGTCGGCGACAGCCATGGCCTTCAATTTTTTCTTGTTGCGTTCCGCGACACTCATTAGGTCGAGGCCCAGCTTCTGCGCGGTACCAGGCTGCAATCAGAGAGCGACGCTAAAAGGCTACTTGCCAATGTCCATCTCGGCTGGCGTAGCCACTATCCCTGTACGCCCTATCGGCTCGCCGGCTTTCTATGTTCGGATTCTCGCACCCACTTGAGAGGGCGGGATTGCCCGGTTTGGTTTCCAGGCTATCAGTTCGTTGGACCACCTCGTCGTCCCCGGCGGTGTCACAACGAGCATGGCCGAACGTGGACTTGTCTAATATGTCGTGTACGAGCTCGAACAGCTGATCAGCCGCTTAATCCGGCGAAATTCTTGAGCACCGGCTCTTTGAAATAGGGCCGCAACATATACTTAGCTGCAGGGTGCGATTTGAATTGTGGTGCGCCGAGATAGATGTGCACCTTGATATCGTTTGTAATTGATGCTAGCGTTTCGATATCAATTAGACGAGGCGGCTATCAATGGCGGCGATAACGGTAAGAAATTTACCAGAAGAAACAGCGCGCGCGCTCAAGGCGCGTGCTGCTCGGTCCGGGCGCAGTACCGAAGCAGAGGTGCGTGAAATATTGACCGCCGCGGTGCGTGAACCCAAGGGGCTGGGCACCGCACTAGCGGCTTTAGGCAAAAGAGTTGGCGGCGTTGAGCTACCAGGCAAACGTAAGCGCAGCCCGGCGAGAATCGTGAGCTTCGAAACTTGATTATTCTGGATACCAATGTGGTGTCCGAACCCTTGAAGCGCGAACCCAGCGCTGCTGTACTCAAGTGGCTCGATCGCCAAAGTCCCGCGACACTTTACTTAACGACGATTAGCCAGGCCGAACTTCTTGCCGGTGTGTCGGCATTGCCAGCGGGGAAACGACGTAATGAGCTACAGAGGACTATCAGCAATGAGCTGCTGCCCTTGTTCGCTGATCGTATTCTCCCATTTGCCGAGCGCTCGGCCGCGGCCTACGCACAAGTGGTCACCGCCGCAAATGCGGCGGGCAATCCCATCCATTTCGCGGATGCCGCGATTGGTGCAATTGCTCTGGAGCACAATTACATTTTGGCGACCCGTAACGAGCGTGACTTCAAGGGCACATCCGTCAAACTTCTCAACCCGTGGGTTTGAATCACGAGAGTTCAATTGTTTTAGATAGCTCAGGCATTTTGTCCGGCTTGACATGAAGCGCGACTAGATTACCGGCGCCGCATTTGGCGAATACTGCAATCTACATTTGAAGACCCGCTGGCTCATTGTCTCTGATCCCAGTCGGTCGACAGCTGGCTGTTCGTAGTCCCAACATCCGCATGGCAGGTTAACCGCATAGCACGGTCAAAAGAAAACGAATTGACGCGAGTTCTCACGGCGCTCTTCCCTTTGCGCCCTCATCCAGCTTCTTACGCATGTCTTTGAACAGATCCGACTCTGATTTGGGCGGATCCTTGCACACTTTGCTCGTCTGCGGCATACCGAACGTCGTGATGCCATTCGTGGTGAAATAGCATTTGTCATCCACCCACGTGATGAGCTCGCCACCTTCCGCCCGCTCAGTGTCGCCTAACAGGTGATAGTCGCGAATGAGCGGCGCGTTGTTCTTCCACCACTGAAGCTGTGATTCCGATGGTCCGGCAAGATTCCGCCGCCGCTTTTCGTACTCGTCCTGGTCCGCTTGCCTTTGCGCCGCCGCATCGGCGTCGGTACTCAGGTCCAGCGGTAAAGTAACGGCATTGTTCGCCTCTGGGTGCGCAAGATTCGGAACACGATGATGGATAACCTGCGAGGCATCCTGCCGTTTGAGACTTGACGCTGGCGACAGGGCGCGAGGCGGAAGAGGGCGCTCCTGCGCGAGTCTCAGAAGCGAGAGAGACACATCTGTACGCAGCGGCGCAATCCGAATAATGCCGCGAGCCAAGAGAAGCCATCCAACCCCCATGTGCAGTCCCAACACTGAAACAAACACAGCGACGCGCGATCTCCCTGACTGATCGGGTCGCCGCACCTTCATCCCCTGGGCTTCTAGGACCACCGGAGGTTGGACTGAAGCCTATGTTCCTAGTTCCTTCCAGCCCCGCTTTGACTCCTTCATTGCCGCTGGCGCAAAATCCGGACAATGGAACACGGAAGTCACGCCGTCCGCAGACTCTTGATCGGCTTCCTCGGTTTCATGGCTTTAGGATCAGCCCACGCCCAAGTCACGCACGTCGATTTCCAAGTCATCCACCTAACCGCCGAAGATTGATTTCGCGCACTTTTTGTTGTTGATTGCCTCGACCGGCGTGAAACCCAGCAGCGGCTATTCGGACGTGTTCATGTCCGTGGATGCCGTGCCCGCTTCAATGACAGGCCCGGTAACTTCAAAAAAAGACGTGACGACCGTACACGTCCTGGAACTCAGCCCCGGAAACTGCCCCGCTTTCACTGCACTGAGCTCTTCGATCTCTTACGCCCTCATCCCCCAAACGACCAGCGAGATCCGTTTCATCGTGTCAAAGGCTAACAGCAGCTGCTCTACCTCCGTCAGTGCTCCATTCATTAAGTGAAATACGACTTAGGCTTGCTCCTGAGCTGTGACCCGGCGCAAACTCGCCTCACACATGGACGTTGACTTAAAACTACAAATCCAACGTCCCACTCGGGACGCGTCTGGAAATGCTATTTGGCGACTGTCTGGCGCGCTCGCCGGGGTACCTTCCATCCGCTTCCGCGATATCGTATTGCTACTGCTTGGCGGGATTTTCGGCGGCATCGTACTGGGCATCCTCGCTTCGCTTGGCGCCTATGCATTGACGAAGCCAAAGTTTGCCGCTGAGATGATGTTCGGCTGCGCTTTATGGATCCTTGATACTGTCCTATTCACTGGAGCGCGCAAGAGCGAAACTGGATTGCTCTACGTGCCCGTTTTACGCCTGTCGGCCGCATGCCTCTGATACTTGGCGCGCTAATAGCGCCGGTGCTGATCGCCGTTACATCGCTCCTGGGTTGGCTTCTAAAAATGGCCGGGATAAATTTTAAGGAGACCCCCGGCCCGTCAATACTGCCCCATCACTGGGCTCAGCTTCCTTTTGCTCTCCTTCTTATCGTCATCCTCGCGCCCATCTGCGAGGAACTGATTTTCCACGGACTGCTCCTCGACTGGCTCCGGCAAACAATAAATGTTTGGATCGCTGCCTTAATCTTGAGCGCCTTATTCTCATTGCTTCACTTTAATCCCTCCTCGCTGGGCGCCGTAGGCTGGCTGGCGTTTTTCCATCGCTTCCTAATTGGAATCGGCGGATCCGCTCTGACAATTAAATATCGCTCCCTCTGGCCCTCATTCACCCTGCACGCAACCGTGAACGGAATCGCGTGCGTTGCCGCCATGGTTGAGTAGTTTTGTTTAACATGTTTCGAAACATCGCGCTTCTCGCCGGCTCGGTTTTGCTGACCGCCTGCGTTCCCATGTCAACGACGTACGAACGCATTGACGCACCCGGTGCCGTTTACCTTAAGAGTCTATGCAGAGGACGTTTCGGTCCGGCTTCGACAGTTTATTTTCCATTTCATGGCATCTATATTTCGTTCAACTTCGATTACACCACCTTCGGCTTGCACATTCCCGAAGGCATGA
>DATAVW010000035.1:0-15718 GCA_036267515.1 Rhizomicrobium sp.
GAAGATCGAGTCCGGAACCGTCACGGTGGATGCGGAGGAAATATCCTTCAACAACGTGATCGAAGCGACCGCGCGGCCGTTCCGTCACGAAGCGGACACCCGGCAGCTATCGTTCGATGTCAGCGTCGATCCGCATCTCGACCGCACGATCGTGACCGACTCGAAACGCCTGCAGCAGGTGCTGAAGAACCTGCTGTCGAATGCCTTCAAGTTTACCGACAGCGGCGGCGTGCGGCTCACCGCGTCGAAGGTGGAAAGCGGCTGGAGCGCCCATCATCCGGTGCTCAGTCAGGCCCAATCGGTGGTGGCGTTTGAAGTGGCCGATACGGGTATCGGCATTCCGGCCGAGAAGCAGAAGATCATCTTCGAAGCCTTTCAGCAGGCCGACGCGTCCACCAGCCGCAAATATGGCGGCACGGGTCTCGGCCTTGCCATCAGTCGCGAATTGGCGAGCCTGTTGGGCGGTGAAATTCACCTTCGCAGCACGCCGGGCTCTGGCTCGACCTTCATCCTTTATCTGCCGCTGCGCTATGTGGGACCGGTAACGGCTAATCGGCCCCAGCAGGCAGGTCCGTCGGCACCATCGCGCGCGGCTATCATCGCGGCGCTGCCAGAGCGTCCGATTGAGCAAATCCCGGACGACCGAGGCTTTATCGAGCCGGGCGATACGGTGCTGCTCATCGTGGAAGACGATCCGCATTATGCACGCGTCGTGATGGACCTTGCCCATGACGAGGGTTTCAAAGTGCTGGTTGCGGCGCGCGGCGAAGATGCGCTGGACTTGGCCTACGAGTACCGTCCTACGGCGGTCTCGCTCGATGTGTTTCTACCGGACATGCTGGGCTGGACGGTGCTGAGTCAGTTGAAGCAGAACCCGCAGACACGCCACATCCCGGTGCAGATTGTCACCATCGACGAGGATCGCCAGCACGGGTTGGCCCGTGGCGCGTTCTCCTTCGTCACCAAGCCGACCAGCACCGAAGGCGTGCGCGCTGCGCTATCGCGCATTAAGGAATACGCGGAGCCACGCAAAAAACGATTGCTCGTCATCGAAGACAATCCGGCGGAGCAGATGAGCATTGCCGAGCTTCTCGGCCACGAAGATATCGAGATCGTGGCGGTGGGGAGCGGAACCGAGGCGCTCGAAAAATTGCGTGAGCAGCCGGCCGATTGCATCGTCCTCGATCTGCGCCTGCCCGACATGACCGGCTTCGAAGTTCTTGAAAAGCTGAAAGAGGATGCCGCGCTCTCCGATATTCCGGTTGTCGTCTTTACCGGCCGGGAGCTCTCCGCTGAGGAGGATGCGCAGCTCCATACCATGGCGCGTAGCATCGTGGTGAAGGGTGTGGAGTCGCCGGAACGGCTGCTCGACGAAACCGGGCTGTTCCTGCATCGGGTCATCACCGATCTGCCGCCCGAAAAACAGCGCATGCTGGAGCGCCTCAACAGCTCTGACGAGGATCTGGTCGGCCGCACGGTGCTGCTGGTCGATGACGATGCGCGCAACATTTTTGCGCTTTCCAGCGTTCTGGAGCGGCGCGGGATGCATGTCCTGACCGCCACAACCGGGGAGGAGGCCATCAACCTGGTGGAGTCCACGCCCGAACTCGCGATCGTGCTGATGGACATCATGATGCCGGAGATGGATGGATATCAGACGATCGGAAATATTCGCGCCGATGCGAAATTCCGGCGCCTCCCGATCATCGCGCTCACCGCAAAGGCCATGAAAGGCGATCGCGAAAAGTGCTTGGAGGCGGGTGCCTCGGACTATCTGGCGAAACCGGTGAACACTGAGCAGTTGCTGTTTGCGCTGCGCATGTGGCTGCACCGCTAGGGGGAACGCCATCATGTCCGCAGATAGCAAGGTCAATGTTCTTCTCGTCGATGACCAGCCGGGAAAGCTGCTCTCCTATGAGGTGATGCTGGAGCCGCTCGGCGAGAATCTGATCAAGGCATCCTCCGCCAAGGAGGCGCTGGAGCATCTGCTCAAACACGATATTGCCGTGGTGCTGGTCGATGTCTGTATGCCGGAGCTGGACGGCTTCGAACTCGCGGCGATGATCCGCGAGCATCCCCGCTTTCAGAAGACCGCCATCATCTTCATCTCGGCAATTCATCTGAGCGAAATGGATTACATGCGTGGCTATAGCGCCGGCGCCGTCGATTACGTGCCGGTGCCGGTGGTGGCGGATGTGCTTCGCGCCAAGGTGCGGGTGTTTGCGGAGCTCTATCGCAAAACGCGCGAGCTGGAGCAGCTCAACCGCGATCTGGAGCAGCGGATCCACGAACGCACCGCCGCACTCGAAGCGTCAACCCGACGGCTGCTTCAAAGCGAGCGGGGCCGCAGCCTGGCGCTGGCCGCCGGCAACATGGGATCTTGGGAATATGACAGGGGCGAAAATCGCTGGTCGTGGGACGAAGGCCATTGCCGCATTTTCGGCATCGATGCCGAGGCGAGCAAACCCGACACGTTCGTCCCGAGCACCGATCTGATCCGCTCCTTCTTCGATGAAAATGACTGGACCACCCTCACCGATGCAGCGGCCGCGCTTACGCCGAAGAACGGCACGTTTCAGCGCGAAGTCTGCATCGTGCGGCCGGATGGCCAGCTTCGCTCCTGCATCGTGTCAGCCGCCGGAACTTTTACCGAGACCGGCAAGATGATGCGGGTGGACGGCGTTACGCTGGATATCACGGAACGGAAGGCAGCCGCCAACCACCAGACCCTGCTGGCGCGGGAAGTGGATCACCGCGCGCGCAACGCGCTTGCCATCGTTCAGGCGATCGTTCGGCTCGGCAGAGCCGACAACACGCGGGACTATATCGCCGGTGTCGAGGGTCGTGTTCGGGCGCTCGCCCAAACGCATGAGCTGCTCTCGCAGTCGCGCTGGCAAGGCGCGGACATTCTGCGGCTGATCAATGAAGAGATCGCGCCTTACCGGACTCGCGGCGCGACAAGAATTGCGGTGGCTGGACCGTCTATCATTCTGCCGCCTGACAAAGCGCAAACCGTTGCGCTTGCCCTCCACGAGCTCGCCACGAACGCAGCCAAATACGGCGCGCTGTCCAATGCGGATGGCGAGGTTAGCGTCCGCTGGGAAATTCGCGGTGGCCGTTTGACATTGCGCTGGACTGAACTGAAGGGCCCGGCGGTTTCAGAACCGAAGCATCGCGGCTTCGGGATGAAAATCATCACCGCCAGTATCGCCCAGCAGGGCGGAGGCGAAGTACGCTTCGACTGGCAGCCGGGCGGTCTTGCTTGCACGATCTCGCTCGTCTGTGGCGATGCGGAAGCCGCGAAGGAGCCCTCGAAAGCCTTGCCGGATCATCTGAAACTGGTACCGGCCGTTTCCAGACGGCCGCGCGTGTTCCTTGCCGAAGATGAGGCGCTTGTCGGCATGCTCATACGCGAGATCCTGGAGGAGATGGGCTGCGCCGTAACAGGGCCGATTTCCGACCTGATTACCGCCCTCCAGACAGTCAGATCCGGGGCGTTCGATGCTGCCGTGCTGGATGTCAATCTCGGCGGCTCCTATGCCTATCCTCTGGCGGAGCAGTTGCGCAGCCAGGACATACCGTTTGTCTTTCTGACAGGTTACGCGCAGGACACGTTGGACGAGCGGTTCAGCGCAGCGCCGATCTTGCGAAAGCCTGTCGAGCGGGACGCGCTGGAGACCGCACTGCGTACGGCGCTTGCGAGCAGCCCGCGCGAGGTTTCGCTTCGCGCTCAGCGTTGAATTTGGATGCGGGTTTGTGAGATGAGTCGAGCCTGCCAGCCGTTGCGGGTGCGTTGAGCCGCCGCTATCCTTCGCCCGAGCGCCAAAGAAGCGATAACAACAAGCGAAGGGGAGCTCTATGCAACGTGGATGGCTGCTGGTCGCCACTCTCTCGGTGGTGGCAACGATCGCCTGCGCCGATAACAACAAGAACCCGAACAACGACAAGGATCGGACCAAGGTCGAGCCGGCCGTGGCGCAGTATTTCAAGAACGACGACAGCGGCACCGACAGTTCGGCTGCGGGGATTGGCTACCACGCCATAGCCGGCACCATCGTGGTCCATCCCAAAGGGTGGGATGACGTAACCCAGTCCACCGAAGCTGAACCGGGGGCGCCGCCCAATCCGCAAACCGAAGCATCCGAAAAGGGCCCGGCCGCGCAGAAGGAGACAGGCGCCCGCGCCTCCATGTTCTATGTCTATTATGCGAAGAGCGGGGAGCGGCCGGAAAACCGCCCCGTCACCTTCCTCTTCAATGGCGGTCCCGGCTCCTCCACCGTGTGGCTGCATATGGGCGCCTTCGGGCCTCGTCGCGTGGTCACCGCGAACGACTCCCACACGCCCGCCGCGCCGTACAAAGTTGTCAGCAACGATTACACCCTTCTCGATGCCAGCGATCTGGTCTTCATCGATGCACCTGGCACGGGATTCTCGCGCATCACGGGCAAGGAGAAGGAGAAGGCGTTTTACGGCGTGGATCAGGACGCCTACGCGTTCGCCGAGTTCATCACGCAATTTCTGTCGAAATATGGCCGCTGGAACTCGCCGAAATACCTGTTCGGCGAAAGCTATGGCACGCCGCGCTCGGCCGTGCTCGTCAACATGCTGGAGACAGACCGCTCGCTCGATTTCAACGGCGTGATGCTGCTGTCGCAGATTCTGAGCTTCGACATGAGCGCCGACCAGCCGGAGTCCAATCCCGGGGTCGATCTGCCCTACATGCTGGCTCTGCCCACCTATGCGGCGACAGCCTGGTACCACAACCGGCTTCCGGGCAAGCGGCCGCCAAGCTTGGGGAAGTTCCTCGGCGAAGTGCAGCATTTCGCGATGGGTGATTATTCGCAGGCGCTGCAGGCAGGCGCGGCGTTGAATTCGAAACAGAAGCTGATGATCGCCAACCGCCTGCATCAGTACACCGGGTTGCCGGTATGGTACCTGCTCCGCGCGGACCTCCGCGTCGATGGGGGCATGTTCGAGCAGAACCTGCAAGGCAATCTGGAGATGACGACGGGACGGCTGGATACCCGTTTCTCTGGGCCGACAATGGACCCGCTGGAGAAACAGGCGGAATACGATCCGCAGTCGGCGTCCATAAGCTCCGCCTATGTCAGTGCCTTCAACGACTACGTGCGCACGGACCTGAAATACGGTTACGGCAAACAGTACAAGCCGGAAATCGAGATCTGGCGACACTGGAATTTCCAGCACCAGCCGCCGGGCGCGCCCATTCCGCTGCCGGTATCGACGAACGTGATTCCAGACTTGTCGACGGCGATGAAATATAATCCAAAGCTGCGCGTCATGCTGGCGGGCGGATATTTCGATCTCGCCACCCCGTACTATGAAGGTGTCTACGAGATGCGCCACCTTCAGATTCCGCAGGCGCTGCAGCGGAACATCGAGTATCACTATTACGAGTCTGGCCACATGGTGTACGCCAACGAGGCTTCGCTGAAGCAGCTGCACGACAACGCGGCAGACTTCATCCGCCGGACGGACAATCTGCAGCACTGAGACTGACAAAGATCTCCCTCTCCCTTCGGGGAGAGGGAGATCTTCACCCGTTCCACTTTCCGAACGGCACGATCTTGTTGTCGGTATCGTGCCCAATGTCGGCGCGGCCAAGATACGGAATGCCGCTTGTTGCGCACCAGTGCCGCACAACCTGCTCTTCGGTTTGGGCAAAATCGGGGTCGTTCGGCGATACGTCGCTCACGCGCCCGAGCTTGAGTCCGGCAACTCTGCGGATGTTCAGGCCGGAGGTGATGTGAAACAGCGCGCGATCCACCGCGTACATCGGTTCTGATACGTCCTCGATCAGAAGAATGTGGTCTGACAAATCGGGCTCGAGCGGTGTGCCTATGAGATGTGAGAGGATGGTGAGATTGAAGGCGGCGAGCGGTCTGCCTTCGTTGACTGAGGGCTCGAGATCGCCCTGGGCGGGTGTGCCCGTCAAAAACCGCAAGCTGCGCTTCACGGCCGCAACACCGTCTTCGCGTTCGATATCGCGCACCACAGGCCCATGCGCCACGCGGAATCCTCGATTGTAAAGCCCTGCAAGTAGAAACCCGGCATCGCTGTAGCCGAGATAAAGCTTGCTTTTTGCGCCTTCATTCAGCTGCGTCAGCACGTTTTCCGCAATGCGGTTTGCACCGTAACCACCGCGCGCCCACCACAGCGCATCGAATGTCTCGTCGTTGGCGACTTCCAGGAACGCATCAGCACGGACGTTATCCTCGCCGGCAAAATGCCCCCACGAGAGAAAGCATTGCGGATGAAAGACCAGTTCCACACGCTCGCCGAAACTCTCGCGCGCAACCGCTTGCACCTTCCCGGCCGTTCGCTCGTCGATCCGCGATGCCGGCGCAACAATTCCAATCCTGTGCTTTTCGGTTAACATCAACTTGACGTTTTCCGCGCAATGAACTCCGGGCGCGCCCGAATCTTTGTCCAATACTCCTCGCGGACGTCTTCATCGATCTCAACCGGGAGGGAACTCTGTGAGTAGAGTCGATCCTGTCCATCCTTGCGCGGGCCGGAAATCCAATAGTGATCACCAGTCTCAACGTCGAAATGATTCCATTTGTATCCCGAGCCGGCCTTCTGGAATTGACGCCCCCCATACTCAACTGTGCGCCCGCTCTTTGAAAGAACTACGCGTCCAATGCGTGCCGGACCGTTCAGCGATTCAGCTTTGCGCTCAATGTACATGATCCGCGTTTTGTGCGTGCTCATTGGGATGAACTTGGTTGCTTGCAGTCGTAATTCGGATATATAGCGTCACACGGCGATCATGAACAAATCCTACTTCTTCTGCGGCATTGGCGGCAGCGGAATGCTGCCGCTGGCGCTGATCCTGCGAGGACATGGCGCGGCCGTGTCGGGCTCCGACCGGGCGCTCGATCAGGGCCGCACGGCGGCGAAGTTTGAATTCCTTCAAAATCGTGGCATCGTGCTTTATCCCCAGGACGGCTCGGGCATCGCCAGCCCTCAGCAAACGGTCGTGCTCTCGGCGGCGGTGGAAGAAACCGTTCCCGATGTAGTCGCGGCCCGCCGGTTTCGCGCGCCGCTGATGACGCGGGCGGAATTGCTGTCGCAGCTGTTCAATGCGGCGCCTCAGAGCATCGGCGTCGCCGGCACCAGCGGCAAATCCACAGTCACCGGCATGATCGGCTGGATGCTGACAGATTTGGGCTGCGATCCCACCATTATGAACGGCGCGGTGATGAAGAACTTCGTCGGCGTGGATGCACCATTCGCCAGCGCGCGGGTGGGCGCAAGCGATCTCTTCGTCAGCGAGGTGGACGAAAGCGACGGTTCCATCGCGCGCTACACGCCAGGCATCGCAGTGGTGAACAACATCTCCCTCGACCACAAGTCGATGGACGAATTGCGTGCCCTGTTCCGCGAATTTGTCGCCAAGTCACAGACTGCCATTCTCAATCTCGACAACAGCGAAACCGCCGCGCTCATTCCGCATGCCGCCCGCGCGATCACCTACAGCCTGTCGAATTCTCTTGCCGATTTGCAAGCGGAGAACCTTTCTCCCGCACCGGACGGAATCGCGTTCGATCTCATCTTGCGCAGAGGCGCGGAGGCGATGCTGCGCCTGCAACTGCAAGTCCCGGGCGAGCACAACGTCTACAATGCGCTGGCGGCGCTCGCCGTGGCCCATGCGCTCGGCATTCCGTTGAAAGATGCGAGCGAGGCGCTGTCGCGGTTCACGGGTATTCGTCGGCGGCTGGAGATTGTTGGGACTGCTAACGGTATCACAGTGATCGACGATTTCGCGCACAACCCGGACAAGATCGCCGCCACCCTTGCCACGCTGCATGCCTTTCCGGGACGGCTGCTGATCCTGTTCCAACCGCACGGCTTCGGTCCGCTCAAGAAGATGAAAGGGGAATTCATCGAAGTCTTCGCTCGCAATCTTGCCGCTGACGATATCCTCATCATGCCGGAGCCGGTCTATTATGGCGGCACGACAGACCGCAGCGTCGGCAGCGAAGAGATTGTGCAAGGTGTGCGTGACACCGGGCGTGCGGCCCAGGCTTTCGCCACGCGCCCCGAGTGCGGCTCCAAATTGCTCGAGCTGGCGCGTCCCGGTGACCGCATCGTCATCATGGGGGCCCGCGACGACACGCTCGCCACATTCGCCTCTGATCTGCTGGTTGCGCTGGAGCAATAAAGGACCAATCGACCTGAGCCGGAACTGCGCTATTCGCGGCCGCGTTCTCACCATATGGCGCTTTTGGAAAAGGTTCGGCCCGATATCCAGCATTCCGTCGATCTGCTGAAGCATTACGGCGAGCCGCTGCCGGCGCCGGAGAACGAAGAATTCGGTGCAGCCTTCGAGCGCTTCGGCGATGCCAAAGTGGTGCTGCTGGGCGAAGCGACGCACGGCACATCGGAATTCTACCGCGCCCGCGCTGCCATTTCCCGTGCGCTGATCGAGCGGCACGGCTTCAACATCGTCGCAGTCGAAGCGGATTGGCCGGATGCTGCGCGCATTGACCGCTTTGTGCGTCACAGGTCACCCGAGCCGTCGGAGCAGCAGGCATTTGCGCGCTTCCCCATCTGGATGTGGCGCAATTTCGAGGTGCGCGATTTCGTGCTTTGGCTGCGCGGGCACAACGAACAATTTGCCGCTGAAAGGCGTGTCGAATTTCGCGGACTCGATATTTACAGCCTCGGCAGTTCGATCGCGGCGGTGCTCGCCTGGCTCGATAAAAACGATCCAGAGGGCGCGAAGGAGGCGCGCCGCCGCTATGGCTGCCTCACCCCGTGGCAGGATGAGCCGGTGCGCTACGGTCGCGCAGTGCTGTATGGAAGAAAGCCCTGCGAGCCGGAGGTTGTGGCGCAATTGCAGGAGCTGCTGAACTCCCGTCTCGAGCACATCAGGCACGATGGCGAAGCCTTTTTCGATGCGGCGCAGAACGCGCGCATCGTGCGCACCGCGGAGCAGTATTACCGCATCATGTATGAGGGCTCGCGTGAATCCTGGAATCTGCGCGACCGCCATATGTTCGAGACGCTGCAGCATCTGATGAGCGCACGGCACGACGCGAAGGCTATCGTCTGGGCGCACAATTCCCACATCGGGAATGCCGCGGCGACCAGCATGGGTTGGGAAGGCGAATTCAACATCGGTGAGCTGTGCCGCACGGCCTATGGCGACGATGCGGTAACCATCGGCTTTGGCACCGATCGCGGCACGGTGGCAGCGGCTGATCACTGGGACGAGCCGATGCGCGTGAAGAACGTGCTGCCGGCCCGCGACGACAGCTACGAGCGGCTGTTTCGCGAGGCACGGCTGACCCGCTCGCTCACGGATTGGCGCCCACACGCGCGCGCCGATCTGCGCGACGCGCTCTCACAGCCGCGGACCGAGCGCGCCATCGGCGTGGTCTACCGGCCAGAGACCGAATACCTCAGCCATTACTTCCAGGCGGTGCTGGCCGAGCAATTCGATTCGCTTGTCTGGTTCGAGGAAACGCGCGCCATCACGCCCCTCGGCGTCGAACACGCGAAGGCCATGCCGGAAACATATCCTTTCGGACTGTAAAAGCGTCAGTAGGTGATCTGGAAGACGGTGCCACCGGTGTTGTCGCTGCCGTGCTTTCCACCCACGAGAGTAGTCCCGAACAGGGTGTTATTTGGACCCAGAAGTAGCTCGGATTCCGGGAATTCCCCGTCGTTGCAATCGGCGGTGCAGAATTGGTGAAGAGTGGTGAGTGTGCCACCTTGGCTGAATCTGAACACTGTCCCGGGCAGGGGCTCATCTGACTCGCCCGTGGGTCCGAACAGATCACCGCTGGAGTCGACGGTCAGACCGGCATAGGGCGCGCCGCCATCGGCACAGTCAGGCTGAGAACAGAAGCTATAAAGCACTTGGTAGGCGGAGTTCTCGCCGGAAGGCACAATCTTGAAAATCGTTCCCCAGTCATTGGCGCCCCCGCCATATGTTGTTCCGAGCAAGGCTCCCTGTCCGTCAATCACCAACGCGTTGGGATTTGCTCCGTCCTCGCAATTCTTCTCTTGGCAAAACCTATGCAGCACAGTTTCTTGCCAATGGCCCTCGGTCTGACTCATCTCATATGCAACACCGGGCTTTTCTAACTCACCGGCTACACCAAACAGGTTACCTTGATGATCTACGACCAATCTTCCCCAAGGCCTTTCGCCATCGGCGCAATTTTGCTTGGCGCAAAAGGCATAAAGAACCCTCTCCTTCCATTTCGACTTTCCGGTTACTGGCGTCAGTTGGAAAACAACGCCGGCGGAATGCCGACCTTCACCTGCCGCAGCGCCATACAATGGTGAAACGCCATCGAAAGGCACGCCGTCCGCCTGTCCCTGATACGCAAGTCCGGATCGGAAAATGTCATCGCCATCGGCGCAGTTCGATTTCTGTGTCGCGCGAGAGCAAAAGTGGTAGAGAACCTTGACTCGCCATTTCTTCCGGTCGCTATCAGGCATGAGCTCGAATACAACACTTGGATCGTCGATAAACGGACCTGCCATGGTGTTGCCGTAAAGATTGCCGTTGACATCGAGAACCAGCGATCCCCACGGATTATGTCCGTCCTTGCACTGCGAAAAGCCCTCTTTGCAGAAGCTGTGGATCACCCGCTCTTTCCATCGCCCTGTCTCTTGGACTTTTGACAACTGGAAAATTGCGCCCTCGCCATATGCGCCTCCGTTCTCTGAAGCGCCGTAGAGGTTGCCTGTTGCGTCCATGACGAGTCCGGCGGCCAGCGTGTCTCCATCGCGGCAATCGGCCCGGGCGCAGAAGGCACGTAGCGTCTTCAGCTTCGCTGCGGAGGCAGTGCCGATTGCCCCGACAAAGCCGACGATAAGAAATCCGGCAAAGCCTGCAGCCCAAATGTGCCGCCTAGAATAGCCAATTCGCATTTCAATCACCGGTTGTGACCGGTGCGAATTATCCGATTCTCGGGTCAGATGCGAGTGCCATGGTTGCGGTAGCCTATGGGTGGTGGACTTTGCCCATCTTGACGACTTCGAAATCCGATCCGGTCACCTGGCGCAATTCGCTCACCAGATGATCGTTGTTCCAGCGGTCGTCAGGTGCGCCGGAAATATACCAGTTGCTGCCATTGTCGGCGACGAACATGCCGTAGGTCTTCATCGCCTGCAGAATTACTTTCGTCTCCGGGCTGAAATTATCCGGGATCTGGTAGCTCGTCTTCAGCCGCACGCGCATCCCCATCGGCGGCAGATTGGGATCGTCATTGTCCGATGCCCAATGATTGGCGGGTTTCACATAGGCGCGCCGCGATGGCGCGACAGTGAAACGCAAGGCATGCGCGATAAGCCCCGCCGAAACTTCGTCGTAGCGCACCAGGCCCGGAAAGATCGGCAGCCCGGCGGCGTCGGCGCTCGTCCAGCCGGGCTTGGCGGTCGGTCGCACCTTGTTTGAATCGAGGTGGAAAATGGCGCCCACATCGGCGCGCCAGCTGATGTCGTCCTGGGGGAAGGCGCGGCCCATTTCAAAGAGCCGGTTGGTATCCCTATCGATCACGAGCACGTGGCGATCGCCACCAAATTTCTTGTCGTCGTCGCGCATGCCTTCGATGGGTGCATCCATCGGCACCGGATAAGGCCCCTTGTCACTTTCGTCCTTGTACGCCTTGAGGTGGATCGGCACGTACATCTGTGAATCCGGCACAACCACATAGGGAATGCCGATGATGGTGTGCTGATAATAGCCCGCGCCGAAATCGGGATGCAGCCCGGTCGAGAGGCCGATGGAGGCGATCAGATTGTCGGAGTTGGGATCGGCCGGAGCCTGCGAGATGTCAGTGTTCCAGGCGTTGTCGGCCGGGAAGGGCACCGCGCCATTCAAGTTCGCGCCAACGCCCAGATCGGCGCTGCTCATGTCGCCATAGGTCGTGGCAAATGACGGTCCTGCTGCGATCATGGTCGCGCAAGCCAACACAATACAGGGGAATTTCATCTGAACTTTCGAATCCTCCATCCCGCCTTGCTGCATATAGAATTGGCCGGAGCAGTGAGGAGGTCAATTCCAAACAAGCACCGGCGTTAATCGGATGTGAGCGTCGGCGCTAAAGGTCGAGAGTTAGCAATCAAACAAGGATTCTTGTGTGGGGGTGCAAACGCAACAGCAGGGCCCATAAGAGCCCTGCTGTTGCAAATTTTAGCAACACTTATTGAGGGGCCGTCTGCGTCTGTGTCATGTCCGCGGGGCGGCTGGTCACGTCGGGCCGCGTCGTCGAACTCACCGGCCGCGTCGTCGAACTCACCGGCGACTCCGGAGGCGGAATCACCCGGAAAACGTGCGGGCTGCCCGCATTGCCCGCGGTCGCAGGCCGTGTCGTCGAACTCACCGGCGACTCCGGAGGCGGAATCACGCGGAAAACGTGCGGGTTGGCTGCGCTGGCCGCGAAAGGTAGAGGGGAGGATACTGCGCTGGTCGGTGTCGCCCTTGGGCCCAATGGGTCCAGTGCGGGTTGGAAAGGCGCGGACGCTATTGGCCCTCTGGCGGCGGTAGTGGCTCCGCCTTTTGCAGCAAATGCCGAGGGGGCTACGCCCAGCGCCGAAGCGATTGCGATGCATCCTAACAAACGAGCTGTTGCGTTCATAACTGCGTCTCCTGTCTCCTGATCCTCTCTCCGCACCTGCATGTAGAATCAATGTTCGGTGCTCCCACATGTTCCGCAGCAATACGCTCATGAGCCGTGGCACCGTGCGTCTATTCATGCGTTTGCCTGCGAATATGGAATGATGCTTTTCCAAATGCGCACCAATTGCCGCCGAATTTCGCAGTGAAATTAGAAAAGACTTGCCGCGAGATTGATCATGGTGGCGAGGATCGCCGTGTTAAAGCCGAACGCGATCAGCGTATGCAATGTACCGATGCGGCGCATTTCTCTCGAAGTGAAGTTGATGTCCGCAGTTTGCGAAGTGGCGCCGAGCACAATGGCGAAATGCACGAAGTCCCAGTAGTCGGGCTCACCGCATTCGCCGAACGCCAGGCCACCTTGTGGTTTCCCACTTTCCTCGGCCAGGTAATAGACATGCGCGTAGTGCAACGCGAACACGATTTGCACAAACAGCCATGACAGCACGACGGTGGCGGCAGCGAGCGCCACATGCAGATTGGGATTGGCGCTTCCCTTTGCAATCGAGAGCTCGGCGATCAGCGCCACGACGCTCACAACCGATGCGAGAATGGTGAGAAGGAAAATGAAATTACCGCCTTCATCGTGTTGCGCGGCGCGGCGCTTCATGCGCTGCAATTCAACGTCGCGCATGAACCAGAAGGCGAGGCATAGAAAGGCGATCACACCGCCATCCCAGCCGATCAGAGTCCGCGTGACGGCGCGTGAAAACCAGATACTGCTGCCAAAGTACAGCGCCACTCCAATGGCCACAGCAGCGGCGAGATAGGGCCGCGCAACCAGCGGGCGGATCACAGGCAGGCGGGCATTCCTGGCAGGCGAACTCAAGTCATTATCCCCAGCGAGTCGCGCTTTGGACCAGAATGCGCGGATGGCGCCGGGGAAGACAATGGGCGTTAGGGCGTAAACTGATAAATCGCGCCCTCGTCATCGCTGCCGCCATGGACCGTTGCGCCGAAATAGGTGCCGGGATCCCCATCCACCATGCCGTTATAGGCATAAGCACCGTCCGGCACTCCGGCAAAGCTGTGCACCACGCTTTCCTTCCAGTGTTTTCCGGATGGCGCCAGCTTGAAGATCACGCCATCGTCCGCGGCGCCGCCTTCGCTCGTCGTGCCGTAGAGATTGCCCGCGCTATCAAGATTGATGCTGCTGATGGGGCCGTCGCCGTCCGCCTCACCGTTGAAGCTGTAGAGCACCTTCTCCTTCCAGCGGCCGTCCTGAGGCGAGAGTTCGTACACGCACCCGAAATCATTCGCCCCAGCGTAATAGGTGGTGCCGTAGATATTGCCGATCGCATCGAAGGTGAGCCCGCCATAGGGGAAGCCCGCATCCGGCTCGCCGAGGAAGGAATAAAGCAGCTTGAATTTCCAGCGCCCCATCTTGTTCTGCGCGAGCTGATAGATGCTGCCCTGTCCGTTGGCGCCACCGGCGGTTGCCGCGCCGTAGAGCGCACCATCGTGCAGAATGAGCGCGCCGGCAGACCCGCCGATTCCATCCGTACCGGTGAAAGCGTGCAGCACCTTGAACTTGTAGACGCCGTGTTTAGCGGGCGTCATCTCATAGATGGTGCCCATCCCGTTCTCGCCCCCGGTGGGCGCCATGCCATAGAGGTTGCCACTATCGTCGAATGTGAGGCGCGCGCCGGGGCCTTGGCCATCATCGGTGCCCTGAAATTGATGAATAACAGTTTGCGTCCAGGTGCCGCCATTGTTGGTGAGTTTGTAGGCGACGCCGCAGCCGCCTTCGCATACCCCGCCGCCGCCCGTCACCGCCGTGCCGTAGAGATTGCCGACAGCATCCAAGGTCACGCCCTTGTACGGCTCGCCCCCGTCGGCGCCGCCGGTGAAGCTGTAGAGGACGGTGTGCGTCCACGTGCCGTCGCCGTTCGGATGCAACTGCCACACCGTGCCGCTGCCGTGCGTCCCGCCCTGCACCGAAGTGCCGTAAAGATTGCCGGCCGTATCGCGCACCAGATCGGTATCGGTGTATTCGCCGTCGGCGCCGCCCTTGAAGCTGTAGATCACCTGTTCGCTGGCGCGCGCTTCCAGTGCCGGCGCGGTGGTGATTGCAGAAGTGGCGAGAAGGCCGATAGCGAGCGTGTGCGCAGTTTTCATAGGAAATCCCCCTTGGCTCCCGGCCGAGAGGCTATCACCAGACGGTGCCTGCTTCTATGGACGCGGAGCCCCAAGCGCCTATTCCGCTGGCGTTTCCGCCGAAGGCCAGCCTGAAGAACCGCTGCCGGCGTCTGCTGTGGCCACCGTGGCCGGCCGATCACCATTGACGGGAGGCGCGGGCTTGCCACTTCTTACCACCACGGTTGTTCCCAACGGGGTCGCGTCGAACAGCACCTTTGCGAAAGTATGCGGCAGGTGCACGCAGCCATGCGAGGACGGATAGCCGGGCACGGCACCGGCATGCAGGGCCTCGCCGCTTCGGGCAAATCGCAGTGTGTATGGCATGGGCGCATTCTTGTATTTCTTCGAGCGGTGCTCGCGGTACTTCGCCTGGATCCGGAACACGCCAGTTGGCGTGCGATAACCGCGCTTGCCGGATGAAACAGTAGTCGCACCAATGCGAACGTCGTCGCGATAGATGGAAGCACGCTGGGTGTACAGATTGACAACGACGGTCAGGCGCCCGTCCTTCGCGAGCCACGGTTCCCAGATGTAATTGCCCGGCTTCAGCTGACTGACTTCGGCATCCGTAATGCCGGATTCGTCAGCATGGCATGAATTGCGCAGGACTGGTGTTGCAACCAATACCAGAAACGCGATGACGAAGGCTCTTAGCATTTGTTGCGCACACAGCATTTACATATGCATAACGCGCGCAGAACGAGAGCGGATGAACAGAATCGTGAGTACGCGAGATTGCGGGAATTCACCTTTTATATTAGGGTTTGTGGATAGATTGGTGCTGGGGCACGAGCCTTCCCATCACAAGTTAAGTTAGTAGGAGTCACGCGCGATGAACGTCTCTCGACGCTCTTTGCTTGTCTCGGGCGCAGGTATCGCGCTCGCAGCCACGGTTCGTCCTCTCAACGCATTCGCTGC
>DATAVW010000036.1:0-20937 GCA_036267515.1 Rhizomicrobium sp.
CAATTTCGAATTGCCGCATGAACCAGAGAGCTATGTGCATCGCATCGGGCGCACTGCGCGGGCCGGAAACACTGGCATCGCGGTTGCCTTTTGCGATGCCTCGGAGCGTCCGTTGCTGCGCGACATCGAGCGCCTGACCCGACGGCCACTCACCGTGATTGGCGCGCGGCCGGTTGCCTTCGACACACCGCAGGCAAAAGCTGAGGCGCGGCGGCCCGACCCGTCCGTCTACAAGCGCAAGCGGCAATGGCATCGCGGGAAGCAGCGCCGCGCGGCGTAATCCTAGCCGTCGTGGAACTCTATATCGACGGCGACGCGTGCCCGGTGAAGGCTGAAGTCGAGCGCGTGGCAGTGCGCCACGGCCTCACCGTTTATCTCGTCAGCAACGGTGGTTTGCGGCCGAGTTCCAATCCGCGCTTTCGCCATGTCACGGTCGCGGAAAGCGCAGACGCCGCTGACGACTGGATCGCGGAGCACATCGGAGCGAACGACATTGCCATCACCGCGGACATTCCGCTGGCGGCGCGCTGCCTCGCCAAAGGCGCGCGCGTACTGGGGCCAGGCGGCAAACCCTTCATGCAGGACAGTATCGGCATGGCGCTCGGGATGCGCGATCTTCAGCGTCACTTGCGCGAGTCCACACCAGGCGGACAAACGTACAATCCTCCCTTCGGAAACAAGGACCGCTCGCGGTTTCTGGGCGCGCTGGAAAAAGAAATTCAGCTCGCGAAACGGGCGGAGGTAGCGATCTTCGAAGCACCATGCGGGCGCTAAGCAAGTTCACGTCCGCCAATTTTCCGGACGACCACGCACGATGATGGCTCCCGCCGCATTGGTTTTGCCGCGCGGTTGCTCGCGACAAATCTGACATCAAACTGCCATCGTTCCGTCAATTTACCATCGCCAATCCGCTAACCAACTCCGCTAAGGAGTTCGTTCCACCACCTTCGGATGGCGTTGGTGCGCGAGATCGCGTCCTGAATTCGGCGAAGGCGGCGGCCAACCGCACTTGCATCAACCCTAGAGGGGACAACAATGAATCTATCCCGCAACCTTTCGCTGCTCCTCAGCGCCACGGCGTTGACGATGACAGCCGGCGCGCATGCGCTCGCCAAGAACGCACCGATCCACGCTCAGACTGCGACACCCATCAAGCATGTGGTGGTCATCTATCAGGAAAACGTCTCGTTCGACCATTATTTCGGCACCTATCCGCATGCGACCAATCCCATCGGCGAGCCCAAGTTCCGCGCCAAGAAGGGCACGCCCACCGATATCAATACGGTGGAAAATGCCGGTCTTCTAACCAACAACCCGAACTTGAACCCGCTGAACGGCGCCGGCGCAGCGAATCCGTTTCGCCTAGATTTCACGCAAGTGGCCACCGCAGACCAAGGCCACAGTTACACACCCGAGCAGCAGGCAGAGGACAACGGCGCCGCTGACCTGTTTCCACTCTATACCGGCAACGGCACGCCTGGCGGTGCCGGTGTGTTCGGCACGACTGGCCAAGTAATGGGCTATTATGACGGCAACACCGTCACCGCTTTATGGAATTACGCCCAGAACTACGCGATGAGCGATAGCGCGTTTACGGACGGTTACGGTCCGTCCACCCCAGGCGCTCTGGAAGCCATTTCCGGCCAGACCAATGGCATGCAGATCGTCCTCGATACCAACGGGAAGACCAGCTACTTCGTTGATGACGGCCAGGGCGGCTACACCATGATCAACGACGTCGATCCCGGCAACGACGTCTGCTCCAGCGCAACCAACACGTCGTTGATGGCAGGTAAGAACGTCGGCGATCTGCTCAACGCGGCGCGCATCACCTGGGGCAGCTTCATGGGCGGCTTCAATCTCTCTCTGAAGAACCCCAACGGCACGACCGGTTGCGCCCGCTCGACGGTCTCCACCTACACCGGCGCGAACGAAGTCGACTACATCCCGCACCACGCGTGGTTTCAATATTACCAGTCCACGTCCAATCCCACCCATGCCCGTCCGACTTCGGTCGCGGCGGTCGGACACACCTATGTGCCCGGCACGAAGACTCTCGATCCGGCCAACCACGAATACGACATCAACGACTTTTATGCTGCCGTCCAGTCCGGCAATTTCCCGGCTGTTTCTTACGTGAAGGCGCCAGCCTTTGAGGATGGCCACGCCGGCTATTCCGATCCTGCAGACGAACAGTACTTCCTGGTCACTCTGATCAATTTCCTGCAGCAGCAAAAAGGATGGAAAGACACCGCCGTGATCGTCACCTACGACGATTCCGACGGCTGGTACGACCATCAGTATGCGACACCCACCAGCGCATCTTACAGCTCGGCAGACCAGCTGAACGGCGCCGGCATCTGTGGCAGCGGCACTCAGCGCAATGGCTTGAAAGGCCTGCCGGTCAACGGGCGCTGCGGTCCGGGCGTGCGCATCCCCTTTATGGTGATTTCGAAATACGCCAAGAAGAACTACGTCAGCCACACACCCATCACCCAAGCCTCGGTCGTTAAGTTCATCGAGGACAACTGGCTGGCAAGCGCGCGGCTTGGTGGCGGCTCGTTCGACGAGAGCACCGGCAGCATCATGGACATGTTCAACTTCTCCGACGCGGGCGAACACAAAGTCATTCTTGATCCGCGCTCGGGAATGCAAACCGCGTCCCTCAAGAAGTAAGTCTTGCGGTTTGAATTAAGCTGATTACCCGGTACGCATCCCTTCGCGGGGTGCGTACCGGCATTTTTTTGGATAACCGACGAAGTGAACAATCCGGGTATTGTCAACACAAGACGCCGCACATTTGCGGCCGCCCTCGTTATAGGCGTCGTTGCTTCAATCAGCAGCCTGGCGGCGACCGTCGGGACGCAAACACAGGGTTCCGAAACCGCCCTGCTCGCCAAGGGGATCAACCCCCATCCCGTCAAACTGATCGTTCCCGAGGCCCGGCCGCTTTCGGCCATGGCGCAATTGGGACGAACGCTGTTCCATGACACCAGCCTGTCGGGCTCGGGGCACATGGCCTGCGCCACTTGTCACGATATCGCTCATGCCTATGGTCCGCCCGGAGCGGTGTCCGTGATGATTGGCGGCCCAGACATGCACACAGCCGGTTTTCGTGCCGTGCCGTCGCTGCGCTACCTCTACCGGCAACCGCCCTTCAGCATCGGACTGGATACGACTTCTGGCGACAACGATGTGGCGCCAAACATTCAGCGGCAGGCGCAGCAGGCGCTTGCTCACGACAAAGTCCTGAAAAGCGCGACGTCACCGCAGGCTGCTGCCGTTAATCTGGTGCCGCAGGGCGGCATATTCTGGGACGGACGTGCCAATACGCTGCAGCAACAGGCGAGCGTGCCCTTGCTCAATTCGGTCGAGATGGCCGCAAGCGCGCCGGAAGCGGTGGTCAAGAAACTTGAAAGCGAAAATTACGCCGCTCAATTCCGCGCCCTGTTCGGCCCGAATATCTTCATGAACGCAGGGCTGTTGATGGCGGAAGCGATGTTCGCCGTCGCCCGTTATCAGATCGAAGATTCCAGCTTTCATCCTTTCACCAGCAAGTTCGACGCGTGGCTGCAAGGAAAGGTGCGCCTTACGCCAATCGAGGCGCGCGGCTATCTCGCGTTCAACGATCCGGCGAAAGGCAATTGCGCCGCCTGCCATCTCAGCAAGCCGACACGGGACGGTCTGCCGCCTCTGTTCACCGACTTCCAGTACGAGGCCTTGGGTGTGCCGCGCAACACGTCGATCCCAGCGAACCGCGATGCTAACTATTACGACCTCGGGATTTGCGGTCCATACCGCACAGACATGCGCGACCAGGTCCAGTACTGCGGCATGTTTCTGACGCCGACCTTGCGCAACACCGCGACGCGAAAGGTGTTCTTCCACAACGGCGTGTTCCACTCTCTGGACGAGGTTATGGACTGGTACGTGAACCGCGATCTGCATCCGGAGCGCTTCTATTCGAAGGATGCGAGCGGAAACGTCGTGAAGTACGACGACGTGCCGGCCCAATACCGGAAAAACGTGGATACCGCTGACGCGCCGTTCAACCGTCACCCCGGCGATCAACCGGCGCTGAACAAGCAGGAGATTCAGGACATTATCGCCTTCCTACGTACACTGACCGACGGATACTCCACTTCCAGCACCGTGCCAGATCCCGCGCGTGTAATGCGCCGAAGGCGAAGCAATCAGTAGAGCGCCCTCCGTGCGGTGCATTGGCGGGACAGTCTAGATAACCGAACATACGGTCGCCGCTTTGGGCCTGCTCCCGGTTCCCAGGAAAAGGATAAATCCGATCCTTACGGGCGATTATGGGCGGTGAGTTCCTGCGAACGCGTCATAGGGGACAACAACGTGTAGCCTAATTTTGAATTTAGCGCAGGCGGTCCGGCATCAAGCTTTCCTCCATTTGCCACTATGTATGTCGAATTTCACCTTTCCTTCGGCTCGCATGCGCAGCAGCAGTTCCTGCAAGGCATCGGTGCTCTTATTGCTGGGGTCGAGCCGCGTCTGTAGCGAATATACGGCGCGGGGCTTGTCCAAAGCAGCCAACACGTCTTCTTCTTTTATCATTGATGATGCTCTTTCCGCTCTTTGCCCTCGCCTCTGAGCGTATAGAACCTCTAAAGCGCTGTCGCTTCTTTAATACCAAGTGCAGCCGAAACCTCGCCAAACCTTTGGTACTGAGTTCGCAAGAGCCTTTCTTTTGGCAGCGTTACAGTCACTGAGGTGCCTCGATCACATTGGCTTCTGATTTCCAAGCTGCCGCCGTGAAGTTCTGCGAGGCGTTTGGAGAGGGGTAGACCCAGGCCGACCCCCTCATATTTTCGATTAAAGTGACCCTCGATTTGTCCGAATGGCGCCAGCGCAGTTTCGAGTTTGTCCTCCGGAATGCCGATGCCCGTATCTGCGATACAAAATACGAGGGCGCCCGACCTATCCCTGCTGACATTTAGGCTGACCCGGCCGTGCGAAGGAGTGAATTTGACAGCGTTCGATAGAAGATTGATCAGGATCTGTTGGATCTTCGTGGCATCGACAAGCATCGGCGGCAAATCTCTCTCAACGTGGAATGTAAGGTCGATTTGCGCCCTAAGCGCCATCTCCTGAACGATCTTAGAACTGAATTCCACAATATCGCCGATGTCAGTCTCCCCCTCCGAAAGCGTCAATGTGTTCGCGTCGGCTCTCGCAAGGTCGAGAATGCTGTTGATGATGACAAGCAAGTGGGCGCCGCTGTCGTGGATGATTTTTGAATACTCCCGGTAATTGTCAGAAAGAGGTCCAAACATCTGCTGATCCATCGCGCCAGAAAAGCCGATAATCGCATTGAGAGGGGTGCGCAATTCGTGGCTCATATTGGCGAGAAATTCGCTCTTGGCGCGATTGGCGCTTTCGGCGATCTCCTTTGCCAGCAACAGGCGCTCTTGGTTTTCACGCAATTCTTGCGCTATGCGGCTGGTGCGTAACACGTATTGAACGCGATAGGTCAGTATGAACCACTTCGAGGATTTATTGATAAAGTCAGTCGCTCCCACCTCGAACGCCCTTGCGATAGATGGCGCGTCATCTAGCCCGGTGACGACAATAATCGGGATGTACGCCGTTTCCGGACGTTGACGCAGAGAATGGCAAAGTTCGAAGCCATTCATGCCTGGCATGAGCACATCTGCGATGATCAAGTCTGGTAATGTCCTGGAGCAGAGTTGGAGTGCGCTTTCACCATCGGGGGCGAATAGAACATCAAAACCAGCATCCTGCAGCGTAGCGCCCATAACTTCGCGCACGACGGCGTCATCATCTACAATCAGAATGGTTGTGTTTGCCGCCTGTTCAGGCATCCGCCATGACCTCAGTATTATCCACGAATCTACGCAAACCATCCATCGCTATGCCCAATTCCGCATCGAGCTCCGAAAGCTCCTGGGCCACTACCGTAGTGTCTTGGGTCCTCGCCGATGATTCGATCCTCGCGCATCGTTCCGAGAGCCGGCGCGCGCCCATTACAGCCGAGCTGGACTTCAGGCTGTGTGCCGCGCGATACACGGACTCCCAATTTCCATTGGCCTGCGCCGCGTGAATTGAGGTCACCAACGTTGGCGCTTCGTCGAGGAAACGCGACATGATTTGCGAGAGTCGCACCCTGCCCTTCGAACCTTGAAATGCACCAATCTCCGAGAATGCGCTGGTGTCAATCGCAGATGAGCCAGGCAAATCGGCTGAGTAGTGACTGGCGGCATTCTCCCGATTGACGGTCTTAATCCAGCGTCGCAACACCTCACCCATCTGAATGTCATTGAACGGTTTCGTCAGGAAATCATCCATTCCGGCCCGAAGACACCGTTCGCGAACGTCTGTCAGAGCATGCGCCGTGAGGGCTATGATAGGAGTCCGCGACTGAGCCGCAGCACTGCCTGTCTTGGCGCGCCGGGATTCACATTGGCGGATCCGCCGAGTTGCTTCCAGACCATCGAGGATGGGCATTTCGCAATCCATCAGGACGGCGTCGAAGGTTTGTGACCCGAACATCTCCACCGCCACGCGACCGTTCGGGGCGGAAACGACATGAATCCCCATTGACTCCAAAATCCCCGTGACCACCTCTCGGTTCACAGAATTGTCTTCGGCCACGAGTACTGTTCCGTCGAACGACAGCCGCTTGTCCCGTATATTGCGCCGTGGCGAGAAAGGTGCGGCATCGGGCCGGCCCGAATTCGCCGAGATCTTGGCCAGACATTCATAGAGCTCAGAAGGGCGAGGCGGTTTGGAGATGACGCCGGCCGTTCGGAGCGCCGCTAACCGATCGTCGGCTATCATGGCGCCCAAGCCCGCAAGAGCGATTACATTGCTTGTGTTGTCGCCGCACTCCCTCTGGATGTCCTCGGCCAACGCGATTCCCTCTTCGCCAAACCCCTTCACGTCTATGATCATCGCGGCAAAACCTGTTCCATCGTCCTGAGACCTCTTCCAAAGCGACCTCGCTTCATCGATTGCTCCAACGACTTTGGCCGTGAGTTTCCAGCTCGCAAAATACCGTGCCAGAACCGTTGCGCTGGCCGCATTGCTATCCACGGCGAGGATCCGGAAAGTGGCGGGGAAGCACTGCGATGGCCGCTTGTTCGTCTCGTTGAGAGCCGAGCTGGCCATGCGCACGGTGAAGTAGAACTTCGAACCCTGGCCGGCTACGCTTTCAAATCCTATTTCTCCGCCCATGAGCTCGACGAGTTGTCTGGTAATGACAAGTCCCAGGCCAGAACCGCCCCGCGACCTTGTCATTGAGCCATCAAGCTGAAGGAAGGACTGGAACAGCTTCGGCTGCTCTATCTCGGCTATGCCGATACCCGTGTCTTCTACCGAACAAGCCAGGATAATATGGTCATCCACGCTGCGTTCGGTTGTCAACCTTAACAGGACCTCGCCGTGCTCGGTGAATTTTACAGCGTTCCCGATGAGATTGACCAAAATCTGACGCAGCCGGACAGGATCGCCCCGCAGGTGTGAAGGCACCTGATCGTCCACATAGGAAACGAATTCAAGACCAGCGCTCGAGCATCGCTCGGAAAACAGGTCACTGACGTCACTGATCATCTCACGCAGGTCGAAATCCACCTCGAATAATTCGAACCGGCCAGCTTCGATCTTTGAAAAATCTAGAATGTCATTGATGACCCCGAGCAACGACTGTCCTGATCGTGCGAGATTTTCAACAAGCTTTCGCTGATGATCGCTGACTGCTGTCAGGGAAAGGAGATTGGCCATCCCCAAGATGCCGTTTAGTGGCGTGCGAATTTCGTGACTCATCGTCGCCAAGAACTGAGATTTGGCGGCGTTCGCTGCTTCCGCGTCCGCACGCGCTTTTGAGCCGCGAGCGATTTCTCGCTTCAAGGTATGGGCCAGCTCGTTTTGCTGCCCCGCAAAACTGGCGACCATGGTGCACGCTGCTATTAACCCGACAAACAATGCGATTAGCATGGCGAGCAATGTCGGCGGCACTACCATCCCGCTTTGTACCAAGGCGTCTTGTATTGGGAAGAACATCGAGGCCTGCATCGCCGTGTAGTGCATTCCGGCGACTCCACATCCCATAACGCATGACGCAATCAGGGTCACGTAGATCTTTGATCGCTGGGACGACGAAAGCCAAAATCGGATGCCGAGGGAAACGAATGCCAGCCCGACCGCTACCCCGATCGACAGCAGGAGCAACAACGGATCATAGCGCAACAAAGCGTCGGCCTGGACGGCCGCCATTCCGGAGTAGTGCATCGCACCAATACCGCCTCCCATGAGGACGGCTGCCACGCCCAGCGTAGCAAGTGTGGGCGCGCGGGACCTGCCGACAATATTCAGCGCAACACCGCTCCCGACCATACCCGGAATCATCGATAACATCGTGCCGAACGGGTTGTAAGAAATGCCGCATGGCAGAGAAAATGCCAGCATGCCGATGAAGTGCATGGCCCATATGCCGCCTCCCATGCTGATTGCGCCGGCTCCCGTCCACGCAAGTCGTGCCCACCTGGTCGTGGCAGCGCTGACGCGCGCGGAAATTGAGAACGCTATGAACGACGCGACGATTGCGATCAGGACCGACGTCGCAACCAGGCCGATGGAATAGACACCAGTGTACGATTTTGCTGAACCAACAGAATCGAGAACTGGCAATAGGCGCCAGTCGAGATGCCAAGCGTGTTCCAAAGTCCAGCGCGCCCCAAGGTCTGTGCGAGGCTCGCATGCCAAGCTAAATATCGGTTTAAGACGGTGCGACTGAACTCCGCCAATTTTGGCATGCTTGTTGGACTGGTTAAGTACCGCTTAACATTTAACGAACGTTCAGCCACCTACCGCGGCGAGGCGAGCACTGGCTTGGATACACTGGTGACGGCAAAGCCGAATGACTGCGGTCGCTTCCAACCATGTTAACGGTTGCCGTATTCTCAGGGCCGTCACGCGAACTGGTCATACCGGTTGCGAACTCCCTCGGCTATCCGAACCCTGAAGCAAATGGCGCGAGATGGCATGCATCGCGTACCGGCTCGCGCTGTCAGAGCGCAGGAGCATGATGATGCACTTTTTCGGTATGAGTGGCTCTTTTCTCCACCGCGCGGAGCAGCACGTAGAAGACTGGCGTCAGGAACACACCGAAGAACGTCACCCCCAGCATACCGAAGAACACAGCAATGCCCATCGCATGCCGCATTTCCGCGCCGGCGCCCGATGACAGTACCAGCGGCGTAACACCCATGATGAAGGCAAATGATGTCATCAGGATCGGCCGCAGCCTGATCCGCGCTGCCTCGATTGCCGCCCTCACGGTATCCCGTCCCTGAATCTCAAGCTCGCGCGCGAACTCCACGATCAGGATGGCGTTCTTGCAGGCCAGACCGATCAGCACGAACAGCCCGATCTGGGTGAAAATGTTGTTGTCGCCGCCCGTGAGCCACACGCCGGTGATGGCCGAGAGCAGGCACATCGGCACGATCAGGATGATTGCGAGCGGTAGAAACAGGCTTTCGTATTGTGCCGCCAGAACGAGGAAGACGAGCAGCACGCAAAGCGGAAACACGAGCATCGCGGTGTTGCCTGCCAGAATCTGCTGGTAGGTGAGGTCCGTCCACTCAAAGCTCATCCCCTTCGGAAGCGTTTCCGCAAGCACCTTGGTGATTGCGGCTTGCGCTTGGCCGGAGGAATACCCGGGCGCCGGCGCTCCGTTCAGGTCTGCAGACCGAAAACCGTTGTAGCGCATGGCGCTGTCCGGCCCCGTGGTCTCGCTGACCTGCATGAGCGAGCCGAGCGGAACCATCTGGCCGTCGGCATTGCGCGTCTTCAGCCGAAGAATATCTTCGGCCTGCGTGCGATACGGCGTATCGGCCTGGGCGATGACTTCGTAAGTCCGCCCGAAGCGGTTGAAGTCGTCCACATAAATGGACCCCAGGTAAGTCTGCATGGTGTCGAACACATCCTGTGTATCGACACCAAGCTGCATGGCGCGCGTACGATCCAGCTTCGCGTACAATTGCGGCACGCCGATGTTGAAGCTGGAAAACACGCCGGCAAGACCAGGCGTCTGCGCAGCCTTCTGCTGAACCTGTTTCATGGCGCGATCGAGCGCCGCGTCGCCCTGATCTGTCCGGTCCTCAACCTGCAGCTTGAAACCGCCGATAGTGCCAAGTCCCATAACCGGCGGCGGCGGGAATATCGCAATCATCGCATTATCAATGGCGGCGAATTTCCCCTGCAGCTGTTGAGCGATGGCGAGGCCCGACAATGCAGAAGAAGTTCGCTGCGCAAACGGTTTCAGCGTGACAAATACGACGCCGGCCGACGGGCTGTTGATGAACCCGTTGATCGAAAGTCCGGGGAAGGCAACCGCGCTCTGCACGCCTGGCTGCTTCAGAGCGATGTCCGACATCTTGCGGATGACGGCTTCCGTGCGGTCTAGTGTGGCACCCTCCGGCAGCTGTGCGAAACCGACGAGGTAGGCTTTGTCCTGGGTGGGCACGAAGCCGGGCGGCACCATGCGAAACCCCACCACGGTCAATGCCACCAGCGCGGCATAGACGAATATGGCTGCCGACTTTCGCTGCAGCACGCCGCCAAGACCGCGGCGGTAATTGTCGGAGCCCCTGTGGAAGATAGCGTTGAAGCCGCGGAAGATCGGCCCGAGGACCTTGTCCATCCCTCGCGACAAACCATCCTTTGGCGCGCCGTGCGCCTTCAGAAGTGTGGCGGCCAAGGCCGGCGACAAGGTGAGCGAGTTGAAGGCAGAAATGATCGTGGAAAACGCAATGGTCAGCGCAAACTGCCGGTAGAATTCGCCGGTCAGGCCGCTGATGAACGCGATGGGCACGAACACCGCGCAAAGCACCAGCGCGATGGCGATGATGGGACCGGTCACTTCCGACATCGCTTTCAGCGCCGCTTCCCGCGGCGCAAGTCCGGCCTCGATATTGCGCTCGACATTTTCGACCACGACGATGGCATCGTCGACCACGATGCCGATTGCCAGCACCAGCCCGAACAGCGACAGCGCATTGATGGAGAATCCGAACACCAGCATGAAGGCGAAGGTGCCGACGATCGACGTCGGCACCGCGAGCAGCGGGATGATGGAGGCACGCCAGGTCTGCAGGAACAGAATCACCACCAGCACGACCAGCGCCACGGCTTCCAGCAACGTCTCGACCACGGCGCGAATGGAATCGCGCACGAAAACGGTGGGGTCATAGACGATGCTGTAGTCGAGGCCCTGCGGAAAACTCTTCTTGAGCTCTTCCATGGTCGCGCGCACATCGTTGGAAATCTGGATGGCGTTCGAGCCCGGTGACTGAAAGATCGGGATTGCCACCGCCTGCTTGTTGTCGAGCAGGGAGCGCAGGCCGTATTCCGAGGCGTCGATCTCCACCCGGGCGACATCGCCGAGCCGCGTGATCACGCCATTGTCGCGTTTGACGACGATGTTCTCGAATTCCTCGGGCTCGCTGAGGCGCCCCTGAACATTGATCGGCAGCTGCAGGCGCCCACCCTTCCCGTATGGCGGCCCGTTAATGACGCCGGCGGCGACCTGGACATTCTGCTTGCGAATGGCCGCGACGACGTCATCAGCCGTCATATTGCGCGCCGCGATCTTCTCCGGATTGAGCCATATCCGCATGGAATAGTCGCCCGACCCGAACAGCTGGACGCTGCCGATGCCTGGTATCTTCGCCAGCCGGTCCTTGACGTTCAGCACCGCATAATTGCGCAGATAAAGCATGTCATAGCGGCCGTCCGGCGAGTTCAGGTGCACGACCATCGTGAGATCGGGTGAGCTTTTGGTCGTCGTCACGCCAAGTGAGCGGGTGACATCGGGTAGCCGTGGAAGTGCCTGATTGACCCGGTTCTGAACCAGTTGTTGGGCAAGATCCGGGTCGGTGCCAAGCTTGAAGGTGACGGTCAGTGTCAGCGTACCGTCCGACGCAGCCTGCGAGAACATGTAAAGCATGTTCTCAGTGCCGTTGATCTGCTCCTCCAGCGGAGTCGCCACCGTCTGCGCAATCACATTTGGATTGGCGCCGGGGAATTGCGCTTTCACGACCACAGAGGGAGGCACGACTTCCGGATATTCCGAGATCGGCAGCTGGGTCACCGCGATCAACCCTGCGAGGAAGATCACGATGGAGATCACGCCAGCAAAGATCGGCCGGTCGATAAAAAACCTGGATAAATTCATGTCGCTGTCTCGGAGCTGGCGTTGACGATCAGCGGGATGCGAATTCGCGCCGCGCCGTCGGGTGCGGATCGACTAGGGCACCCGGCTGCACACGCTGCAGGCCGTCGAGGATGATCTGCTCTCCTGAGCGCAGGCCTGAGAGAACAACGCGATCGGCGCTCACCTGCTGTCCCAGCGTGACCTCGCGGAATTCCACCTTATGACTCGGCTTCACCACCAGAACGAAGCGTTTGCTCTGATCGCTGCCGACGGCGTCTTCCGGCACGAGTAGCACGCTGCTGTCTGCAGCGCTTGCGAGTCTGACGGATGCGAACATGCCTGGCACCAAGGTGCCGTCCTCGTTGGCGACCCGCGCCCGCGCGCGGATGGTCCCGGTTCCGGTGGCGATCTGGTTGTCGAAGCTCTCGATATTCCCCTTGTATACGTGGCCGCTGTCGCCCTGCAGCGTCAGTTCGACAGGGATTCTCTGCTCCTGCGCGAGGCTCTTTGCGCGCGCGCGCACGGCTCGCAGATAGGTCTGCTCGTCCACATCGAAATCGGCGTAGATTCCGTCGTTGGACACGACCGTCGTCAGCAGGGGCGCCGGCGAAGTCTGCACCAGATTGCCCAGCGTGATTTCGGCGCGGCTGACGCGGCCGGAAATCGGCGCCTTGACGTAGGCATGATCGACATCGAGCTTCGCCTGAACCAACGCCGCCTGTGCGGATTGAATGGCGGCCTCAGCCACGCCGCTCGCGTTTGCCCGTTGGTCGTAAAAGTCCCTGGCAACCGCCTGCGCCTTCATTAGTTGGCTTGCGCGATCCAGCTCGACGCGGGCGAGCCGCGCATTGGTCTGCGCCGTGTCGAGGTCCGCCTGCGCCTTCGCCACTGCGGCCTCAAAGGGCCGCGGATCGATGACGAAGAGAACATCTCCGGCCAGAACCTGCTGCCCATCCCGAAAACGGATTTCTGTGATGCGGCCGCTGACCTGCGGACGGACCTCCGCCGAATCCACCGCAGTCAGCCGCCCGGAAAACTGAGACCACAGCCGCACCTGGCGCGGTTCCACAGCCGCGGTGGTGACGGGAATCGGCGCTTGTGCCATGGTAACAGGCGCACCACCCGCAGCTTCCCGCCGCAGCAGCAGCCCGATCGCCACAACAAGAGCAATGGCCGCGGCCGCCAGCACATGGCGACGCTTCCAAAACGGCAGCGGCCGGGACGGCTGAAACTCTTCTCTCTTTACGAGGTCGAGAATGTGGGACATCGGTCATTCCCCTCTTATTTTTGTAGCGAACGCTACGGATATAGGGGATGGATTTGGGCCTTCAAGGCGCTTATGTATTGCTCGGTACAGAAATAAGGAAACCCGATGAGGACGGGTCGCCCCAGAAGCTTCTGCACGGACACGGTTCTGGACCGTGCCCTCACGGTATTCTGGCGCCATGGTTACGAAGGCGCATCGATCGCCGACCTCACCGCGGCGATGGGCATCAACACACCCAGTCTCTACGCGGCCTTCGGAAACAAGGAGGGCCTCTTCCGCGCCGTGCTCGAACGCTACGATGCCCGACGCAAGACATTTATGGATCAAGTGCTGGCCGGTACCAATGCAAAAACCGTCGCCCGGCTATTCCTTGAAGGCGTAGCAAAATTTGCTGCCGATACCAGCGGCCGCAACCCACCCGGCTGTTTTTCCGTGCAGAGCGGTCTGTCGTGCACTGATCGGGACATACCGGATGCGCTTGCAAAATACCGTGCTGACAAGGAGCGCATGTTGCGCGAGCGGTTCGAGCGCGCACGGAAGGAAGGCGACCTGCCAAAAAAAGCCGACCCGGCGGCGCTTGCAGGCTACCTGATGACGGTTGCAAATGGCATGTGCGTACAGGCTTCCACAGGATCGAGCACGAAGGACTTGCTTGCGACAGCAGAACTTGCGCTCGCGGCGTGGCCCGACGCGCAAGCACAGAAACCGAAGCGGCGAAGTGCTCGTTCGCGCGCAATTGCGGCGCACGCATAGCTGCCGTTCACAAACCGCTCGCGCAGCTCACTTGATAGTGTAGCGTTCGATACATAACTCCTCCTCACGGCGGCCCATTGTCAGGTGCGCCGGCGAGGACACGATGATCAGCCTCATAGTCTCGAATTTTATTGCCCTGGGGATTTCCGGGTTGTTCGCGGCGAGCGCGCTGTTGCACCTGATCGGTCCGGCCTTTGTCCGCAACGCCTACGCCCGCTGGGGGTTTCCGGTCGAGTTTCACCGTGTTGCAGGCGTCGCAGAATTGGTGACTGCTGTTTTTCTGGCAGAATCCATTACCCGCATCTGGGGTGTGGTGCTTGGGGGAATGGTGGCCTCCGTCATCGTGATCACACTTCTCAAAAATCGCCAGTACGCATGGACGATCCCGGCGCTATGTGTGTTAGTCGCGCTCGCTCCCGCCTCTCTCAGCGGTATCTACTGAGGGTGACTGGCCGGCGGACGAAGATCAGCCGTCTTGAACAGGGCTAGCACTAAGCTGCCGCGAGGCCACACAACCACTACGGTACTTGGACGGAAGGGCTCGATTTCTCGCTGAAGTCATTCTCTACCGGAGAAGTGTTCGAAACTCGGTCACCGGGAGGATGTCCGCCTGGCGCGGGAACACCTTCTCCATCAGTACGCGGTGCACTTTGGCGTCCGTGTCTGCGCAGCAATCTGACAGGACGAACAGGCGGTAGTCGCGATCGGCTGCGCCGCGCAAGGTGGAAAGAACGACTCCGCTCGTGGCGATGCCGGCGAGAACAAGCGTGTCGATACCGCGGGTGTTTAAGCGGGCCCGCAGATCGGTCGTGCTGAAGGCGCCCACGCGAGTCTTTGTGAACACTTCCTCGTCGTCCGCGGGCGCAAGGGCGCTATGGATAGCGGCCGCCTCGCTCCCATCTGTGAGAAAGCGCGTTTTGCCGAGCGCCGCGAAGGACTTGTTGCGCGGAGACACCGCCGCGTAGTCCGCATCGGTGAAGGCAACCCGCACATGCTTAACCGTTATCCCGGCCGCTTTAGCGGCCGTCCTCGCCGCCTGTGCGCGTTCGAGCAGTGCGGCAGCCCCATCACCAACCATGCCAACGATGGCATTCTGAAAATCCATCAGCAGGAGGGCCGAGCGGCCGGGATCAATCTCACTCATCCGGATTATCCTGCCGCGTCTTTCGGCAAATAGATTTCGCTGCCGTGCTGCCGGAATTCTTCCGCTTTCTTTTCCATCGCCGCGCGGATTGCGGCGGACGACAGGCCGATGCTTTCGCCGGCGTCGTTCTGGGCGCGCGCTGCGTCGCGGATGTCCTGCGAAATTTTCATCGAGCAGAATTTGGGGCCGCACATCGAGCAGAAGTGCGCCACCTTGGCGCCGTCCGCCGGCAAGGTCTCGTCGTGAAAGGCCTGCGCCGTGTCTGGATCGAGCGCGAGCGCGAACTGGTCGCGCCAACGGAACTCGAACCGCGCTTTGCTCATGGCATCGTCCCAGAGACGCGCAGCGGGATGCCCCTTGGCGAGATCGGCGGCATGCGCGGCAATCCGGTAGGCGATGACGCCGGCCTTCACATCCTCGCGATCTGGCAGCCCCAGATGTTCCTTCGGCGTCACGTAGCACAGCATCGCCGTGCCGAACCAGCCTATCATCGCAGCACCGATCGCGCTGGTGATATGATCGTAGCCTGGCGCCACATCGGTGGTGAGCGGGCCCAGCGTGTAGAACGGCGCTTCGTCGCAGACGGCCAACTGCCGGTCCATGTTTTCCTTGATCTTGTGCATCGGCACGTGGCCGGGGCCTTCGATCATCACCTGCACATCGTGCTTCTGCGCGATGCGGTTGAGCTCGCCCAGTGTGTCGAGTTCTGCGAATTGTGCCGCATCGTTGGCATCGGCAATGGAGCCGGGACGCAGACCGTCGCCCAGCGAGAACGACACGTCGTACTGCTTCAAAATTTCGCAGATGTCCTCGAAATGCGTGTAGAGGAAATTCTCGCGGTGGTGCGCGAGGCACCATTTGGCAAGGATGGAGCCGCCCCGCGACACGATGCCGGTGACGCGCTCGGCAGTCAGCGGAATATGCGCCAGCCGCACGCCCGCATGCACCGTGAAATAATCCACGCCTTGCTCGCACTGCTCGATCAGCGTGTCGCGGTAGATTTCCCACGTCAGTTCTTCAGCGACACCGCCCACCTTTTCCAGCGCCTGATAGATCGGAACCGTGCCGATGGGCACGGGCGCGTTGCGCACGATCCATTCGCGGATTGTGTGAATGTGTCGGCCGGTGGAGAGATCCATCACCGTGTCGGCGCCCCAGCGGATGGACCACACCAGCTTCTCCACTTCTTCAGCCGCGCCGGAGGTGACGATGGAGTTGCCGATATTGGCGTTCACCTTGGTGAGGAAGTTGCGGCCGATGATCATCGGCTCGGTTTCGGGATGGTTGATGTTGGCCGGAATGATGGCCCGGCCGCGGGCCACCTCATCGCGCACGAATTCGGGCGTTACGTGATCAGGGATATTCGCGCCGAAGCTGTTGCCCTCAGCCAGCCTGGAGCGGCCGAGATTTTCGCGCGCCGCGATGAACCGCATCTCTTCGGTAACAATGCCCGCCCGCGCGTAGTGCAGCTGGGTGACGTTTCGGCCCCGCTTGGCACGTAGCGGTTTGCGCCGCGCACGGTCGAATTGCGGCACCGACAAGAGTTCCCCGCGTTTCAGGCCGTCGTCTTCCGGCTTGCGGGCGCGGCCTTCGTATTCTTCCACATCCCCGCGCGCGAGTATCCATGCCTGCCGCTTGGCCGCCAGCCCATCTTCGATGTCGATGAGAGCAGCATCGTCTGTATACGGACCGGAGGTGTCGTAGAGCCGCACCGGTGCTTCGCCGCCGCTGAGGGGTACCTCGCGAAACGGCACACCGTCCACATAGATCTTCCGCGAGTCCGGCAAGGCTCCGCGCGTGATCGAAAGAGATTTGGGATGCAGAATGGGTCTGTTCATGGCCTCTCCCTACGCCGGCGTTGCCCGGATCAGGTTCAAAGGGACTCGGGCGCTTATGCCCGATCTCAGCTCCGTTCAGAGCGCCCCTGGGAACGGCTCGTATAGCACCTGGCGCCGGCGCCGTCACGACCGGCCGCGGTGCGACCCTGCATTTTTCGCAAACCGGCTCTGATGGAATAGTTTCACTGCTTGTTCCCCTGTAGGCTGCCCCTAGATCGGTCTGACCATCATTGGAGGAAAATTCATGGCATTGCGCAAATTCATCATCGAACGCGATATTCCAGCCGTCGGCAGCCTCGAGCGCGAACAGTTCAAGGGCGCTGCAGGAAAGTCGAATGAGGCGTTGCGTGAAATCGGTCCGGACATTCAGTGGCAGGAAAGCTACGTGGCCGATAACAAGACTTTCTGCGTCTATCTCGCGAAGGACGAGGAAACCATTCAGCGCCACGCAAAGATCAGCGGCTTCCCGGCCAACAACGTCACCGAGATCAAGCGCATGATCGACCCGACAACCGAGCGGACCGGCTAACCCTCGATCTTCGAAAAATCGGCCACCAGGTGCAGCGTGGCGCGCAGGCGCGAGAGCAGCTTGAGGCGGTTCTGGCGCAGCTCCGGATTTTTGTCGTTCACCGTGACCTTATCGAAGAAGGCATCCACGGGTGCGCGCAGCCGCGCCATCACGCCCATGGCTTCGACGAAGCGCTCCCGCTCCACCTCCGCCCGAATGAGTTCAGACGCGGTGGCGAGTTCAACGAACAGCGCCTTCTCTTCCGCTGCGGTGAGCAGTTCGGGATCGGGCTCGCCGTCGTAGCTGGTTTTGTCGCGCTTCTCTTCGTCGCGCAGGATATTCGCCGCACGCCGATAGGCGACCAGCAGGTTGGCGCCGTCATCGGTTTTCAGGAACGCCTGCAGCGCCTCGACCCGCGCCACCAGCCGCACCAGATCGTCTTCATTGCCGAGGCTGAACACTGCGTCGATCAAATCGTGCCGTGTCCCCTTCTCCCGCAGTGCAACCTTCAAGCGATCAACGATAAATGCGAAGATTTCGCTGTTGAGAGACGCGTCCTGAAATGCTGTGTCCTTTTGCTTGCGGTTTGCGGAAAGCAACATTCGGTACGCGGTGTCCCTGTTTGACAACCGCGCTCGATCTAACAGGTCCACTAGCCGGAGCCGCACATTGTTCTCCAGCACAATTCGCACGATGCCGAGGGCAGCACGACGTAGAGCAAACGGGTCACCTGAGCCGGTAGGGCGTTCACCCACGCCAAACATTCCGACCAAGGCTTCAATCTTGTCAGCTAGCGCGACAGCAATGCTGACGCGGTTTTTCGGACACGCATCCCGGGGGCCAAGTGGTCGATAGTGGTCCCGGATCGCGTCTGCCACTGTGTCTGGCAGATGGAGTTCCTTTGCATAGTACCAACCCATTATTCCTTGCAACTCGGGAAATTCACCCACAATCCCAGTGGTAACATCGGCCTTACAGAATTGTGCGGCTTGAGCGATGTCGATCTGTTCGGTTCGGTCTGCCTTTAGTTGGTCTGCGATAGCGTTAGCCACTCGTTCGATGCGGTTGACGCGGTCTTCAACGAAGCCAAGCTCATTATGAAAGATAATATCCTTCAGATGTGTGCCGAAGGATTGAAGACCGATCTTGCGGTCCTGATCCCAGAAAAATTTGGCGTCGGAGAGCCGCGCGCGCAGCACGCGCTCGTTGCCGGCGACGATCTGCTTGCCGCCGTCCTCCGCGACCATGTTGGCGACAACGGCAAAACGGTTTGCCAGTTTGTCGCCGCGCAGCTCTTTCAGTGCGAAATATTTCTGATGCGTCCGCATTGATGTCTGCAGAATTTCCGGCGGCAGATCCATGAATTCATCTTCGATGCTGCCGATCAGCACCACCGGCCACTCCGCAAGCCCGACAACCTCATCCAGCAATCCGGCGTCTTCCACGATCGCCAACCGCTGCGCGAACGCCGCGTTGCGGGCGTCGTGCAGGATGATCTCCTTGCGTTCAGCGGGATCGAGAATGACGTGCGCTTTGCGCAACTTCTCTTCGTAGTCCTCGAAGCGACGGACCTCGATGGGGCCGTGCGAGAGAAAGCGGTGGCCGTGTGTGACGTTGCCGCTTTTCACACCGGCGAACTCGAAAGGCACCACTTCGCCATCGAAGGTGCAGACAATGCCGTGCAGCGGCCGCACCCAGCGCACAGTGCTATCGGGAAAGCGCATTGATTTCGGCCACGGCAGCTTGGCAAAGGTCTCCGGCAGAATTTCGCCGAGCACCTCGGCCGTCGCCCTGCCCTTGCGTTCGATCACGCCGATGTAAACGTCGCCCTTTGGCGTCTTCTCGATTCTGAGCTGCTCTTTGCTGAGGCCCGTCTTGCGCAAGAAGCCCTCGAGCGCGGCTTGCGTCGCACCGACCTTCGGGCCTTTCAGCTCCTCGCTCACGTCTGGTTGCTTGGCCGGCAATCCGGCAATCGCCAAGGTTAGCCGCCGCGGGCCTGCGAACGATTTCGCGGCTTCGAACAGCAGCCCACGATCCGACAGCGCGCCGACAACCAGCCGCTCCAGATCCTTCGCCGCCTGCGCCTGCATGCGCGCCGGAATTTCTTCGCTGAACAGCTCCAACAAGAGGTCCGGCATTCAGACCCTCACCCGGCTCCCCCGCATCACGTGCGGGGTCGCCGACCTCCCCGCAAGGGGGAGGTGAAGATTGGGGCATGCGTTTCCCTTCACCTCCCCCCACGCGGGGAGGTCGAAATGCCGGAGCGAAGCGCAGGCATTTCGGGTGGGGGGCAAAGCGCGCATCACGCAAACCTCGGCTGATAGGCGCCCATCGGCGATTCCAGCCAGGCTTCGCAGCAGGCTTTGGCGAGCGTGCGCACCCGCGCGATGTAAGCCGCGCGCTCCGTCACAGAAATCACGCCGCGCGCATCCAGCAGATTGAAGCAGTGGCTTGCCTTGATGCACTGATCATACGCCGGCAACGCCAGCTTCGCGCCATTCAGCAGTTCCTGGCACTGCTTCTCTGCATCCTTGAAATGCTGGAACAGAATTTCCGTATCGGCGCGCTCGAAATTGTAGCCGGACTGTTCGATCTCGTTCTGGTGAAAGACTTCGCCGTAACGGAAATGGTCGTTGAACTTCAGGTCGTACACGAACTCCACGCCCTGCACATACATGGCAAGACGCTCCAGCCCGTAGGTGATTTCCGCACTTACCGGATCGCAATCGATGCCGCCCACCTGCTGAAAATAGGTGAACTGGGTGATCTCCATCCCGTCGCACCACACCTCCCAGCCAAGCCCCCAGGCACCCAGGGTTGGGCTTTCCCAATCGTCTTCCACGAAGCGGATATCGTGCAGTTTGGGATCGAGGCCGATGGCGCGGAGGCTTTCGAGATACATGTCCTGCACGTTCGAAGGCGCGGGCTTCAGGATCACCTGAAACTGGTAATAGTGCTGCAGCCGGTTTGGGTTCTCGCCATAGCGCCCATCCTTCGGCCTGCGCGACGGCTGCACGTAAGCCGCGCGCCACGGCCGTGGCCCCAGCGAGCGCAACGTGGTGGCGGGATGAAACGTGCCAGCGCCCATCTCCACATCGTAAGGCTGCAGGATAAGGCAGCCCTGCTGCGCCCAGAAATTCTGGAGCGTGAGGATGAGATCCTGAAATGTTTTCTTCTTGGCCACGATTCGTCCGATTTGGCAGGAGGCCGGAACCTACATACCAGACCCTC
>DATAVW010000037.1:0-16208 GCA_036267515.1 Rhizomicrobium sp.
GGCATGCCGCATGTCGCCCGATGGCTTCACCTGCGTGACCGTCACCGGCACGTTTTCGAGGTCGGGATCGAGCACTTCACCGCGGGTGAGAATCTCCGACAGGGAATGGCGCAAGAGTTCGCCCACCCGCAGCTGCCGCTGTGTGGGACCGCGTTCCGAAGAAGAGTGTCGATGCACGCTCATATCAGGCTGTATCCAAAACGATCTGTCCAAGGGGCAAGCAGCGGCATCACCGGTTCCAGCTGAGCGCGGTAGCGGCGCCAGTGCTCAAGGCTCTCGCTGCGAATACCCTTGGAAATTTGCGCAGCATTCGGAGTCACCATGTCACTGTTCCGAACCCGTTCGGCGTAGCCTGCGAAGGACGCATTCGGATCAATGTCCAAAAACCTGCAGAGTTCCCGCATGTGCGCGGCGAAATCGGTAGCCATATCCTCGAGCCGGACTTCGTGCACAGGAAGCGCGATTTTGCTTCGATAAATCCCGAAGAGCTGCATTGTGGCGTCGTAATAGGCCGCGGCGCCCCGCAATGTGAGCAGCTCATAGGTTTGCGAGGTGATGGCAAAGCGCCGGCGAAAACAGGAAAACACCACATCTCTTGGATCGCGCAACGCCAAAACTATTTTCGCATCCGGAAAGAGCTTCGCGATGAGGCAGACGACCTCCGAATGCAAGGGGATCTTGTCGATCAGCACGTTGGCGTCCCCGGTCCACCCGGCTTCCGCCGCGCGGCGCCAATAAACCTCACTGCAGGACAGACGCTCTTCATCCGAGAGTGCGGCAAGCTTATCGAGCCCGGCATCGCTCGCCAGGAAATCCGAGCAGTGGCTCAACGTGCGCGGTTCATCGAGCGCAGTAATGTCCGGGTGTGCGTCGAGCATGCGCGTGAGCAAGGTCGTGCCAGACCTCGGAAAGCCCAGAAGAAACACATGTGACCGGACCGGCGATTTTCCCTTGTCAGAAATCCAGCTTGCCGAGGGTGCATGGGAAACATAGGCTGCGATCCGCCTGGACCGCGCCAATGCGGTCTCAACCTCAGTGCCAGCGCGTGGCGCATACAGGGACCGAAGCATTTCACCGGCTCGGGTATAGGCGGCGAACGCCTCGTCATAGCTGCCAAGACCATCCAGCGCATCGCCGATAATGTTCTCCGCCAGCGCACAAACAATTCTGCCGATCCGCGGAACCGACATGAGCGCGCGCATGCGGGCGATGGCCTCCTTGCAGTGGCCTTGTTCAATGTCGGCGAGCGCGACGGCAAAAGCCGCAAACGCCTGTGTAGCGTCGAGCTTCAGAGCGCTGAGACCGAATGCGCGCCCCTTCTCCATGTCGCCGTGATTGGTGCTGATGAATGCCAGTCTCGCAGCAGCATCGGCGCGACGCGAATCGAGATGGAAGGCTCGCTCGAGCAGCTCGCAGGCACGCTGGGTGCGCCTTAATTCCTCGAAAACCCCTGCTGCGTTCACCAGCAGATCGACATCGTCGGACGTGATCGCCAGAGCTCTTTCGAAATAGGAGGCTGCCTGCTCCGGCTGACCGATCTTCAAAAGCGCGGATGCCGCCGCATTCAAGGCATCCAGATTCCCGGGCGCAAGCTGGCAAGCGCGCTCCGCAAGGTGGAGCGCGGGTTCGTCTTTGCCGGCATCCAGGTTGCGGTATGCCGCAAGCGTGAGCAGTTGCGGATCCTGCGCCCCGGCACTGACGGCCTGCTCCGCAAACTCGGCCGCGCGCCGGATATCACCGGCGCGTAAGGCAGCGTGCGCTGCCTGGGCATGGCGAGCCATGGGAGCTAATTGTTCCTCGACCGGCATTTCCATGCCGCGCCCTAAAGGGCGCGCTTCACCGTTTCGACCTCAAAGCACTCGATGACATCGGCCTTCTGCAGATCTTGATAGTTGGCGAAGGACATGCCGCATTCCTGGCCGGCGAGCACTTCACGCGCATCGTCCTTGAAGCGCTTGAGCGTGGAAAGTTCGCCTTCATGGATCACCACGTTGTCGCGGATCAGGCGAACGCGCGCACCGCGACGAACCACGCCTTCCGTGACGCGGCAGCCGGCCACCTTGCCGATCTTGGTGATCGCGAAGACCTCCAGCACTTCCGCATTACCGAGGAACTTCTCGCGCAGTTCCGGCGCCAGCATGCCGGACAGCGCCGCTTTCACATCATCTACCACGTTGTAGATGATGTTGTAGTAGCGGATCTCGACGCCGTCGCGCTTGGCGCGTTCGCGCGCCTGCGCATTGGCGCGCACGTTGAACCCGATGATGGCCGCGCCAGAGGCGTGCGCAAGGATCACATCGGATTCAGTGATGCCGCCGACGCCGGCCTGCAGCACCTGCACGCCCACTTCGTCGCTGCCGATCTTGGCGAGCGCGCCCTGGATCGCTTCCGCAGAGCCCTGCACGTCCGCCTTGAGAATAAGCGGCAGCAGGCGCTTCTCGCCCTCCTTCTGACTCTTGAGCAACTGGTCCATGCTCTGGCGCGCGAGATTCTTCTGTCGCGTTTCGCGACGTTTGCGAGCGCGATATTCGGTGACTTCGCGGGCGCGTGCTTCGTCGGCGACCACCACCAATTCGTCGCCTGCCTCCGGAACACCGGAAAGGCCGAGCACCTCCACCGGCACTGCAGGGCCGGCGCTCTGCACCGTTTCGCCGCGGTCATTCATCAGAAGGCGCACGCGCCCCCATTCGGACCCGGCGACGACGATATCGCCCACTTTAAGCGTGCCACGCTGCACCAGTGCTGTCGCCACCGACCCGCGGCCCTTGTCAAGCTTCGCCTCTACAACCGCGCCTTCGGCCGAGCGGTCCGGATTGGCTTTGAGATCGAGCACTTCCGCCTGCAGCAAAATGGTCTCTTCCAGCTTCTCGAGATTGGTGCCCTTTGTTGCGGAGACTTCCACACAGAGGGTTTCGCCGCCCAAATCTTCGACTTGAATCTCGTACTGCAGCAGCTCGGTTTTCACACGAGTTGGATTGGCGTCGGCCTTGTCGATCTTGTTCACGGCCACGATCATCGGAACGCCTGCAGCGCGCGCGTGGCTAATTGCCTCCACGGTCTGCGGCATGACGCCATCGTCCGCTGCCACGACGAGCACCACCAGATCCGTCACCTTGGCGCCGCGGGCGCGCATTGCCGTAAACGCGGCATGACCCGGGGTATCGAGGAAAGTGATGCGCGCGCCATTGCGCATTTGTACCTGGTAGGCGCCGATGTGTTGGGTAATGCCGCCGGCCTCGCCGGAGACCACATCCGTCTTGCGGAGCGCGTCCAGCAGCGACGTCTTTCCATGATCGACATGGCCCATGATGGTGACGATCGGAGGCCGCGGGACAAGATTGCCGGCCTCATCTTCCGTGCCCATCAGTCCTTCCAGCACATCAGATTCGGCAACGCGCTTGACGGTGTGACCGTATTCGGTGGCAACCAACTCGGCGGTATCGGCATCGATGACGTCGTTCACCGTCGCCATCATTCCGCTCTTCATCAGCACCTTGATGACGTCGACGGAGCGGCGCGCCATGCGGTTGGCGAGTTCGGCAACCGTGATCGTCTCGGGAATGGTGACCTCGCGAGGCCCTGCGGGCGCCGCCGGTTGCGGCGTGCCTTTGACGCGCTGCAAATGTCGGCGAAATGACGCGACCGAGCGCATGCGCTCGTCCTTGTCCGACAAAGCGGCAGTCACAGTGAGTTTGCCACGGCGACGTATATCCGCACCCTTGCGGGCCGGAGTTTTGACGGGAGCCTTCGCGCCTTTCTTCGGCGCCTCTTCTTCCTCCTCCACGAGGGGACGACGGCGCACGGCTTCCGGCGCAGCGGCGACGGGCTCTTCCTTCTTCTCCAGGCGACGATTGGCTTCCTCTTCCGCGTGGCGGCGCGCCTGTTCATCGGCCGCCTTGCGGGCATCTTCCTCCGCCTTGCGTATTGCAGCGGCGGCGCGCTCTTTTGTCAGACGTTCATCTTCGACAGCGCGATGCTTGGCGTCTTCCTCTGCATGCTTGCGCGCCTCTTCCTCGGCAACCCGTGCGCCGGCGATGGCGCGGGAGCGTGCCTCTTTCTCTTCTTCTGTCAGCTGGCGCAGCACAACGCCGGCGCGTTGCGTATCGCGCGCCGGTACGGGCGCCGGCGTCGGCCGGGTCTCGGCTATGCTCGGAGAAACTGTCCGCTCGGCCGCGGCTGCAGGCTTGCCGGAAACCGGCGTGTTCACGCGCGCGCGCTTCTTCTCCACCAAGACCGCCTTGCTGCGGCCATGGCTGAAGCTCTGCTTCACCGTCGAAGTTTCAGTCTTTTTCAGCGACAGCGTCTTGCCCGGGCGGGCTGTGCGCGCTGAATCATTCGTTTCGCTCATACTTACCTTTCATCCGGACGGGAATCGGACCCGTTCTTTTCCTCGCGCGGCCTGAAGCCCTCGAGCCTTTCGGCATCAAGCACCAACCGATCCGCAAGCGGCCCCGGGAAGAGGGCGGCGTGTATCACATTCTCGCGTCCCAAAGCCATGCTCAATTCATCAGAATCGAGCAAGCCGATGACTTTGGGCTGAAGCCCTTTGGCCCTTGTCGCGGCCGAGATTTTCCGGCGCCCATCCTCGGAGCCATCGCGCGCTTCAACCAGTGCGGCGGGTTTGCGGCGAGATTCGAGCGCGCGCATCACATTGTCGAAGCCGAAAACCAGGGCACCGGAACGCCGCGAGAGGCCGAGATGATCCTGGATGCGCTTCAGCAGCAGCGACTCAACTTTTGCAGGCAAATCGGGCGGCACATGAACGCTCGCCCTTGCCGCCTTGGCGAACAGGTTCTTCGCAATGGCGCGCTCGAGAACGGAACGCTTGGCGCTGACCCAGATGCCGCGGCCCGGCAACTTCGCAGCGAGATCGGCAACGGTTTCGTTCTGCGGACCGATCACGAAGCGGACAAGGCGCGATTCCGGCAAGACCTCTTTGGTGACGATGCAACGGCGTTCGCGCAAGCGAGCGCCACCAACATGGCGAGGCTCGCGCAGCACCGTATCTTCATCAAAGTCCGTTGCGTCCGTCAACAACATTAATCCGCAGATTCCTCCGTGACGGGCTCTTCCTCCGCCGCCGGTACATCAGGCGCTTCGATCCAGCCTGCTTTCACGCGCGCATCCATGATGATTGCATTCGCCTGGTCCGGCGCAAGACCGAAGCCTTCCAGTGCACCTTCAATCCGGATGCGCTCCTTCTCCTTGTTCGTCTCGTAGTAACCGAGCAGGTCGTCCGTCGCACAGCCGGCAAGGTCTTCCAGAGATTTGATCTCATGTTCCCCGAGCGTTGCGGCCATGGCGGGCGTAACGCCGTCCACCTCCAGCACCTCATCTGCAACACCGAGTTCACGGCGCCGGTCGTCCATCTCACGATTCTTCGCTTCGATATATTCCTGCCCGCGCGTCTGAAGTTCCTGCGCGGTTTCCTCGTCGAAGCCTTCCACTGCTGCCAGTTCGTTCACCGGGACGTAAGCGACATCCTCGATGCTCGAGAAGCCTTCAGATGCCAGCAATTGTGCCACGGTTTCGTCCACATCCAGGGTTTCCATGAACAGCTGCGTGCGCTCTGCGAACTCCTTTTGGCGGCGTTCGGATTCCTCGGCTTCCGTGAGAATGTCGATCTGCCAGCCGGTGAGTTGGGACGCGAGTCGAACGTTCTGACCGCGGCGGCCGATGGCCAGCGACAACTGCTCATCCGGTACCACAACTTCCACACGGTGCGTGTCTTCGTCGAGCACCACCTTGCTCACTTCCGCGGGCGCCAGGGCGTTGACGATGAATGTCGCCGGATCCGGATTCCACGGAATGATGTCGATGCGCTCCCCCTGCAACTCCTGCACGACAGCCTGCACGCGCACGCCGCGCATGCCGACGCAGGCGCCGACCGGATCGATACTCGAATCCTTGCTGATCACCGCGATCTTGGCGCGGGAGCCTGGATCACGCGCCACCGCGCGGATCTCGATGATCCCATCGTAGATTTCCGGCACTTCCTGGGCAAACAGGCGCACCATGAATTGCGGATGGCTGCGCGAGAGAAAGATCTGAGGGCCGCGGGTTTCGCGGCGCACGTCGTAAATATAGGCACGAATACGGTCGCCGGTGCGGAAGTTTTCGCGGGGGATCATCTCATCGCGGCGCACAACGCCCTCGGCGCGGCCGAGATCGACCACTACCGAGCCAAATTCCACACGCTTCACGATGCCGTGGACGATCTCGCCGATCCGGTCCTTGTATTCCTCGTATTGCCGCTCGCGTTCGGCGTCGCGCACCTTTTGCACGATTACCTGTTTGGCGGCCTGCGCGGCGATCCGCGAGAAGTCCACCGGCGGCAGCGTCTCGGCGATGATGTCGCCCACCTGCGCGGCCGGGTTGCGCACGCGGGCATCCTCCAGACCGATCTCCGTCTTGTCGTTCTCGACCAGCTCTACGACGTGCAGATAACGCGACACATGCGTCTCGCCGGTCTTCGGATCGATATCGACGCGAATTTCGTTTTCGCTGCCGTAGCGGGCCTTGGCCGCGCGCTGCATCGCCTCTTCCATTGCACCCAGCACGACGCCTTTGTCGATCGACTTGTCGCGCGCAACGGCGTCCGCGATCTGAAGAAGTTCAAGCCGGTTTGCGGCAATGCCTGTGGCCATAATTTTCTCCTAGCCTTTAGTCATGACAGCTTTCGCTGCGGTATTTCTTTAGTTGGCCGCTCCGGCTTTCGCCGACGCTCCTGCGCCCTTGCGCGCCTTCAAGTCTTCCTGAATCAGCCGGTCCGTCAGCACGAGCTTCGCTTCTGCGATACTGCGGAAGGGAAAGTTCAGCCGTTGACCATCGACATCGAGAACAACATCGTTCCCATCGAGGCCCAGCAGCAACCCTTTGAACCGTCGGCGTCCGGCAGCGTCCGGCGCGGCCAGTTCCAGCTTCGCCTCGTGCCCAGACCAGCGTGAGAAATCCGTCAGACGGGTCAGCGGCCGGTCAATGCCCGGCGAAGAAACCTCCAAGACGTACTCGCCTTCGATCGGATCCTCCTGCTCGAGGAAATCGGAGAGCGCGCGGCTGAGGCGGGCGCAATCCTCCACATCCATATGGCCATCAGGCCGCTCGGCCATGATCTGCAGCGTCTTCGTCTTGCCGCCGATCAGGCGCAGCCGCACGAGCCGGTAGCCTGCCGCTTCCACAGCAGGGGCTATGATCGGCTCCAATTGCGACATGGCTGTGAGAATCGCCAACTCCAAAGCAAAGCCTCTTCCCCGCGGCGGCTCTTTCGAACCGCCACACAACAGGCTTCTGTTGTATGGGAATGGTCGCGATATAAGCGCAGGCAACCGGAAAAGCAAGCTCAGCGGCGGTGGAAATTCAGGAACGCCGGTTTGCCGTGCAACTGCTTGGCTTCGTAGCGGGTAGGCGGCCAATCGGCAGGGCGGGCGCACCAATCAGCCGCGCGCGTTGCAGTCCATTCGAAGGCCGGATGCGCCATCAGCCGTTCGAGCGTCCATTCGACATATCCCGCATCGTCGCTGGCGAAGCGTAATTCGGCACCGGCCTTCATCACACGCGAGAGTTCATTCAACGTATCCATCTGGATGAAGCGCCGCTTGTGGTGGCGCGTCTTGGGCCACGGATCGGGAAAGAGGATAAACAGGCGATCCAGGCTCGCATCCGGCAGCGCTTCGAGAATATCCCGCGCGTCGCCGGTGTAGATGCGGATGTTCGGCAGCGGACCGCCTTCCTGTTGCGACAGCAGCTTCACCACGCCATTCACGTACGGTTCGGCGCCGATAAGGCCGACGTTCGAGTGCTGCCGCGCCTGCCAGACCAGATGCTCACCGCCGCCGAACCCAACTTCAAGCCAAGCATCATGGATTTCACCTCCCCCTTGTGGGGAGGTCGCGAGCGTCGCGAGCGGGTGGGGGCCGTTGGTTGAATTCCCCCCGCTCGAAATGCTTTCGCTTCGCTCAGCATTTCGACCTCCCCACATTGGGGGAGGTAAGAAATACGCCGCTGGGTCGAGCCCCCGCTGAAGCTTCAGCTCGAACTGTGGCAACAAATGCTCAAGCAGCTGTAGCTGATGCGCAGAAAGTTTCGGCCCCTTGCGGCGGCCGTAGAGCGTGCGGCGCGTGCGTTTCGTCATCCTTCGAGGCGCACTAAGCGCGCACCTCAGGATGACGAGGTCGCGTCATGCTGAGGTGCATTGCGCAGCAATGCCACGAAGCATCAGAAGGCGCGTTTCAGCGCGTCGGCGAGATCGGTCTTTTCCCACGAGAAGCCGCCATCGCGCTCCGGTGTGCGGCCGAAATGACCATAGGCGGCTGTCCGCGCATAGATCGGCTGGTCAAGGCTCAGATGCTCACGAATCCCGCGTGGCTTCAGGCTCATCATTTCCGGCAGCACGGCTTCGAGCTTCGCCTCGTCCACCTGCCCCGTGCCGTGCAGATTCACGTAGACAGAGAGCGGATCGGAGACGCCGATCGCATAGGAAATCTGGATGGTGCAGCGATCGGCAAGCCCGGAGGCCACCACGTTCTTCGCAAGATAACGTGCCGCGTATGCAGCGGAGCGGTCCACCTTGGTCGGATCTTTACCGGAGAAAGCGCCGCCGCCATGCGGCGCAGCACCGCCATATGTATCGACAATGATCTTGCGGCCGGTCAGCCCGCAATCGCCATCAGGCCCACCCACCACAAAGGCGCCGGTCGGATTCACGTGCCAGCTGGTGTGGCCATTGATCCACTCGCGCGGCAAAGCCTCATGCACATATGGCTCGATCACGCGGCGTACATCCTCGGACGTCATGTCCGCATCGAGATGCTGCGTAGAGACGACGATCTGCGTCGCTTCCACCGGGCGGCCATTCTCGTAACGCACCGTCACCTGCGATTTCGCATCCGGTCCCAATTTTGGCTCGCGTCCGCCATGGCGCGCCTCAGCCATCAGCTTCAGGATTTTGTGGCTGTAATAGAGAGGGGCCGGCATCAGTTCGGGCGTTTCCCGGCAGGCATAGCCGAACATGATGCCCTGATCGCCGGCGCCCTCGTCCTTGTTGCCGCGCGCATCCACGCCCTGCGCAATATGCGGCGATTGCGCGTGCAGCAGAACATCCACTTCAGCGGTCTTCCAGTGGAACCCTTCCTGCTCGTAACCGATGTCGCGAATGGCTGCGCGAGCGACTTCTTCAATCGCGCCGTCGATGCGTTTGGGCCCGCGCGTTTCTCCGGCAATCACCACGCGATTGGTGGTGCAGAGTGTTTCACAGGCCACACGAATGTCTTTCGAGTCGAAGCCGTGCTTCGGGCCTTCGCGAAAGAACAGGTCCACCACCTCATCGGAGATGCGGTCACAGACCTTGTCCGGGTGCCCTTCGGATACGCTTTCGCTCGTGAACAGATAGTCGCCGCGCATGCCCGGCCCTCGTTTGCGTGGAAGGTGGGTCTTCTGGCAAGGAATTGCCCTGGGGTCAACCGGCCGCGCGCGAGCTACAGAATAAAGCGCGAAAGATCCTGATCTTTCGCCAACCCGTCCACGCGGGTGTGCACATAGGCCGCATCGATGGTGATTTTTTCTCCGGCGCGGTCGGTGGCGGCAAAGCTGATCTCGTCCACAATCCGCTCCATCACCGTGTGCAGCCGGCGCGCGCCGATATTCTCCACGCTGGCATTCACCTGAGCTGCAATATCGGCAATGGCCGACACAGAGTCGGAGGTGAAATCGAGTGTCACGCCCTCCGTCCCCATCAACGCGGTGTACTGCTTGATGAGACTGGCTTCCGGTTCGGTGAGGATGCGCCGGAAATCGTCGCGCGTCAGCGCCTTCAATTCCACCCGAATGGGGAGACGACCCTGAAGCTCCGGCAGAAGGTCCGACGGTTTGGCGGCGTGAAATGCGCCCGAGGCGATGAAGAGAATGTGGTCGGTTTTCACGCTGCCATGCTTGGTAGCGACGGTCGTGCCTTCGATGAGCGGCAGCAGATCGCGCTGGACTCCTTCACGGCTGACATCACCGCCGCCACGGAATTCCGAGCGGGCGCAGATCTTGTCGATTTCGTCCAGAAACACGATGCCGTTGTTTTCAACCGTCTCAATCGCCTCGCGCGTAACGGTATCGTTGTCGAGCAACTTGTCGGCTTCCTCCGCCACGAGCGGGGCATGTGCCTCCGCCACCTTCATGCGGCGCGTCTTGGCGCGCCCACCAAAGGCTTTGCCGAACATGTCACCGAGGCTGACCATGCTGATCTGCGCGTTCGGCATGCCGGGAATTTCGATGCTCGGCATGCCGCCCGAATCGTGCATCTCCAGTTCGACTTCGCGGTCGTTCAGTTCACCGGCACGGAGCATCTTGCGGAAAGATTCGCGCGTGCCCTGGCTCGATTTCTCGCCAACCAGAGCATCGAGAATACGTTCCTCGGCGCGGGCCTCGGCCTGGGCTTCAACTTCGCGGCGCCGTCTGTCGCGCACCTGCGCAATACCGATTTCGAGCAGATCGCGCACGATCTGCTCGACGTCGCGGCCGACATAGCCCACTTCCGTGAACTTGGTCGCTTCCACTTTCAAAAATGGCGCCTGCGCAAGCTTTGCCAGCCTGCGGGAGATTTCCGTCTTGCCCACACCCGTGGGGCCGATCATCAGGATGTTTTTGGGTAGCACTTCCTCGCGCAATTCGGGCGCCAATTGCTGCCGGCGCCACCGATTGCGCAGCGCAATGGCGACGGCGCGCTTGGCGTCCGCCTGCCCTACGATGTAGCGATCAAGTTCCGAAACGATTTCGCGCGGCGTGAAGGATGAGCTCATGGCGCGCTATATGGGTTGAGAATTGAGCAGTGTCCACCACGCAGGATCACACGGTGTCCAAACTCTCGATCACGATGTTATTGTTGGTGTAAACGCAGATATCGGCCGCGATATTCATCGCCCGGCGGGCGATCTCTTCCGCAGAAAGATCGAGTTCCAGCAGCGCTCGCGCGGCAGCCAAAGCGTAATTTCCACCTGAGCCGATGCCGATCAAGCCAATTTCCGGTTCCACCACATCGCCGGTGCCGGACAGCACCAGCGACGTCTTCGTATCGGCGACCGCCATCAGCGCCTGGAGCTGGCGCAGGTACTTGTCCATGCGCCAATCCTTGGCCAGTTCGACGCAAGCCCGCGCGAGATTACCGGGATGCTGCTCGATCTTCGCTTCCAGCCGCTCGAAGAGCGCGAAAGCATCGGCAGTGGCACCTGCGAAGCCGGCAATCACCTCACCCTTGCCAAGGCGGCGAACTTTCCGCGCGTTCGCCTTCATGACCGTTTGCCCCATGGTGACCTGGCCGTCGCCGGCGATCACCACCTTGCCGCCTTTACGCACCGACAGAATCGTGGTGGAGCGCCAGCGGAGGGGCTCATTCTGGTGTTCCCGCATCTTCTTGAATCCAGTGACCGATAGATCTTTGCCGACCTTCAGATAGGCCCGAGCGATGCGCACGGCAACCACCTGCAATCAAGCGGACGCTACGAAATCGCCAACGGCTGCCACAGAGCGAGCGGTACTGAAGTTGCCGCACTCCCCTTTTTCGGCTGGGGCAGCTATGACTTGCGCCGAACGTTGTCGGGGCTTGTCATGGAATTGAATGCATCCATCGCAGCAGTGGTCACAGGTGGCGCTTCTGGTTTGGGCGAAGCGACTGCGCGCGCGCTCGCGAAGCACGGCGTCAGGGTGGCCATCTTCGATTTGCAGAAAGACAGGAGCGAAAAAGTCGCCTCGGAGATCGGTGGCGCGTTCTGCGAGGTGAATGTCACCAGTGACGACAGCGTCGCTGCCGGATTTAAGCGCGCCCGTGAGGCGCATGGGCAGGAGCGCGTCCTCGTCAACTGCGCCGGCACCGGCAATGCCATCAAGACCGCATCGCGCGACAGAAAGACGGGCGAGATCCGCTTTTTCCAGGCGAAGGATTTCGACCGCATCATTCAGATCAATCTGGTCGGCACCTTTCGCTGCATCGCGATGAGCGCGGCGGGCATGCTGTCGCTTGAACCGCTTGCCGGTGGCGAGCGCGGCGCGATCGTCAATACCGCCTCGGTGGCCGCACAAGACGGCCAGATCGGCCAGGCCGCCTACAGCGCCTCAAAAGGTGGAGTGAATTCTCTCACGTTGGTGGTGGCCCGCGATCTCGCGCAGGAAGGCATCCGCTGCAACACAATTATGCCGGGCCTCTTCAACACGCCGCTGCTGCAGGGCATGCCGGACAACGTTAAGGAGGCGCTGGGCGCGCAGGTGCCGTTCCCGCCGCGGCTCGGCAATCCGGCGGAGTACGCCTCACTGGCGCTGGAGATGATCCGCAACCCGTATTTCAATGGCGAATGCGTGCGCCTCGACGGCTCGATTCGTATGGCGCCGCGCTGATCAGGTTCGGGCGAGTTCGCGAATCTGGCTGTTGGCGAGGGTGAGCTTGGCGATAGACAGGTCGCCGGTGCGTTCAAGCTCGTGCAGAAAAGCCTTGGTACGCGCCAGCGCCTCAGCATGCGACGACGTCCAGGCCTCCGCCGCCTTCACACCTTCAGCGCGTCCCTGGCCGCCATTCGCCTGCCGCAACGCCTGTTCGGTGAGCACGCGCTGGCTGGCGAAGAGATCGTCGGCAATGCGGCGGATTGCAAGACGATCCCAATGCTCGTTCGCGCTGACCCGCGCCGCGAGATTGCGCAGCCGATCAAGCTCAAGGGTGGTTCCCACTGCAAAATAGGCACCCGCCACCAAATCGATATCGAGCCCGCGGTCATGGGCAAGCAGCGCGATTTCCGGCGCACGGCTCCACAATGGGAGCGCCGCCACATCGTGCGCCAGGTTCTCGGGGACGCCACCTTCCATCAGGCGACCGACATAGGACATCCGCTCATCGAGTTCGTATTGGGAAATCAGGGTTGAATACGTGCCGCGCAACGCATCGACACCGGCGCGGTATTGCACGACCGTGGCGCCGAGATCAGCACTTGGCGGCACATTCGTCAGAAACCATAAGCCGACGCGCCGCAGCAACTCGGCGATCTCGGCATACATGCCTGTCTGGACGTCAGCTGACACTTTGTAATCGAGCGCATCGATGCACGCCTTGATGGAACCCAGGCCGAACGCCGCTTCCATCACGACAAAGGCGCGGGCGACCTGCGCGCCGGACGCCCCGGAAACTTCTTTCATCCGGTGCACGAAAACCGGGCCGGCGAGATTGACAATTCCGTTGGAAATCTCGTTGCAAATGATCTCCCGCCGCAGACGATGATGCGTAAGCTCACCCGCAAAGCGCTGTGCCACAGCTTTCGGGTAATATTGCGCGAGCAACGCTGTGAAGTAGCTGTCGTCCGGCAGATCGCTTGCCAACAATTCGGCGTCGAGATCGAGCTTGGCATACGCAAGCAAGACCGCCAGTTCGGGACGCGTCAGCGGGACGTTCTCCTGAGCGCGCCGCCGGAGTGCTACGTCACCCGGTAAATATTCGACAGCACGGTCCAGCTTGCCGCGATGTTCAAGCTCGCGCATGAAGCGTCCCTGGGAATCGAGATCGCGCATTCCCAGGCATTGCGATACCGACAATGCGAGCGTCTGGTCGTAATTGTCCTTCAACACTTGCGCCGCGACATCGTCGGTTATGGATTCGAGAAGGCGGTCGCGCTCGTCGGGCGAAATCTCACCGCGGCGCAACGGCCCGCTCATCAGGATTTTCAGGTTCACCTCATGGTCGGAAGTATCCACGCCGGCCGAGTTATCGATCGCGTCCGTGTTGATGCGCCCGCCTTTCAACGCGTACTCGACGCGGCCGAACTGTGTCGCGCCGAGGTTTGCCCCCTCGCCGATCACCCTGGCCTGCACCTCCGCGCCGTTGACCCGAACCGCATCGTTGGCCCGATCGCCAACCTCGAGATTGGTCTGGCCCGCCGCTTTCACATATGTGCCGATGCCGCCAAACCAGAGAAGATCAACATCGGCCTTCAGCAACGCCTTCATCACCTCCGCTGGCGGCGCCTTCTCCGAGGACAGCCCCGTGAGTTTTTGCAGCTGCGATGACAGCGGGATTTCTTTCAGGCTACGCGCGTACACGCCGCCGCCTTGGGAAATCAGCGATTTGTCGTAATCCTCCCAGCTCGACCGCGGCAGATCGAACATTCGCTTGCGCTCGGCCCAACTCGCGGCAGCATCGGGATCGGGATCGATGAAAATGTGGCGATGGTCGAAGGCGGCGAGCAGTCTCGTTTGCTCCGACAGAAGCATCCCATTGCCAAACACATCGCCCGACATGTCGCCGATGCCGATGCAGGTGAACGGCTCCTTCTGAATATCACGGCCCATCTCGCGAAAATGGCGTTGTACGGCCACCCACGCGCCCTTGGCTGTGATGCCCATCTTTTTGTGGTCGTAGCCATGGCTGCCACCAGAAGCGAAGGCATCGCCCAGCCAGAAGCCGCGGGACTCCGCAATGCCATTGGCGATATCGGAGAACGTCGCGGTGCCCTTGTCCGCCGCCACGACGAGATACGGATCATCGTCGTCGTGCCGCACCACGCCTTCCGGCGGGAGCACTGCGCCATCCGGACCGATATTGTCTGTGAGATCTAGCAGCGCGTTGATCAATGCCTTATAGGCAGAGATGGCCGCAGCCTGAATTTCCTCCCGGGTGCCATTCGCAGGGAGACACTTGGGATAGAAGCCGCCCTTTGCGCCGACGGGCACGATCACAGCGTTCTTTACTTGCTGCGCTTTGACGAGACCGAGCACTTCCGTGCGGAAATCCTCGCGCCTGTCGGACCAACGGATGCCTCCGCGCGCAACCTTGCCAAAACGCAGATGGACGCCTTCCATCTGCGGTGAATAGACGAAGATTTCATACAGCGGGCGTGGCGCCGGCAGGTCTTCCAGTTTCTGAGAGTCAAGCTTGATGGCCAGGCAGGGCTGGCGCCCGGCGCGAAAGAAATTGGTGCGCAACGAACAGGCGATAATGTTGCGCAGGCGACGGATAATCCGATCCTCATCGAGACTCGGCACTTCATTCAGCGCGGCATCGATTCGGCCGTGGATCTCCTGTTCTTTCTTTTCGCGTTCATTCACGCCGGGCGCATGCCGGACACGGAACAATTCGATCAGCAGCTGCGCAAGCGAGGAATTCCGCGCGAGCGTCTGCTCGATATATTCCTGACTGAAAGAGAAGCCCGCCTGCCGTGAGTATTTGGCAGCGGCGCGCAGAATGTTGACAGTGTTCCAATCGAGATCGGCGCCGGTGATGAGCCGGTTGAAACCGTCGTTCTCCGCCCGTCCGCGCACCGTCGCCTCGAACGCATCCTCCACGCGCGCCTTCAAATGGGACAGATCGGCCACTGCGCCGTCCGCGCGCACCATGGTGAAATCGAGGACCGCCCCCTCGCCCCGCCAGCCAGCATCGGTGTCCGGCGTCACGGGATAGCTATTTTCCGCGATCACGCTGAACCCAAGGTTCTCCAGCATAGGAAGGGAGGCGGACAGCGGCAGCAATTCGCCCAACACGTAGATTTTCAGCCGCAGGGTGCTTCGCGAGTCCCCCGGCAGGCGATAGGCCCGCGCATTGACGCCCTCGCCGCTCTTCGCGAGCTGCTCAAGCTCGTCCAGATCCCGAACAGCCTCTTCCGGCGAGAAGGCGTCCCGATACCGTGCCGGAAATGCGTGACGCTGGCGCACGAGAATGCGCTGCGCTTCTACCTCGCCATGGGTCGCGACCAGTGCGTCGGCAAACGCATCGTCCCAGGTACGGATGGCGGCGGCGATCTCCGCCTCCAGTCCCCGCACATCGACTCTCGGGCAGAAACCTTCATTGCGGCCGACAATGTAATGCACACGCGCCAGAATGGAATCGTCGATGATGGGATTGGAGGCCGACGGACGGCCGTTGTAGGCCCGCGCGAGAATCGCGTGGATCTTCTCGCGCACCTGCGTGTCGTATCGATCGCGCGGCACGTAAACGAGCAACGATACGAACCGATCGAACCGGTCGCAGCGCGCGAACACCTTCACCTTCGGCCGCTCGCCCAAGCGCAGGATCCCGAGCGCCGTATCGAACAACTCCTCTTCACCAACCTGGAATAATTCGTCTCGTGGAAAGGAATCGAGAATGTGCGCGAGGGCCTTGCCGTCATGACTGTTACGAGCGAAACCGGCGCGTTCCAGGATATGCTCGACTTTTAGCCGCAGGAGCGGGGTATCGCTGGGCCTGCGGCTGTAGG
>DATAVW010000038.1:0-5779 GCA_036267515.1 Rhizomicrobium sp.
ACCACTTCGAACGGTCCTTCTCCGCGAATTTCGGGAAAACTGGGTATCAAACTTCGTCGCCGACCTGTCACGTCGGAAGTCGTGACCTCTACAGCCGTGATACCTCTACAGCCGTGCCGCCAGCGCTCGTTGTGCCGTACAGTAGCCCCCTTGTCATCGATCAGACCCGCCACGGGATTGCGGCCGTCCGCGCCAGCGCCGAAATGATAGAGGACCCTTTCCGTGCCGGTCTTCTGGTCGACCGCGAACAATATTCCTCTGGTGTAGTCACCGCCGGATTCGGTCGTCCCGTACAGCGTTCCGTTCTTGTCGATGACACCGGGATAGGGAAACTCACCGTCCAGGCCGGCCTGGAAGGAGTAGATCACCCTCCCTGGCGTTGGCGGATCCCATGAGCGCAAAAATGGCGATGACGCTGCGCAACAGAATGTTGGACACACTCCGGCGCTCCCGTTTCCTCGAATTTGTCATGTTCGCAGGTCTCCTCCGCGCGCGCCCCTGGCGATACGGCCGGCGCGCGCTTGGCACAAACGATGCCTTGGCGGTTTCGTTGCCCTGCAATCGTGATTATTTTTTCTCCCGAGCAACGGAATAAGGGAGCGGCCTCGGACGTCGGCGTCATCCCTCGGGGGCCGCCGCGCTTCGACCACGTACCGCGAGGCGTTGACTGCGATATCGGCGAGATGCGAAGGCTTTTGTGCTGCCTGCAAAATTGTAGCGAAAAAGGACAAGGCCAGAGCGCAGCAATTGTTATTGAATTTATAGCTGAACGCATTGGTAATCGCGTGAAGCGCCGCACGGACATGCGCATCGTAAGGTTCTGGCGCTCAAACGTGAGACACTGTGACGACTACCGCTCGAAACAGCAACTATACTCGTTGTTCACCTCCCCTTGAGGCTCGGTTTGCCCCGATCCGGCAAGACGACCTTCCTAGCCGCGCTATGGCACGTGATCGACGCCGGAGAGGTCGCAACGCAATTGACGCTCGACAAACTTGTCGGCGACCACACTTACCTGAACATGATCGTGGACGCATGGCGCCGCTGCCAAGAAGTCCCGCGCACCTCCATGGCTGCCGAAGAAAAAGTCTCCATCCATGTACACGAGACCGCAACGGGACGAAAATCTATTTTGCGCTTTCCTGATCTGTCCGGCGAATCCTTTGAACACCAGTTTGAATCGCGCCGCTGCGCGCAGGCATATGTCGACAGCTATGAGGATGAAGGCGGCATTATGCTGTTCGTCAATGCCGACCGGATTACCGATGGTCTGACGGTTGGCGATCTGGCTCCGGCCGTGGTCGGCGAACCGCCAATCGCTAATGGGGACCCCGCACCTTGGACACCTAAAGCCGTGCCTGAACAAGTGCGTCTGGTGGAATTGCTCCAGTTTCTTCAACGTTCGCCGTTCGCGCGACGCAAACGGCGTCTGGCGCTTGCGGTCTCCGCTTGGGACGCCGTTGCAACACCGCAGCTCGAGCCTGAGGAATGGGTGCGACGAGAAATGCCATTTCTGTGCCACTTTTTGATGAACAACACCGAAAGCTTTGAGACACGCTTTTATGGCATCTCCGCACAAGGTGGTGATGTGAAGGGCGCAAACCGCCAGGCTTTGCTGCAAAGGACGCCCAGCCAGCGCATTCAATGTATCGGACCGGAGGTTGCTCTCAACGACCTTACCGCGCCCTTGATTTGGCTGGACGGAGTCCACGCAGGTGACTAGCGATTCCAAAAATGTGCGTGTCGATCAGTTTCTGTTCGGCTATGCGGACGGCCATCGATTACTCGCGGGGTCCCGCAAGCTTTCCCTCGATGCTGCCTCGCAATTGCTGCTCTATAGCGATCTTGGCGCTGGTGCATCGAACGGGCCAGAAGGATATTGGACCGGAATTCCAATTCCCTCGGCACGCGCTTATGCGCTGATGCATACTTGGCCAGCGCCGGAAATGCCCCGGCCCGGCTGTGTGTGGACACAGGCGATCCTTATCAATTTCCAGGACCTCGCGGAAATCCCCGATCTCGCAGTACTCAGCCGGCATTTCGTGCGGCCAAACGGCTCAGCGACTGTCACGGGCTATGGCGCAACCCTTGATTTCGGTGCGGCGAAGATTTCCGACTTCCACGAAATACCATTGGTTCGTGAAACGCTCCTTCAGATTGTACGTACAGTGTACGCTGCCGGGCAAGATTCTGCTGTGCCCGCCGATGTCCGCGGTGTAGACGCAGCTGTTTTCGCGGTCTGGTCGCAGCAGTGGCCGCGATTGCGCCGCACGTTCTCGTTTCGCACGGCAATGTCGCTGGCGACAACAAACGCATTGCGATTCGATTTGCAGATCGGTGCGCGTGTACAACGGAACGAACCTTCGCCACCGATTGAACCTAGATGGCAGCAAGCCACCGTCGATGACATCGTCGTGCCCACGCACCGGCGCCTGCGGCGGTTTCTCTGGCGCTATGGCGCCGACGTTCAGAAGGCGCGCGCGGCCTTCGTTCCGTTAGCCGAACTCTATGTCGAGACAAGCACACCATCCTCACGGGGCGTCGTATCAAACGTACTGTTGGATAAAATTGTGGCGACTTTTCCCGAAGCAACGGACGCTCGTACGTTGAAAGCGGACATTCTTGGCCCGTCGTCCGCGCCGAATGGATCGGAGTTTCACATCGATGCTATGGATTTATTGGACCGTCTAGCGACGCCCCAATATGCACACGCCTTTCCGTCGGGGTCCGTACACACTATTATCGAACGTGCCCTTCAGGCTTCGCAGCCCAACATCCCGCGATTGCTCCGCTCTATCAGAGCCTATGGCGCCGCCGAACCTGACATAGCCGCATCTTTTCTCGCCCGCGTCGCCGGCATCATCGAACCAGATGCCGCAGTGGCGCTTGGTCTCGAAGAGCCCGCGTTGCTGGAAAGCTTGGTCGCTTCCAATCCCGCGCTTCTGGACTCCAATGCAATTGTGCATCTGCCGGTCGCGCAATTGACTCCGTTGCTCAAACATTTGCCGGCTTCCAGTTCCGCTTTCGCGAACGTGACAAGGCGTTTGTTAGAAATCGATAACGACGCAATCGCCGAACTTATGATTGATAAGTCGCGCGAGACTGTCGCGCTCATTGTATTGCGTGCTATGGCCGCGCAACTCGCTGGCGACAGCGGTTCCATTGGACGACCGTGGTTCAATCGGGCGCGGCCCGTCCTTCGCGCGATCCTACCGCAAGCGATCGTGGTGACCGCAACAACGACGTCTGAGCTTGCCGCTGGTGCGTTGTTGCTTGATCTGGATGTCAACGCGGGCATGTCATGTTCGACAGCGGAGTGGGCTGACGCTGTGATGCGAGCCCGGGACGATCTTTCAGGCCAGCAACGTCAAAGACTTCTAACCTATCTGTTGGCGCTCGCTCTTGCCCGTCCGGCTAGAGGCTGTGAGCCATTGATGGAGCGGTCATTTGAACCCGTCCATCAAGACATCGCTGTTTCGCGTCTGCCCTACGACGCGTTCAATGCGCTTGCGCGCTATTTGCCGAATTTGTACTGGTGGGAGCAATGGGATACCTGCCTTCGCCTACGCCTCGCGGTAACGGACGCATACGTTAAAGCAAGGCTTGATGCAAAAAGCTTCGCACGTCTGGCGCAAGATCAGGAAATCCAGCGGCAGCTTTACAATCTCGCCAAACAATCGCGCGACGGTCGGCGAATGCTTGAAAGTTTCTAAGCATTGCACCGTTACGGCCATATTCCCATCCGATGCTGGCGTTAACTACTGTAGTTCCGTTGGCCGAATATTAATTTCCCCCCGGGCCTCCCTAGGTTCAGAGAAGCCGCGCGCCGCGACTTGGCGCTGCGTCTAAGGCTTGTTCAATTAGATGGGGCCGGGCGAATCGAAAGCCCCACCCTAATTATGGCCACGGTTAGGACCGGTTCGAGCCACCTGTCTCTTTTGGGTCAGAACTGGTCCTTTCACCTGTGATCACACGATGCTTGTACGTCCGATTGTTCGCCAGATTGTTGCTCACATTCCACTCGACTTCTCTTGGCACAAGAGCGTGGATGTTGCGGTGAACGGCGGCTGTAACGCCCCTTGACGGCTCGGATTCGACCCCGGGCTTTCCTCAGTGATGGCGCCAGAATGGCTGGCGCCTCATCACGGAGGCAAGCATGTCCAGGAGCACCAAGAATGTCACAACGGGCAACCGCGCAAAACAATCGGCGAAGGCGCTGCCGAAGATGACGGCATCACCAAACGGCGCCGCGAATCAATCGAAGTCCAAGCATGATCTGATCATCGGTCTGTTGCGCCGCAGACAGGGCGCATCACTTGCAGAGATTCAGGCGGCGTCGGAATGGCAGGCGCACAGCGTGCGTGGTTTTTTGTCGGGGACGGTGAAGAAGCGCCTTGGCCTGAAGCTGGAGTCGGTCAGGTCGAAGGACGGCGGCCTTCGCTACACAATCACGAGCTGACGGATGTCGGTCCACAATGACGCCACCATCGAGACCGAGGACGCCACCATCGAGACCGAGATCGCGCGCCTGCGCGACCTCAATCTCGAAGGGCTGAAGCTGCGCTGGCGAACCGAGTTCGGGCGAATGGCTCCCGCGCTTTCGAAATCCCTGCTCTTGCGTCTGCTGGCGTACCGCCTGCAGGCGCAAGTGTTCGGAGATCTATCGCAAGCAACTCGCCGGATGCTCGAAACTTTGACAAGCGAGCCATCCGGTAAAGACAAACAGGCACCCGTTCCCCTGCCGGACCGCAACCAACTCATGCCAGGCACCGTGCTGATCCGCGAGCACAATGGCCATCAGCATCATGTCATGGTGGCGGAGGGCGGATTTGCTTGGGACGGCAAGACCTATCCCAGCCTGAGCAAGGTGGCCTGCGCCATCACCGGCACAAAATGGAATGGCCCCCGGTTCTTTGGCCTTCGTGAGAAGGCACTTGCACCATGACCAAACAAAATCAGAAGCAATCGCAGCGGTGCGCCATCTATACCCGTGTCTCCACCGATGCCGGGCTGGAGCAGGACTTCAACTCGCTGGATGCCCAGCGCGAAGCGTCCGAAGCATATATAAAGAGTCAGGCCCACGAAGGTTGGAAGCTCATCCGCACCGCCTATGACGACGGCGGGTTCTCGGGTGGCTCGCTTGACCGTCCGGCGCTGCAGGCATTGTTGCAAGACGTAAGATCAGGGCTGGTCGATATCATCGTGGTCTACAAGGTGGACCGGCTGACCCGTTCGCTTGCCGACTTTGCCAAGCTCGTCGAACTGTTCGACGCCCATGGAATGTCGTTCGTTTCGGTGACCCAGTCGTTCAACACGACCACCAGCATGGGCCGGCTCACGTTGAACGTGCTGCTGTCGTTTGCCCAGTTCGAGCGCGAAGTCACGGGTGAGCGCATCCGGGACAAGATTGCCGCCTCGAAGAAGAAGGGCATCTGGATGGGCGGCAGCGTCCCCCTCGGTTACCGGGTTCGGGACCGCAAGCTGCTTGTCGTTCCCGAAGAGGCCGCAACGGTCAGAATGATCTTTGAGCGCTATCTCGCGCTGGGATCGATGTTCAGATTGCTATGTGAGCTTCGCTCCACCGGGATCGCCACCAAGCTGCGGCCTTTGGCGAACGGCCGGACCGTTGGTGGCATACCGTTCACCCAGGGACCCATGGGATATATTTTGGGTAACCGCATCTACCTTGGCGAGATCGTCCATCAGGGACAGAGCTATCCCGGCGAGCATGAGCCTATTCTCGACAGGGGCCTGTTCGAAGCAGTTCAGAACCTTCGCG
>DATAVW010000039.1:0-17340 GCA_036267515.1 Rhizomicrobium sp.
CGCGTACGAACGGTCTCGTCGAGTACGACTGCAAAGTCCTCGGAAAGCATTTTTCCCTTCTTCGCCGCAATGCGCTCCCGCTTGCCATAGCGATAGAACGCCAGCGATACGGCCTTTTCATACGGATGGCGTTCGGAGGTAAATTTAAACGCGCCATTCCAGAACTCTGGTGAAAGGCCCGCCCGGATGTCGTTCGCCTTCATGTGGGCATAAAGGTCTTCTTCGTCGAGTTCGAACGGACCCGCAGGATTGGCCGTTAGACGCGAGGCCGTTTTGCCGGCGGCGATGTCGCCGGGCACAAGCGAATCTTTGAGCACGTTTTCAATCGTGCTGCTGGCTGTCTTCTTGGTGCGGATAAAAATATAATTGCGGGAGAAGGACACAATCATGGGGACTCAAACGCCGTATAGTGTGGCCCATGCTTCCGCCGGGCCGCCGAACATGCGGGAACAGGCGCGCAGCTCGTCGGCAAAATGCTCAATCAGCGCGACTTTGATCCCGTCGTTAAGTTCAAGCTTTTTATCGCTGGATTTTCTGTTGTGGCCGGCGGAGAGGTCGGCACTTGGCCTTTCGGGATCGGCTCCCAGAAATAGCAGAATCTGCCGCCGCGCTTCCTCGGGTTCGTTTGCAACCAGCTCGAAAAAGAAGTGTTTGAACTCCAGTTTCGGGGCTGCTCGCAACCAGCGTTCCACAATCCGCGAAGGATATGCAACCTTGTTTATGGCCGGAAAGGTCTTCAGCCACGCCCCGAATCGTTTCGGATCGTCGAGCAAACCAACGTCGAAATTTTCGTTGCGATAGGCCATGCTAACCTGAGACCATCCGCGCGCGACGGGATCTCTCAGGATGATGAATACGCGTAAATTCGGAAGGCGTTGTGCCAGCGCGGAAATCGTCTCTTCGCCAAGACCGCTGTAACCGGAATTGATTTCGCCAGACAGGCAATCGCCCTTGTAGCGGAACAGCGCGATGTATTTCTCAATATCCATCGGCTCCCCGTCGTAACTGACATACTGCTCCAGAAAAGCCACATCGCGCTCGTCCCATTCTCTTCGATGCGAGAGCCGCATTTTTCTGCGGACAGGATTGCGGCGTGCAATGCGGAGAAACTTCTCCGCCGTGCCCGTTTTCGTGCGCTCGTGCTCCAGATAATGAAGTTGCTTGACCGGCGGCATCCAGAAGTCCGGATGAAACTGGAGCTGATCGAAAAGCCAGCCAGTACCCGCCTTCTGCATGCCGATGCAGATGAAATCTGGCTCAAGTGCATGGGATGTGCCTCGGGGTTCGTCCAGTCCTGCCGGCGTTCGATCCATTCGAGGCGTCATGGGTGCGTCATCAAGGGCGGTACAGGAAGTGTGGCCGATAAGTCCAGTCGCACAGTCACAGCCCGTATCGCGTGGGCCACGCTGTCGCGCTGCCCCCCAATGTCTGGGCGCAAGCACGAATCTCTTTCGCGCAATGCTCCACCAGCAGCGCCTTAATTGGCGGGGTCAGCGTGAGCTTTGCGGACTGCGATTTCCGATTGTAATCAGCCGGCAGTTCGCCGCTGCCAATATCCGGATCGGCCCTCAGGAAAGCGATAATTTCGCGGCGTACAGAATCTGGCCGGGTGACGATGTCGTCGAAAAAGAAGTAGCGGAAGCTGTCTGGCGGAAGGAGTTGCGACCAATGCGCAACAATTTGCGTGGGTGAGGAGGCTTCGTTGGGCATTTTTGCAGTCTCGAGATAGCTGCCGAACGCCGCTGGTTCGTTGAGCAATCCTGCGTCGAATTTCCCGTTTCGATGCCACATGCTGATGTGCGACCAGAGCCGCTCGATCGGATCGCGAATCAGGAGAACGACACGAATAGCCGGCATTTTTTCCAGCAGCTCATGGATGATGTGCGGCTCGAGCGTGCTGTAGCCCGGCGAAATATCACCCGCCAGCAGCCCGCCCTTGTGACGAAACAGGGATAGGTATTTGTCGATATTCCTCGGTTGGCCGGTGCACGCGGCAATCTCCTCAAGGAAACACATGTCCGCTTCGCTGACATTTTTCGGCAGCACTGCGTTCTTGCGGCTGGTGCGGTGACGGATGCGCTGCAGGCGGCGGTTCGCGCTGCGCAAGGCGGGGGCGTCTCGTCCGAGGTAGCCGAGCTCCTGCACCGGAGGCATCCAGAATTGGGGGTGGCGCCGAAGCTGGTCGCCCAGCCATGCGGTGCCAGCCTTGGCCATTCCCACACAGAGGAAGTCTGGGCCGGACGGATTGCGCGGCTGCTCGGGTCGCGCATTTTTTTCAGTTACAAGCAACATTACTAAAATTCCCGCCAAAGGCCTGACGGCCCCAAACGATTCAAAGCTAGAGCGAGTACCGTAAGGGAGGCAACTTGTGGACCCAAGGCGCAATGGTAAGCATCCTTGACCCCTTCCAGATTCGCGTGAAATACAGGTCCGGTAGCGGGGTTTACCGATGCTGCTCAGCCTGACAAAGAAATTCCTTTTCATCGCCAACCTGAAAACAGCCTCCACCTCGATAGAACGGGTGCTCTCGCCGCACGCGGAGATTCGCCTCGTGCAATCGCGTTTCGGAAAACATCAGAGCTTCTCGGAATTCAGCGAGCGCTTTAAGTGGCTACTGAGCTGCGTGAATGTGCACGATCTCTTCATCTTCGGAGTCATGCGCGATCCGGCCGACTACGTGTTAAGCCTTTACAATTCGCACCGCATTGAGCCATTCCGCAATAATCCAAAACTGTACACGGGCAATATGGATTTCAGCCGCTTTATCGCGGAATGGGTGCCTCGAAATGCCGACCAACTCCGTCCACAATTTGCGCGTTTTGTCGGAGCAGAGGGTCGTGTGGTGGCGAATTTGATCATTTCCTATGACCGGCTGGCGGAAGGACTGGAAATCGTTGCCGAAAGGCTGGATGTGAAGGAACTGCGCAACATCCCGCTTGTCAATCCCAGCCCGTCGGAACTGACGCGCAGCGGCCTGTCGCCGGAACACCTCGCCTGGATCAGGACGCGCTTCGAAAAGGACCGCGAGTTCATGGAACGGTACTGCGATCGCCTTCTCGGCTGACGGTTATATTCGATCCTTTATGAGGTGTTGTCCGGAGGGCTTGCGGCAAGAATGTCAGAACGTCCGTCGAAGAGTTTACCAGTGGCGCTGATTGGTGCGTCCATCCCCCGCTCTGGGCACCACTTTCTACAAAGCCTTCTGTCGCACTACTACGGCGGCAAACTGTTTTATTGCGAAGTTTATAACAGGGCGGATTGCTGCAATGCCGTGCCTTGCGTTCGCGGGCGTGCAAGTTCCGTAACCTTCCAGAAGAGTCATGACCGGCAAGGTGAGGTGCGGAGCGATGCGGGCGAAGCGCTTTACATCGTGCAATATCGCGAGCCGGTTGGCGAAGCGCTTTCTGATCGCGAACTCGATCTTAACGATCGCCTAGGACGCAAGAGCATCAATTATCGGCTGTCCGCGGATTACTATTCGTGGTGGCTTTCGTTGAAGGCGAGTTACTACCGCGATTTTCACGACAAGTGGTTCGCACCAAAACTGCCGAACGCGATATATCTGGACTACGCTTCGCTTGCATCCGATCCCGGACGTGCCATCGGAGATGTCATAAGCAGAGCTACGGGCGGTGTCTCGGAGCAGCGCATCGCATCCGCCATTCAGGAAGTAAGCGCCGTTCGTGCAGGTAGCGTACATCGAAAGAGAAAGGGCACGCCATTTGAGCCACGCAACATTGAAGACAGTCCATATTTCGATCGCGAGTTGTTGGCCGCATTCGAAGCCTACGTTCTAGAATGTTGTCCGCGGTTCGAATTTGTCCCGCGGCTGAACGGCCGGTTTCGCGATCATCCGTGGTATGGGCTGGTTCTCCTGCACGATGAACGCGAGCCGCTGCCGGACGGCGAAACTGATCGCCTGAACGCCGCGGCGGCGCGAGCTCCCGATCATCCCGAAATTGTCTTGCGGCTTGCAAAGCGCGCGCTGTCCGACGGCCAGGCGAACACCGCAATTGCAGCCGTGGAAAAGTTGCTTGCGCACAACCCGTTCTTCGGCCCCGCCTACCGGTTTATCTTGAAAGCTGGCCGGGAGGCTGGACGTTCCATGGCGCCGGCATATCTCAACGGCAATGCACTCTTTGCGTGCGCGGACAATCCACGCCTGCTGGGCGATTTGGCGCAGGCCTATCTTGATGCGGATATGATTGTGAGTTCGATTGCGGCGCTCTCTTGTGCAGTCGTCCTGGAACCAGATGATTTTAGACTCAATCATTTGCTCGCCAGCGCGTTGGCGGATCAACGTGGGTGGAAAATGGCGGAATTCTATGCTGTAACCGCGGCGAAATTGAAACCAGAAAGCAAGGCCAACAATCGCCTGCTTTCGCGAATTCAGAACTGCGGAAATCTACCGGCCGGAGCGGATGGACAGGCATCGCCCATCAGCACGGGCGGCGGCGGGAGTTCCAACCGGCAAAGGTAACGGAGGCGCGTTCAGCGCGCTCAAAGCGTATGATCACGACAGATGGGATCATGAAGAAGGCCGATCCGCGGTCCGGTGGGCGCAGAATTCCACCGGGGCTGTCCGCGAAGCTGGCGTTGGCACGCCGCGTGATCCGGCGGCGCGTGTTGGTGGAGCGACTGCGCTGGATTGCTGAGCGTTCTGACTGGGAGACTGCAAATCGGCAGTTCGAGAGCATTGCCGCACGCGCTGTTGGGAATCCGGCCGCGGCGGAAATTCTCTCAAGCGCCACGTTGCGCGGGGCGCGCGATGCGGAAATGCGCGGCCGCTTTGCGACCGCGTCGCGATTCTGGCTCTGGCATGCCGCTGCTTGTGGAGATGTTCAGAAGGCTTCTCGCAACCTCGCGCGGTGCGCACGCCTCTTCACGAAGGACCGGATGGATCGCGCCTCGATATCCGGCGCACTTCAAGCTTGGCGGCTGCTGGCGGCGATGGATCCCGAATCTCTCGAAGCAAAACAGGGACAAGCTTGGTGTCACACCGGGTTGGCGCGGATTGCCGAAGAGGCATCGGATTTCACGACTGCGCAGGCGCAGTGGTCCGCAGCATTGCAGTTGCTTCCGGACGACCAGGCGACGCTCAACGGGCTTCATCGCACACTGGAAGCGCGCTATGCGGGGCTCCCGACTGGCGATGGATCGGCGCGTGCGCAAGCCCTCTACCAGCGATTGGCTCGCGAGACGGGGCCGGATTATGACTCGCAATGCGCGGCGGCGAGCTTTCTCCTGAGTGCCGGTGTGCCGGATTTGGCTCTCGGTTTTGCCGAAGCCGCGCTTAGGCAAAGGAGCGGAGTGGAAGCCACATTGCTGCTTTTCCGCTGTCAGGCAGCGCTCGCCAAGTATGAGGATGCGGCTGCCACATTGGTGAAGCTTACACGGACAAGCACAAGCATTCCGGCAGTTCCGGTTCGCGAGCTTCGAACAGTTCTTGAGCATGTGCCACCGGAGAACCTTTCCACTGGGTTGGTTTCACGGCTTGCGTTTGCGGCGAATGCGCGGTTCCTCGCTCCGGTGCTGCTTCCATATGTGGTCCCGCGCAATTTGGCAGAGGCCCTTCTCGCCCTATCCGATAATGTCTCCCCGGACGAAGATTGGCCTCCTCAAACGGTGCTGGACACGGCGGACAGCCTTTGGGCTCTCGGAGAGCAACAGCGTGCTTTGCGTATTCTTGCGCCGTTCTTAAAGGCCGAAATGATCGCCGAGCGGTTCGCCCTCTATGCGAGGGCTTGCGATGCCGAAAAGATTCAGCAGGAAGAATTGCCCGCATCGGCACAGTTGCCCGGCTTCTGCGAGGCCTGTTTGCTGATTGCCGAAATTCACATCAGTCGGGGCGATTCGAATCGCGCGGCGGGCGCGCTTTGCCGGATCTCCGAATCGGGTGAATACGCCGAACCCTTCTATCAAACCTACAAGCGGCGTGTTGCCGCCATCGTCGATGGACTGCTGCAAACAGAACGTGTGAATTCGGAGACGGCGCTGCGGCTGGCTCGCCTCGTTGTATCGTGGGCGCCGGAGTCCGTGTACGCCTTTTACCGGGGTTCGGAATTTTCGGATCTGTATCAAGATCTCGCTGCGGCTTCGCGTTTCGCGGCCGCGCCGCCGGCAAGCCGCATGGGTTTTTTCAGGGAGCACTACTTCGAACATCACATGGAGCGGCGGAACAAGCGGGATCCTGGTGCGCCCGAATCGGATTTCGGGTTCTGCGACACCGTTCTCCAGTATTTCAGCAAGATTACAGAGTTGCGGCCCGCTGAAAGAATTCCGGTTGGAGCAGCATTAAGAGCCCGACTTGCCAAACCCATCCTGTCGCTTGGTGCAAGCCACTCCGCCGACATGCTGATGAGTTATGCGGTCCTGCGGGACCGGCCGAAATGCGAACTCAAATCCGACAATCTCTTCGACGCTTTCGCGAGATGGTACGCTTGGAAGTTTATGCCGGCCAACAAGGTGCCGTCCGCATGCTTTCCGCCGGACGTTCTGGCTTACTTCAACACCGTGATCCAGGATTATTCCGGGGTGGGCGTCGCAGCGACGCGGTTCGCATACCTTGTTCGCGAGCAATCGCAAGCCTATCAGAGTCGTTATGACCTGGAGAACTCCGTCGACACGCTACTCTTCACGCTCGAAATTGTTGCCGTGCTGCTTCCGTCCTCGCCGCAATGCCGGCCGTTCCTTGGCGCAATGATCGCGGGTGGCAAGGACGAATGCACTTTTGCCGATATCTGTATGGCTGCGCTCACCTCACCATATTGCGAGCCGGCTACGGCAACCACGTTCAGTTCGGTGTTGAACGCTTGCGCAATGCATTCGATTCGTCGAGTTTGGCCGCAGCGTGGAATCGTTCCACAGGATGTGCTGTTGATCGGCCACGGCGGGCAAGGCACAGGGCTTGGTCGCAATTTTCAAATGCTCATCGAGGCGCTTTCAGGTCCCGACATTTCTTTGACAACGATGACCTATGAAACCGCGCCGGCTGAGTTCGCGGAAAAGTTGCGAGAATGGTACCACCGCTGCCGCACATGCCCTGTTGTGATCGCGGCCGTGAATGCTCACGATATTCCGGCTCTCTTCGTCAAGGATTGTCACGACGTACTGTACGACTGCCAGGTTGTCGGCTTCTTCCTGTGGGAAACTTCACAGGCGCCACGCGTGCAGCACCTCGGAATCCGTCTCGTGGACGAAATCTGGACGCCGACAAACTACGTGGCGAGCGTCTATTCGCCATTCGCGCCCGTGCATGTCGTCGGGAAAGGTCTCTTCCCAATCGAAGAATCGACCCAGACTCCACCCCGGGCTGGTGGCCCGATCCGCTTTCTCACCATTTTTGACTTTCACTCTTCCATCGAACGAAAGAATCCGCTGGCTGTGGTATTGGCGTTCCAGATGGCGTTCGGAGGCGGCGAGCGGGTGGAGCTTGTCCTGAAAGCGTCCAACGTCAACCCGCAACATCCGGGTAACGTATCCGGCCAATGGGAGCGGCTCTGCGCCGCCCGCGCAGGAGATGACCGAATCCGCATCATTACCGACCGATATACGGAAGAACAGATGCAGCAACTCATGCGCGATAGTTCTTGCGTTGTTTCGCTGCACCGCTCGGAAGGCTTCGGCTATGTGCTGTCCGACGCCATGGCGCTCGGCATTCCGGTGATAGGGACAGACTATTCCGGCAATATCGATTTCTGCGATCAGGAGACCAGCTATCCCGTCTCTTATCACACCATCCCGGTGATATCTCACGGGGCCCATTGGGAAAGTGAAGGAACGCAATGGGCGGAGCCAGATATCGATTCGGCTGCCGCGCAAATGCAAGCCGTCTATTCGAACTATCCGGAAGCGCTGCGCAAGGCTGCGCTAGGCCGCCAAAGAATTCTCGAAAAATATTCCAAGGAGGCCTTCGCTGCGCGATTGCGCGAGCGGCTAGCGGCCATTGTTGCTGAGCCCGGTATTGATCCACCCCTGCACGCTGTTCAATAACCGGATTCAGATTTTTTACGCCGCTCACGGAATTTCCGATGCGGCAGAGGACGAAGATCGTGAAGTCCAAAGACTCTGAAAGCGTCGTTGGCGAAGAATCCGATTCGCCCAAAGAAATCGATCATTCGGACGCCTCCAAGCGCGACGAACGACGCCGTACGGACCGCGCCGAGCTCCGCGCTCGCCGAGCCAAGAGAAAGGCGAAGAGGGCCGGCAAAGATGATGGGCTGTCCGGCTCAAAAGCACTCACACCTTCGGCAGAACCTGCGGACAGGAACGCGACCAGGGATGCGACACAGCAGCAGTCGGGTAGGCGTCGGCGTAAAGCAAGAGCAAATACCCCTTCGGATGTGGCGCCTTCGGGAAAGCAGCGCCGGCAAAGACCCGAGACCATCGTAGAATCCACCGATCATACGGCCCCGGACAAAACGCTGGAACGAGACCTTCCGGTTCACAGCCGCCCTCATTCCAAGGGGGCGAAGCGCGCTGGGCAAAGAGCAAAGCGCAGACAGCCAGAAACCGCGCATCCACAAACTGCGCATCCGCCAGCCGAGGTGAAGGCTAGCGTCAAAGAGGATCCGGAGGCCGGAAGGCCGGCTGTGGGTCCTCCGGAACCCGACGGGGATCAGGAGGATGGCCTTTCCGCCGAAGACGAATTGGAGGAACTCGACCGTGCCGCTGGCCGCGGTCGGAATGTACGAATTCTGTCGAGTCCGGCACCCACCAGCATCATCGCCGGTGATCAGCGCCAAGCGACTCAGTTGTTCGGGGCGCTCAGGAATGCTTTTGAAGAGCGCGGAATAAAACTCAATCAGGTCGATGCAGACGCAGATTTGGCCATCTATGTCGCGGTCGATAATACAGCCGATTTCCATCCCGGGCGCCGTGCGTCGGCCGTTGTCTTCCGTAGCGCGGCAGCCGTTGCTGAGCAGCGGAACCTACTTGCGCTAGTGAGAGCGCATCGCGCGACCATTCTGCCGATCGATGTATTGGTTCGCCGCTACGGCGAGTCCCGTATTCTGTCCGACACGGGTGAACTAGGCGAGCGGGGAGCAATCCTCGCTTCAGCGGCTTTGCGAGACGGCATCCTTGCTGCACAGGATGGCGCGCTTTCATCCCCGGCTGCGCACATCGGTGAAGCGGACGATTTGATTGAGGCGCTTCAATTGGCACGTGCCCCCGTGGATCTCCTGAAGTCGCTGCACTGGCCGGGGGACGCTCCGCCGCGCTCGTTGCGCGTGCCGCTCGATACGGAGGTGATCGAGAATTTCTTTGAGGGAAACGTTCCGCTCACCATTGAAGGCGAAAAACAGTCCACTCCGTATTACATTCCATCCGACTGGGGGAAGGAGGCAGCGGGCAAGGCCGATCAATATACACTCTATGGCCTCGATTTCGTCGCCAGTGTCCTCAACTACTGGTACCTGAGGGCGAACGGCGTAACATCGCCCAAGCTCGTACCTCTCGGAAACATCCTGAAGCAGCGTGGTGTGACCGCAAGCACCTTGTTGACCGCGGCCGGCGCGGTAATTCTTGATTCCGTTGAGAATACGGCAAAGTTGCCACCGGCAGCTTGGGGAATTTCCTACGTCCAAAGGCGCGCACGGGCATTCGAACTATTCCTGCTCTGCTGCCGGATGGCGGCACTGAAGCGCATCAAGTTCGATGAACTGATCTGCGCCTCTGTGTTCCGTGGATTGGTCGAACTTTTGGAGCGGCTCCGGGCCGCTACATTTGCAAGTATCGGCTCCGCAAACAGGGTCGGGGAAGCGGCGGTACTCGTTGCGCTCAGTTTGCCATTGCGCAAGACCCGGTACGGCGCCCTGCTGCTGGAAGAAACGCTGGAGGCACTTTGCGCATATCAGCTCGAAACCGGGATGTCTTCAGATGGTGTGTGGCACGAGGGTTTTGCCCAACAATCTTCGATATTGGCGGTTCTCCGTTTCCTTGTTGCTGACCTGCGCGCTGCGGAAGTCTCTGCGCGCCCAGTGAACGCAGCCATCGCAAGGCTGGAATCTTTCCTCACAGCCTTCCTGTCGTTCGAGGGGATGAGCCCCCCCATTGCCGAGATGCCGCCTGCAAAAGGCAAAAAACCCGCTGCTTCCGCGCCGCGAAGCCAGTCGCCGCTTCCGGGTGGACCGCTGCGCGAGGCATCTGTGTTTCCGGAGGGCGGTTTCTTCGTCAGTAACACCCGCAAAAAGGGGACGCAGCCGTCTTCGCAATTGGTCTTACACGCGCGCGCGGCGGCCTTGGGCGGGCCGTCGCTCAGTTTTTCGGTAGGTCCCAATTCTCTTCTGATTGGTGGCGGCACGCATTCTCGCAGAGCGCCTGTCGAGGCGAGAGCCGCCGCGCGGGAGAATCCGGCCGCGCACAACGCCGTGCGCATCAACGGCGAGGATTATCGGAAGACGGACAACGCAAGCGAGCAGGCAATCCGGATTGAGAATGCGTGGGAAGACACCGACTGGGCCGCAGTAAGGATGATCAATCACGCCTTCGCCAAAGCGCCTATGGCAAGAACGGCGATCCACGCCAAATCAATGTCCGCCTTGTTGGTTATAGATGAATTATTAACGGAGACAGGTGCGGCGGATTTCGAGATTTTTTGGCATTTGGCGCACGCGCTCAGGAAAACAGACGACATGTCGTTCCGCTGTCCAAAAGGCGGGTTCCTGAACGCGAGTTTTGATGCTGGTGCGGCTGTCGAGTTGCGGCAGGGCGGTGCAGACGGGCTAGGTTGGGCCAGCACGACCAAGCGCGATGTGGCGCCAAATCCATATCTGGTGCGCACCATCCGAACTGTGCGCGCCATCGTGCCCTCATTTTTCCGTTGGAGCGCAGGGCCGCTGAAGAACGAAGTTCAAATGGGCACTGTAGCGAATGGCTGGCGAGCGTCAGTGGTGAGCGCGGACCAGGCGCTTGCGTTCGCCTATGGTAACGGACAGCTGCGTCTCGTCACTTGAGCACGCCATGGCCGTGATCCGCCTCGTTAAGATTTCTCATCTCCGAGGACGCGCGGCCGAACTCGGCGATTTGGCGCGAAACCGGCCGGGTGCTCCGGCGCCGGCTCCGCGAATCGTTGATCTACTGGATCGTTCCGCCGTCGCGCTCGCCAGAATTCTCCCTGCCTCGTCGCCAATGAATTTGAAGATCGCACGGGCACTTGGCCGCTTGGGCCGGGAATCGGCAGCACTTCAGATTTTGTCGTTGGCCGCCACTCGGGACGATCCACGCCAACGCCGTCACTGGGAGTTGGCAAAACATCTCCTGCGGCAGGAACAAACGCTTCCGGCAGCGTCCCGCGCGCTGGCAACGGCGGCGTTGGGGGTGGCGAGCCAATCGGTCGAGTCGGTCATCCGGCTCAATGCCGCAATAAGCCTGGCGCGTCTGCTCTTTGAGGACGGCCAATACACAGAGAGTCTCTCCGCGGCCGATCTCGCGTTGTCCGTATCTCCTGCCGATTCAAGGGCGTTGCGCGCAAGAGCGAACGCCCTCATCGCACTCGGCCAAATCGGCAAGGGACGGCAGATTTACGCCCAAATCGTCGCGAATGATCCCGATAGCGCGGAGGCCAGGACGAAGCTTCGCGCGCTCGAAGCCTTGCCCGATGAGCATACACGCATGTCCGCGTGGCCAGCACTGGGGAACAGCGCCGGATTGCTGATCGGAGTCGGCGGCGGCATCGGCGACATCCTGCATGCCACTCCAATGATCCGCAACATTTCCCGGCGGACGGGAAAAAAGGTTGATGTTGTGGTGTTTGCGGACCATCGGGACGCCGAGTTCCTGGTGCGCAATCCCAATTATGTGGACAACGTCTCGCCCATTTGCCCGGAGGTTCTCGAACGAGTCTACGAAACCGTCTTGCTTTGCCACAGTTTCGGGCCGTTGCGTTTTGATTTTAATACAGAACGAACTGTCACCTCGCGCGATTGGCGCCCTTTTCGCGCCGGTGACCTGCCCGAAACGCTGTTTAATCTGGAAGCGGCAAGGGCCTTGCTTGGTATTCCGTATGACGAAAGCGATGTGAACGAGTATTTCATTGGAGAGCTCGAGTGGCGGCGGCCTAAAGAAACCCTGGTGGGAATCCATGCAGGGTCGAAGGCAGGCCGATGGATCTCCAAACGATGGCCCCACTTTCCGGAATTGAGTGACCGCCTTGGAAGGCGCGGCATTCCCGTTGCGTCGTTCGGCACACGCGACGAATATGTTGCGGGCACGGAAGACCGCACCGGCGGCTCGATCGAAGAGATGTGCCGATCAATTCTTGAATGCAGCCACTTTATCTCAAACGACAGCGGTCCTATGCACATCGCGAGCGCTCTTGGAATTCCGGTGCTGGCACTCTTTGCCCCTACCGATCCGCTCACACATCTGCCGTTGCGGACCACAACACTCGGCCTTAGCCTCCAGAAGCCATGCGCGCCGTGCGAGGTCAGAAACCATCGGTATTTTGCATCGGGTGCATGCCGCTGCGTTGCTGAGATTGGAGTGGAAATCGTGGAGCGGAAAGTTCTTGAAATGGTAGCATTGAAAGAGCAGCCGCGGAGTGAACGTGGCACAGCCGGGGGGCGGGCGTGACGGCAGGGTTATCCGTTCCGATTTCGTATGGAGAGGCGGCCGACAAGATCACCATTCTGGAGATCAAGCGCGACCGGATCACCGATCCAGGCAAGCACGCGAACATCGAGAAAGAACTCGAATTAATCGCGCGGGCCTTCGCAACAGTTGAATCAAAAGCGGACATTCGCAGCGCTCGTGCGCGGTTGAAGGAAGTCAACCGCCGCCTGTGGGATGTCGAAGAGGCAATCCGCGAGCACGAGCGCAATGGCGATTTCGGTGCCGCATTCGTGCAGCTGGCCCGCGAAGTGTATCAGCTAAACGACCGACGAGCGCGAGCGAAGCGGACGGTGGACGTGCTCCTGGATTCGCCCATTCGCGAGGAAAAATCGTATGTGGACCATGACACCGTCGATTAGCTGCTGTCTGGGACGATTCGACTTGCGGCGCTACACTCAGGTCACTAAGTTCGCGGCATTCCAGACCGCAATTCAACGATAGAAAGCGCCCGTGGTGGTGTGAGCGAATGAGCCTCGCCAATTTTGAAGCGCAAGAGCAAGAAGCAGCCCCGAGGGATATGGCTCTGCCGCGGGCAGTTTTTGAAATCAGCGATCTGTTTTACTATTACGCTTCCGGCAGCACACCCACCGGGATTCAGCGCGTCCAGCAAGAGCTTTCTCTCGAACTGCTTCGGCAGGAGCATCATGCTGCCACCTCGATCGTCATCTACGACAAACCGCAGCAGAAGTGGCGGGTCGTTTCACAGGAATGGGTGCGTTCGCTGCTGAATGCGGCGCGGTCTTTTCGGTCGGGATCTCATTCCTGGCGGAAGGTGTACGAGGAATTCGCCGCGCAGCTTGCTGTCTTTCCGATAAAGCATTTCGAACCGGGCGAGTGGCTGCTGAATATGGGGGCTTCATGGGGACTCCCGGGCTATTTCATCCAGGTCCGCCAGCTGCGCCGCCTGGGCGTACGGCTTGCAATTTTCCTTCATGATTGCATTCCGGCGCGGCATCCGGCTTATTTCGACCAATCCCTTTCGGTCGAGCATACGTATTGGCTCGCCCAGATCCGCGAGACAGCAGATGTCGTTATCTGCAACTCGGAGGCGACGCGAAAGGATTATCTGGAACTGGTCTTGCCGCCGCATCCAGAAGCGGTACGTGTCTGTCGACTTGATGCTTCGAGCGATCAGGTTGTGACCGCCGAAGCGGATATGGCCGCCACGGAATTGCTGGCCGACATCGCGGCTACGGATGATCGCTTCGTCCTGTGTGTTGGCACAATCGAACCGCGGAAGAACCATCTCAGCCTGGTACATGTGTGGGACAAGCTAAGGCAGACACATCGAGATAATTGTCCAAAGCTGATCTGCATCGGCCGGATCGGCTGGAAAAGCGATGCCATTATGGCGCAGGCGAAAGCGCTCGGCCTGCTCGACAGCAAAATCTTCTTTCTGCAGGGTCTTTCGGATGAGGTCCTTCAGGCACTCTACAGACGATGCCTCTTTACGATCTATGTAAGCTATTACGAAGGCTGGGGACTGCCGATCAGCGAGAGCCTGGCGGCGGGCAAGGTTTGCATTGCGGGCAGCAATTCGTCGCTGATGGAAGCCGGCGCCGGTTACGCGATCCACGTCGATGAGCGCTCCGAAACCAGTATTCATGAGGCCGTCACGGGGTTGCTGGATAGTCCGCGTGAACTTGAAGCCGCTTCGCGGCGCATCCGGGAAGGATACCGGCCGCGTACCTGGGGCGAGATCGCCGATGAGCTGATCGCGATTCTCGGCGCCGAACGCGAAGCGGCGGAGATCACGTCGGAATTGCCGGAGCTGAAGCTGGGTACATTCTATCGGTTTGGTCGCTCGGAGGCTCTGAAGCAGTTTGACCAGCCGGAATCAGCGGAAACGTTCTGCACTGGCTACGCGTGGCATCAGCCGGAATCGTGGGGTGCCTGGACAAGCAGAGAATCGGCTGAGCTTGCCTTCAGCGTTCGCCCGACGGACCAGCAGCTCCCCGCGATTTTTCTGGGGCTCAGACCACCCCCGGGGGCCGCCTCCGTGACGGTCACCGTTAACGGCAAGCAGATTCTTTCGACGGGACAGATCACAACCCGGCGAATTCTAAGAATTCAGCTTCCGGACGATGCCTCCCAGAGGGATGAGCAGGGGCTGATACCGATCAGGCTGCGAATTTCCGGCAGCCGCGTGCAGAACATGAAGCAGATCGAAAACTCCAGGGACAGCCGCATTCTCGGAATCGGTTATTTCTTTCTGGTGGGGATAGACCGGGGCTCCATTCTCGAGCGGCTGGATTTTCTCGAGCGGATGCTTACCAACGAAATGCAGTGGTGACGCAGAGTCCGTCCATGAGGATTTTCCTGCATATCGGGCTTGAGAAAACAGGCACATCCTCGATCCAGCGGTTTTTCCGGCTCAATCGCGAAGCGCTCAAGAAGCGATCCATCCTGTATTCGCTGGTGGCTGGCAACGAAAACCACATGGCGCTTGCCGCTGCGGCGCAGGATGAGCGGAAGGCCGATGATCTTCGGCTCATCTACGAATTGGATTCGCCTGAGAAAATTCGGAAGTTTCGCGTGCGGCTTTCGGAGGATCTTGCGGCGGAAGCAGCACGGAGCCGTTGCTCCACTCTCGTGTTCTCTGGCGAGCATTGCTCGTCCCGCCTGACGTCACCACAGGAAGTGGAGACGCTCATCCGGTTCTTGAGCGCCGTTTCGGACGATATCACCGTCATCGTGTATCTCCGCCGTCAGGATGAATTTCTCTGCAGCACCTATTCCACCGATGTAAAGTCAGGCCATACCGGCCCGATGAGAGTGCCGGGACCGGAGCTGCGCAAGAATCGTTACGACTATGATCTGTTGCTGGAGCGGTGGTGTTCGGTTGTCGGCCGCGAAAAACTGATCTGCAAAATCTACGAGGCCGGCAGATTTCCGAACAGCGATGTCGTCGCAGATTTCGCCAAAACGGTCGGCATCTCGTCGATCGACAACTATCAGCGTCCTAAGCGGATCAACGAAAGTCTCGACGTCGGCACCTTGGAATTCCTCCGGCTGTTCAACACAGCGGTGCCCCGTTTCAAGAATAAAAAGCTTAATCCTTCACGGGGGAAAATTGTGCAGCTTCTGCAACGCTTTTCGAAAGGCCCCCGACCGACGTTGCCTTTAATGGAGGTTACCGAGTTCATGGCCGGCTTCCGCGACAGCAACGCGCGGGTTGCAGAGAAGTATTTCGGTGGTGCTCAACCGGACGGAGACCCGCTCTTCGGCAAAATCGGACAGCACGACAATCGTGCCGAGATGCAGCCGCTCTCGACCGAAGCCGCTGTCGCCATCGCAGCGCATTTGTGGGAAGACCAGCAGGAAAAGGTGCTGGAGCAGCCGCGGCGTATCCAAGGGCTGCCGAGCAGACAGAAAGCAAAAGGATCTGTACGTCAGCCTGGCGGTGAATAACCAAAAAATTCGTACATCGGCCACTCCCGCTCACGCAACCGGGCCGCTCGTTTGGGTGTCAATCGTGCATTCGCATATTTGTGATCGACGCGTTCTGAAACCATCTTCGGTTCTGCACTTCTCACGAACCGAATGGCCGCATCCGCATCCTTCATAGCGTGGCGCAAATGAGTATCCAACAGCTCCGCCAGATCGTCCCTCAAATTCTCATTCCTGATTGTGTAATTCACGATGTTCAGTTTTTTATAACTCTGCCGAACGTCATCCGGTGTCTCGCAGGCGCGCAACTTCTTTTCGCTTCGCTGCATGGCCATCTGCAGCACGCGAGCGGACTGGAAGCCAACCAGATTGGCCGCCGGATAGGCTTCGCCATTAGCCGAAAGGAGTGGCGCGTTCTCCGGTTCAAGCAAGAGATCCAGCCACTGCTGAAATCCGGACCATGTGTGGTTGTAAAGGTGGGCGTGCGCTTTCGATAAAAGGTTAAAAAGCAAACCCTCACTCCCGCATCCAAACGAATAGAGGGAGATATATGCATCCAGCGGCTCGCGGATCGATATGACATGGAATTTGTCGGAGTCGTAGTCCCACCGCCCGGTGAGGGCGGCGTGGCCTTCCTTTCGAATGCAAGGTTCGGAGCTGAAGCGACGAAAAACCGATGAAATGAAGCTCGAGCCTGTCTTCTGAACATCAAGATATATGAAGGTTTTGTATTCGTGCATTACTCCGTGGCGCCCCCTGCCGCACGGCTGATCGCCCCCTTAGACTTACTGCAGCACTAACCGGCCGGCATGCGCGCCGCATTCGGCTCACATGATGCAAGCAGCTTATTCTTCTTCGCCTTCGTCCTGCTCCCGCTCCGCTGAACGGCTTAACATTCGAACGAACTGCCGGTATCGCTGAACGGTGAGGCTGTGGACGCTGTTCGGCTTGTCCGTGGAGGCCGGGGCTTGACTTCCCAGGCCGGCGGCGAGAATTGCAGCGACAATATGAACCTGGTCTTCTGGCGTGCTGATCATTTTTTTCGGCATTCTGAACCCCTTTTTTTTGCGCTCTGAGACTAACAAGGCGCCGGTGCTTCCTCAAGGTTGACGTAATCTGTAGTATTGGCCACAGCTTTGTCAGGCATGTGAACATGTCCAATCCCTACAGCACTCTTCCTGACCGCGCTTTCTGGCGGCGGGCTGTCTCAAGTGTCGATGCAGCAAAATTCGATCCTGTTACCGAAGTGCCGTTTACGATCGCTCCTGGGGACAAAGTCGCCACCGCTGGCAGTTGCTTCGCACAGCACATTTCCCGCACACTTGCCAAAGAAGGCTT
>DATAVW010000040.1:0-15257 GCA_036267515.1 Rhizomicrobium sp.
TTCCATTGGTGGTGAGCGTGAGTTCATCCAGATCGTTGCCAACGTGTTCACCCAACCGCTCAAACAGCCACATCACGTTGCGGCGAACCAGCGGCTCACCCCCGGTGATGCGCAAGCGCCGGATGCCCTTGCGGATGAAGACACCGCACAGCCGCTCCAGTTCCTCAAGGGTCAGCAACTCGTCGCGCGGCAGGAATGTCATGTGCTCCGCCATGCAATAGACACAGCGGAAGTCGCAGCGGTCGGTCACGGACACGCGCAGATACGTGATTTCCCGGCCGAACGGATCGATCATGCCAAAGATATAGCAGCCCGGTATGCGGATTACACTGTCAGCAGCCGTGCGCGGGCCTCTGTCCTGCCATAGGTCTCGAATACGGCAATGGCATCGAGCCGGTCGCTCGCTTCGAGCAAATGGGGCTGGCGCCGCAATTTGCGTGAAATGCTGTACACTGTGGGAAACGCGGCACGGTCGATGCCTACGGCATGGCATGCCATAGCCAAGAGGCGAGGCCCGCCTTCGTACAACACGCCGCCCAGCCGAGTGCGATCGAGGTCGAGCAGGCGAGCGAATGCCAATTCGAACATATCCACCTGGCCCTGCTGCAGAACGCGCAGCAGGAATCCGGCCTTCAATTGGCCGGATGCGGCTAGCTTTTCGATCAGTTGGGCGGAACCCTCGCGGGCCTCATCGCCGGGTTTCCGCGTGTTGAAGCCGACGGCCCCGGCAAGAACGGGCGCAGGGGGAGCGGAATTCGCTGTTTCGCTGACCAGGCAGGCGGAAAGGCTCACGGGTTTTAAACTCATCCCTCAACAGAAGGTAAATTAGGCGACCTTCCTTAATGTGGTATTAATTTAGCCGTATTTTCGCCTTTTTCTTTGAGTCGCGATGAATCGCCCCCCTCCTTTCTTGCTTGCTCTGGATCAGGGCACCACCTCCACGCGAGCGATCCTGTTTGACGCCGGCGCTCGCTTGGTGGCTTCGCATGCCGTCGAGTTGCGGCAGATCTATCCGGCGAATGGCTGGGTTGAACACGATCCGGAGGAAATCTGGCAGGCGGCGGTGGCCTGCTGCCGCGGTGCGGCCAAGGGAATCTCACCTGCCGAAATTGCGGCGATCGGGATTACCAATCAGCGCGAAACCACAGTTTTGTGGGATCGCGCGACTGGGGTCCCGCTGCATAATGCCATCGTTTGGCAGGACCGGCGCACGACGGAGCGTTGCCGTACGCTGAAGGAACAGGGGTATGAAGCGGAGGTCGCCACGCACACAGGCCTGCTGCTCGATCCCTATTTCTCCGCCACCAAACTTGAATGGTTGCTGGACCATATTCCGGGATCCCGTGAACGAGCGGAACGAGGAGAGCTTGCCTTCGGCACCATCGACAGCTGGCTAGTTTGGAAGCTGACGGGCGGCCGCGTGCACGCGACGGATGTCACCAACGGATCCCGTACCATGCTGCTCGATCTGAAGTCGCTGTCGTGGTCAGATGACATGCTGCGGATGTTTAAAATTCCGCCGGCACTGTTCCCGGACGTTCGCACGAGTGCGGGAGATTTCGGCACCACTGTCCGTGAAATTCTTGGCGCGACAATCCCCATCCGCGGAGTGGCCGGTGATCAGCAGGCGGCGCTGGTGGGCCAGGCGTGTTTCGCACCCGGCGACGTGAAATCCACTTATGGCACCGGCTGTTTTGTGTTGGTGAACACAGGTCCTATTGCACCGGTATCGCAAAACCGGTTGCTCGCCACCTGTGGCTATCGTGTGAACGGTGAAACGGCTTACGCCATCGAAGGCAGTATTTTCGTGGCCGGCGCAGTCGTACAGTGGCTTCGCGATGCGCTCGGCTGCATCCGAAACGCCCATGAAGTGGAGGTTTTGGCGCGCACCGCGAAAGAGGCCGACAATCTATATTTCGTACCGGCCTTTACTGGCCTTGGCGCACCCTACTGGGATCCCAGCGCGCGCGGCGCCATCGTGGGTCTCACGCGCGACGCAGGATCGGCGGAAATTGCGCGCGCGGCACTGGATGCGGTTTGCTACCAGACACGTGATCTGTTGGAGGCAATGGCGCGCGATATGTCCGCAGGGGGCTTGGGCGCGCCAGGGGCACTGAAGGTGGACGGTGGCATGGTGAAGAATAACTGGTTCTGTCAGCGTCTCGCCGATCTCACCGGATTGTCGGTTGAACGGCCGATAGTCACGGAGACCACAGCTCTCGGTGCTGCGTACCTTGCCGGTCTAGGCGCGGGGCTGTTCTCCGGCTTCGCCGATGTTGCGCAAGCCTGGGCGCTCGAACGCCGATTCGAGCCGGAGCTCGGTATCGCCACGCGGGATGCGCTTTATGACGGCTGGAAGAAGGCGGTTGCGCAGGTGAGGCTTTGATTTGCCCGGCCGCGGGGGCAAACTGCCTTCACCGCAATAGATTGTATTGGAGATCGCCATGTGGGACGCCGCGGAGAAGATCAGGCCGCTTAAGGCACCCGTGCAGCATGAGATTCGTTCTCTCGCAGGAAAGGTAAGTGGGGAAGAGTGGCAGCAGCGGGTCGATCTGGCTGCGCTCTATCGCATTTTCGCGCTCTATGGCTGGGACGATCTCATCTTCACCCACATTTCGGCGCGCGCGCCCGGACCCGAGCACCACTTTCTGATCAATCCCTACGGCGTCCTGTTCGAGGAAATGACGGCGTCGAGCCTGGTGAAGATCGATACTGAAGGAAACACGGTGGAAGAGTCGCCTTATCCGGTAAATCCGGCAGGCTTCACCATTCACAGCGCGCTGCACATGAACCGTGAGGATGCGCATTGCGTGATCCACCTGCACACGGTGGACGGCGTCGCGGTGGCATCGCAGGAGTGCGGACTGTTACCGATCACCCAGCATGCGCAATCGGTGTGCGGCGATCTCGCCTATCACGACTACGAAGGCATCGCACTGGAATTAGGCGAGCGCGAGCGCATTGTGGCAGATATCGGCGACAAGCACGTTGTGCTGCTGCGCAACCATGGGACGTTGACTATCGGCAAGACCTGCGCCGACGCCTTCATGCGGATGTATTATTTGGAGAAAGCCTGCTCGATGCAGGTGCGGGCGCTGGCGGGCGGGATGAAGCCTTACGGTACCAATCAGGGCGTGGCGGAAAAGAATGCCCAGATTACCGAAGCAGCGTTTGATGGGCCGCTCAGTGTGCTTGCCTGGCCTGCGGTCTTGCGCAAGCTCGACCGCACGGATCCGAGCTACAAAGACTGACGACTGGATAGCAACGTCGCACTGAGGCTCTCCTGCCGTCGCGAGGTTACAACAAATGAAATTTGGCATCGGGCAGTCCGTCCGGCGGACGGAAGACCGCCGTCTCGTTACAGGGCAAGGTCAGTACACGGAAGACCTCCAGTTCAAGGGCGAAGGCCACGTCGCCTTTCTGCGCAGCCCCTACGCACATGCGCGCATCACCAGCATCGACACGGCGGCTGCGGAAGCTGCGCCCGGCGTCGTCGGCGTGCTCACCTGGAAGGACGTGGAAGCCGCCGGCGCCAATCCGATGCCATGTTTGGCACCAACGCGAAACCGCGACGGTTCGCCTATCAAGCAGACCCCGAAGCCGCTTCTCGCAAAAGATCGTGTGACCTTCACGGGTGAAGCGATCGCCATGGTGGTAGCGGAGACCTACGCGCAAGCGGTGGATGCTGCCGAACTTGTGAATGTGGAATACGAATCGCTGGACGCGGTCGGCACACTTGCAGCGGCCCCAACTGGTCCGCAGATCTGGAGCGATGCGCCGGGAAACGAATGTTTCGACTGGAGTGCAGGCAATGAGAAAGCCTGCAATGCAGCCTTCGCGGAAGCGGCGCATGCGGTGAGCGTGGAGCTGGTTGAGAACCGTGTCGCGCCAACGTCGATGGAAACCCGCAATGCCATCGGCCTCTATGATCCGATGACCGGCAGCTACACACTCTATTCCGGAAATCAGGGTTCGGCAGGGCTGCGTGATCGCGTCGCCATGGTGATGAATCTCACGAAGGACAAATTGCGCGTCATCACCAAGGATGTCGGTGGCGGCTTCGGCATGAAAGGGTTCATGTATCCAGAGCAGCCGCTGGTGCTGATTGCCGCCAAGCAACTTGGCCGGCCCGTACGCTGGATCAGCACGCGCACCGAGGCATTTCTGAGTGACGATCATGGCCGCGACATGCGCACCAAAGGCGAGCTGGCACTTGATGCGGACGGTCGCATTCTTGCGCTTCGCATCACCGGCACCGCGAACATGGGTGGGTATCTGTCGCAGTTCGCGCCGTTCATCGCGACCCTTGCGGGCGGGCGCATCTTCGGTGGCCTTTATCGCGTGCCCACAGTGTTCGCCCATGTAAAGGGCTACTTCTCCAACAGCGGACCCATCGATGCCTATCGCGGCGCTGGGCGGCCGGAAGCCGCCTATCTGATCGAGAGACTGATGGATGTGGCGGCGCTCGAGGCCGGCATCGACCGGGTGGAACTCCGGCGCCGCAATTTGCCGACACCCAATGAGCTTCCGTACCAGACCTGGTTCGGCCTTCAATACGATTCCGGCGACTTTCCGCGCGTGCTGGACATGGCGCTGCAACGGGCCGATGTGGCGGCTTTCGCCGCACGTCGCGCGCAGTCGAAAACGCGGGGCAGGCTGCGTGGGCTCGGCATCGCTTATTATGTCGAGATCACATTCGCTGTTGGCAGTGAGCCAGCGCGCGTAAAGTTCACCGACCATGGCGGTGTCGAACTCTATGTTGGCACGCAATCGAACGGGCAGGGGCACGAAACCGCCTTTGCGCAGATTGTGGCCGAACGTCTGGGCGTGCCGTTCGAGTCCATCACCGTGAAGCAGGGTGACACCGCGTGGGTGAACGGCGGCGGTACCGGTGGTTCTCGCTCGCTCAATATGTCTGGCGGCGCACTCGAAGTTGCGTCGGAAGAGGTCATCCGCAAGGGCAAATCCGCCGCCGGCCACGTGCTCCAGGCGGGCGGCAAGGAAGTTGGTTTCGAGGTAGCGGAGGGAGGCGGACGTTTCCGTGTCGCGGATACGGATCGCGCCATCAGCATTGGCGAGCTTGCGGTGGCGCTGAAGAGCGAAACCATTCCCGGCTTCGAACAAGGTCTCGACAGCGACGGCACTTATGTCGGCCAAGCCTCCACATTTCCGAACGGTTGCCACATCTGCGAAGTCGAAGTGGATCCGGAAACCGGCAAGGTCGATCTCGTCTCCTACAAGGTGCTGGACGATTTCGGCCGCGTGATCAATCCAATGCTGGTTGCCGGTCAGGTTCACGGCGGCGTGGTGCAGGGCGTCGGCCAAGCGCTCATAGAGGACGTTGTCTATGACGCAGAGTCTGGTCAGCTTCTCACTGCCAGCTTCAGCGATTACGGTATGCCGCGCGCCTACGATATTCCGGATATCGAATTCGCTTATGAAGAAATCCCGTGCAAAACCCACACGCTGGGTGCGAAGGGCTGCGGAGAAGCTGGAACCGTCGGCGCGTTGCCGGCGGTGATCAGCGCAGTGGCCGATGCGCTGGGCGTGGCACATATTGATATGCCCGCCACTCCCCAACGCGTGTGGCGCGCGCTGCGCGAAAAGGAAGCGGCCTAAGGCGATCCGGTTGCAGGCACTGCGGCTTGCGCGGGTGCTGCTGCTCCAGCGGGTTGCGCGGACGCCGCCGTTGCCGCAGCAGGCTGCGCGGCTGGCGCCGCAGCGGCCAGTTGGTAATCGGCAATCGCTTTCGTCAGCACATCTTTCTCTTCGCAGCCGTCCAAGCAAAGCCGCGTCAATTCCGCGAGTTGTGCCTGCGCATCGGCGACCCGGTTCATCTTGAGATATAGTTCGCCCAGGTATTCATGGGCGCCTTTGTGATCGGGATCCAACGCCAGCGCACGGCTGTAAAAGTCCAGCGAACCCGGATAATCGCCAAGCATCCGGTGTGTGTAGCCAAGATAGTTCAGTACGTCAGCACTGTTCGGCCGTGCCAGCAGCGCCCGGTTTAGGTACGGAACGGCATCGGCGTACTTTTCGTGATGGATGAGGCGCACCGCGGTACCGTAATCGTCAAAGCCGGCCGCGCCGTGCATGCCGCCGCCATATCCGCCCATGCCGCCGCCGCCCATTCCTCCACCGCCACCCATGGCGAAGCACGGCGTGGAAATCAGCAGTGCCACAACAGCCAAAGTCCAGGTGCGCAATTTTCTGTCCTCGCGCGGAGACAGTCGCCATTATGGCATGTCTCCCGAGTGTTTGTCCCATAACCCCGCGCATTGATTAGACGCAGCCGCGAAGCGGAAATTCCCATTGCAACTCCGCACCAATGACGGTTTTGGCTGAACGGCGAGGGCAGCCGCCAAGCCGGAAAGCCTCGCCTGCGAAATGCGGGTCGCTCTCTTGTCCGGCGCCACACCAGAGAAACCGTTCGGGATCAGCGCTCAATCAAACGCGGCATGACTTCAACGAAGTTGCAGGGGCGGTGACGAATGTCGAGTTGCCATTTCAAAATGCCGTCCCAGCCATCTTTCACCGCGCCGGTCGAGCCGGGCAAGGCGAAAAGATACGTGCCTTTTGCCACGCCCGCGCAGGCCCGGGATTGAATCGTTGAAGTACCGACCTTCTCGTAGGAAATCTGGTGAAAGAGAGCGGAGAACCCGTCGATCTCCTTTTCGAAGACGGATTGGAACGCTTCCACCGTCACATCGCGGCCCGTGAGTCCGGTACCGCCTGTGGAAATCACCACGTCGATGTCGGCAGCGGCGATCCAGCGGCGCAGTTGCGCGGCGATCTGCGCCCTGTCATCCCGCAGGATCAGCCGCGCGGCGACGATATGGCGGGCCTCCTTGATCCGTGCTTCCAACGTGTCGCCGGAGGTGTCGTTGGTTTCGTCCCGCGTATCGGAGACGGTCAGTATCGCAATGCGGACGGGGACGAACGCCCGCGTTTCATCAATGCTGGGCTGAGGCATCGCTGACAACAAGGGTCCGCGCGACCTGCTCTTGCTGCGGCTGCTCGGCCGGAGCTTGCGGTTGCATACTCGGCACCTGTTGTGTCGAGACCGCCGCAGGAACGATCGTTGGTGCAGCGGTGTGCCCGGGCGCGGCGTACGTCGTGTCGTAGTGCGGCCAGTAACCGCGAGCGGTATCTTCCAGCGTCTTGGAGGACTTGCCCGCTATCTGGCTATAGATCCAGTAATAGGTCATCACGCGCTTCACATAGGCGCGCGTCTCTTGCGCCGACATTGTCTCGATGAACATCAGTGGATCGTCTTTGCCGTTCATCCATCGCATCACGTTGCCCGGACCGGCATTGTACGCGGCAGCCAGTTGCAGGACGCCGCCCCCTGCCATTCCCAGCAGCTGCTCCAGATATTTCTGGCCGAGATACATGTTGTAGGACGGATCGCAGAGCTGCGTCTGGCTCGGCTGCCCGCCCGCCATCTGCGCCGCCGTGGCAGGCATCAGCTGCATCAACCCGCGGGCACCCATCGGTGAGAGTGCTGCCGGCTGGAACTTGCTTTCCGTGCGCGTGAATGCGAGCAGCAGCGATTGATCGAGCCGATAACCATTCGCAGGCTTGTAGTCCGGAACCGGAAATAGGCCGCTGAGATAGGTGCCTCGCGCGGCCAGCATTTCGCTGACCCGCAATTCGAGATCGGCGAAACTCATTTCGCGCGCCGTTGCCGCATAGGTCTGCCCATTGTGGAGATCGAGATTGGCAAGGGCACGAACCATTTCGTCATGCACGAACTCACCCTGTCCCGCTTGCCACAGCGCAACGGCACGATGGGCGGCCGGATCCTGCAGCAGTGCTGCCGTGCTTGCAGGATTGGCGACCGGATCGGCAAATCTTGTGGCGCTCTGCTCACCCAGCAGTTTTTGCGCGAGCATTCCGTAAAAGGTCGGTTGCTGCTGGGCTGCGTAATGCAACAGTGTCACTACGCGTGTGGGATTGCCGTTCTGCATGTCCGCACGCGCGGCCCAGAAGGCGGCGCTGCCACGCACCCAATTGGGAATGCTGGCGCTCTGCAGCAGCGTTTCGAAACGATTGGCAGCGACGTCGAACTTGCCCATCCGATACGCGGCAAGTCCCGCCCACCAGTCAAGCATCGGTGCATAGACGCGATCCGCGAGAGCGGGACGCAGCGCCACGTCGAAGGCCTCATAGTCGTGGCCCGATGCCATATAGGCAGCCGCAACCCGCTGATCGAGTCGGGCAATATCCCGCGAGCTCGTCGAACCGGAGGCGGCCAACGTGTGCACAGCGGCGTCACCCTGCTGGGGCTGTCCTGCCCGGAAGGCTGCGGTGATTTGCTGCGCAGCAGAACGAGCGGCTTCGCTCGAAAGGCTCTGGTCCGGAAGATCCGGGTCTTCGTAACCGCCGCCCCGCGCATGCGGTGCTCCAGCCGGAGTCGGAATTGTGGTGGTCAGTCTTACCGCTACCACCCGATGATGGCGCTTGACCCGCACAGTCGCCTTCTCGACGGCCAGTTTGTAGATGCGGTCGGCGACCGGCAGGTCGCGGTACTGTTCCAGCCAACTTACCAATTCCGAAACAGTGGGGCTGGAGTAGGCTGAGAGGTAATGGGCCGCCTGGACGTAGCCGAGCAGCGTACGATCGGTCACCTGGGCAGCCTGGGCATCGGCGTCGGCAAAGGCGCCGGTACGCTCATCCTGGAATATCTGGCGGTAGTGCTGAACGTCCGGGGAACTGAGGACTTCGACAGCGGGAGCGGAACTCTGTGCGAGAGCGGGGGTTACGAATAACGCGGCAGCAGCCGCAAGCAAGCATGCGCGAAGTGGGGCCACCCAGCCGTCTCCTTCGTTTCCGGATCGGGACGAAGGCTACATAGTTGTGCGTTAACCCGCAAGTCCGTGATTCCTTTGAAGTTTATCCTTTATTGCAAGAAGATCGCGCCATGCGAGCTTTTTGTGCCCGGGCTGCCGGAGCAGGTAGGCGGGGTGCAACGTCGGCATGACGGGCACCATTCGCCCGTTCACGTGGTACTGCAGCCACTTGCCCCGACTCTGGAGAATGCCTTCCGTTTTCCCCAAGACGTGACGTAGCGGTGAGCCGCCCAAGAGGACCATTACCTCCGGGGCATGCAATTCAATATGGCGGCGCAGGAAGGGGATGCATTTGGCAACTTCGGTGAGATCGGGGTTGCGGTTATCGGGTGGGCGCCACGGCAAGACATTGGTGATGTAGGCGGAGGTGCGGTCGAGCTCGATAGAGGCCAACATCTTATCGAGCAGCTTTCCTGCGCGGCCGACGAAGGGCAGGCCTGTCTTGTCCTCCTCGTAACCCGGCGCCTCGCCGATGAACATGATGCGCGTGTCCGGATTGCCGTCGGCGAAGACGGTGGTGTTGGCGAGTTGCTTCAGCGCGCAACCCTCGAATGCTTCCAACGCGGCCTTCAGTTCGGCGAGCGAGCTGCAGGCGTTGGCGATCTCCAGCGCCCGGCCGATGTGGTCGTTGTCATGCGCATGCGGATTGAGGACGGAGGTGGGACGGACGCTCTCGCGTTGCGCCTCAGTTTTTCTTTCCCCCTCCCGCAAGGGAAGGGGGCGGGCGGCGAAGCCGCTCGGGGGAGGGGGCGTTCGTACCCGCGACTCCCCCCCCTCCCAATGCGACCGCGCACGCGCGTTCGCATCAATCGCCCCAGCAAGGGGGGAGGGTGAGGTTTGCGTTGAACTGATAGCCGCCTTCGCCTGAAAGCGATTGATGGGCGCTTCGCCGACAGCCTCATCCGCCCCGGCCTCCACCAGCCACAGCAAGCGCATTAGTGAATCGTCACTCATTGCTCGGCCAACTTATCTGGCCTCAGCGCGGGTTGGATGGGAGTTGGCGTCCTGCTGAAGTTGCTCCATGGTCTCCTTCATTCCTTGCCACATCTCAGGCGATTTGGGCGCTCCAGTCAGCCAGTTCACGTCAGTTGTCCAAGGATAGTCGATGGGTTGACCATCCACCTTGGCCGGGCGGTATCGAAATGCAGAGACGCATTGGATGGCAAATGCATCCATTTCAGGTGCTCCGCTTGATCGCTTGACGGCGATGTTTGCCGTTTTGCCCTCGCTCGTGACCGTGAACTGCAATATTGTGTTCGGCACCGAATACTGGACCGGTGAGAGCCAACGGCAATCATGGCTTCCGAAAGGTTGTGGTGGCACCAAGTGGCCCTGTGCTGAGGTAGCCACATTCGACGACTGAGCAGCCGCCCCGAGTTGGGCAGGGATCGCTTGTGCAAGCAGGGCAACGGATATTGCGCCAGCTCTGCGAAGGCATATTCCTGAACCCGACATCGGCTTCATCTCAGCATATTTGAGTTCTGGCACTGTAGATCATCATCCGTTGACCCTGAAATGCCCCCCCTTCATAACCTCCAGATGATGTCGGCAACTTTGAATGTCTGAGCCCATTCAACGCGAGAGTATGGAGTACGACGTGGTTATCGTCGGCGCGGGACCGGCGGGGCTGGCCGCGGCAATCCGGCTCAAGCAGTTGGCGGCAAAGACGGGGCGGGAGATCAGCGTCTGCGTGCTGGAGAAGGGCTCGGAAGTCGGGGCGCACATCCTCTCCGGTGCGGTCATCGATCCCATTGGCATCGACCAGCTGATCCCCGACTGGCGCGCGAAGGGTGCACCGATCGAAACCCCGGTCACAAAGGACCTGTTCTATTTCCTGGGGCCCGCCGGCGCGTTGCGCGTTCCCAATTTTATCATGCCGCCGCTGATGAGCAATCACGGCAATTACATCATCAGTTTAAGTAATCTCTGTAAGTGGCTGGCGAGCCAAGCGGAATCGCTCGGCGTGGAGATCTATTCCGGATTTCCGGCAACCGACCTCCTATACGGCGAAAGCGGCGAAGTGCGCGGCGTGGTCACGGGCGATCTGGGTGTGGCCCGCGATGGCCGGCAGAAGGACTCCTACACGCCCGGCATGAACCTGCTGGGCAAGTACACCCTGCTTGCCGAAGGCGCCCGCGGCTCGCTTTCAAAGACTCTCATCAACCGGCTGGGCCTGCACCAGTATCGGGAGCCGCAGAAGTACGGCATCGGCATCAAGGAGCTGTGGGAGCTGGCAGCGGATAAGCACCGCGGTGGCCTTGTCATGCACACGATGGGCTGGCCGCTGGATAACGGCACTGGCGGCGGCCTCTTCATGTACCATTTCGACAGCAATCTCTGTGCCTTGGGATTTGTCGTTCATCTGAATTATCAGAACCCGTATCTCTCGCCGTATGATGAGTTCCAGCGGGTGAAGACGCATCCGCGCGTCCGGCAGTTTCTCGAAGGGGCCAAGCGCATCGGCTATGGCGCCCGCGCCATCACCGAAGGTGGCTTTCAGTCAGTACCGAAGCTGGCATTCCCCGGAGGCGCGCTGATTGGCTGCGCAGCAGGGTTCGTGAACCTGCCGCGCATCAAGGGCAGCCATAACGCCATTCTTACCGGAATGATGGCAGCGGAGGCGGCTTTCAACGCGATCGGCGAGGGCCGCGCCAACGACGAACTCAAGGAATATGAAGAGGCCTACAAAGGCTCTTCCGTCTGGCGCGATCTGAAGCGCGTGCGAAACGTGAAGCCGCTTTGGTCGAAGCTGGGAACGGTCGCCGGCGTGGTGGCGGGCGGCTTCGACATGTGGTGCAACCAGCTGTTCGGCTTCAGCCTGCTCGGCACGCTCAGGCAGGGTAAGCCCGATTATGCGTGTCTGAAGCCCGCATCGGAATGCAAACCGATCGCCTATCCCAAACCCGATGGCGTTTTCACGTTTGACAAGCCGTCCTCCGTGTTTCTCTCGAACACCAATCACGAAGAGGACCAGCCGGTTCACCTGGTTTTGAAGGACCCATCCATTCCCATCCGCGTCAATCTGCCGAAATACGCTGAACCGGCGCAGCGTTACTGTCCGGCGTTGGTGTATGAAGTCGTCGAGGAACCCTCGGGTCCCCGCTTCCAGATCAATGCGCAGAACTGCGTCCACTGCAAAACCTGCGATATCAAGGATCCGGAGCAGAACATCGTCTGGGTTCCGCCAGAAGGCGGCGGCGGCCCGAATTATGTGAATATGTGAGGCCGCATTTGCGACAGCTTTGTTTGAAGACGCTTCTGGCCGCGGCGGCGGCGCTGGCATTGTGCGCTTGCGCCAGTGCCGAGACGGTACCCGCTCCGGACCCCAGCACGCATTCGCAGGCTGACGCCTATGGGACCTATCTGGCCGGCCGCCTGGCCGCCAATGAACACGACATGCCGGAAGCCGCGAAGCTCTACCAGCGCAGCCTTGCATACGATCCAAATAATCCCGACCTGCTGACCCGCGCCCTTCTCTACACGGCAGCAGCAGGAGACCTCGACGCCGCTGCCAAGCTGGCCGCGCTCGTGATTGTCACCACGACGGATGATCGCGTGGCGCGGCTCGCACTGGCGGTGGTGGCAATAAAGCGTCACGATTTCGGGGAAGCGCGCGAGCAACTCGGCAGGTCGGCCAAAGGGCCGTTTACGGCGCTGACCCTATCGCTGCTGGATGCATGGGCGGCGGAAGGCGAGGGCAAAACGGATGCAGCGCTTGCCGCCCTGAATGACGTTGTGACGGAAGGCGGCACGTCGGCTTTGCAGGCCTATCATCGAGCGCTTATTCTCGACCTCGCGGGCCGCAACAGCGATGCCGATGCGGCATACAAGGAAGCGCTGGCGCAGGCGGCCAACAGTCCTCGCATGGTTGAGGCCTATGGCCGGTTCCTCGAACGGAACGGCCGAGCGGCGGATGCGCGCGCATTGTATGCAAAGTACACAACTGACGCCGCACTCGGGCCGGTGGTCAGTGTTGCCACTTCGCGCTTGACGGAAGGAAAGACGCCGGAGCGATTGATCGCTCGGGCGCAGGACGGCGCCGCGGAAGCGCTGTTCGGCATCGCCGCCTCGCTGAGCGATGACGCGAGCACCGATGTCGCCGTTCTCTATCTGCGTTGTGCATTGTATCTCTCGCCCGATTTCGATCTTGCCAAGATCGTGCTGGCGGACCGGTTCGAGGCAATGCGCAAGTTCGCCGATGCCATCGCGGTGTACCAGAGCATTCCGCAATCCTCGCCCTATGCATTTCCCGCCGCGGTCCAGATCGCGGTGGACGAAAGCCGCCTCGACCATAACGATCTTGCCATGCAGCAACTGGCTGCGCTTGCGGCGCAGCATCCGAGCGACATCATGACCTGGACTGCACTGGGGGATTCCTATCGCTCGGCTGAAAAATACGAGCAGGCGGCGGACGCCTATGATCACGCCGTCAAGCTGCTGCCGTCTGTCACAGCGAACGCGTGGCCGCTGTTTTATGCGCGCGGCGTGGCCGAGGAGCGCTCAAAACGGTGGGAAGCCGCAGAGAAGGATCTGCAGCAGGCGCTCAAGCTCAGTCCCGATCAGCCGCAAATACTGAATTATCTTGGCTACAGCTGGGTAGATCAGGGCCGGAATCTGCCGGAAGCGTTGACCATGCTGGAGAAGGCGCGCGCGCTTGACCCCAATGACGGCTATATCGTGGACAGTGTCGGCTGGGCCTATTTCCGCATCGGTCGCTACCAGGACGCGGCCAAAACGCTGGAACAAGCGGTGCTGCTGGTCCCCGGCGATCCCACCATCAACGAACACCTCGGCGATGCGTACTGGATGACCGGCCGCAAGCTCGATGCGCATTTCCAGTGGAGCCACGCGCTTGCCTTCGGGGACGACACGAAGCAGAAGGCGGAGCTCGAAAAGAAGCTGCAATCCGGACTGACCGCCGCGGCGAAGGCCGGCTGATCCACACATGATCCGCGAACTGGCACCCGCCAAGATCAATCTGTTTTTGCATGCCGGCAACCGGCGCGCGGATGGTTATCACGACATCGAAAGCCTGGTGGTTTTCGCCAGCGTTGGCGATGAGCTGACCTTTGAGGAAGCGGACGAACTTTCGCTGAATATCGAAGGGCCGTTCGCATCGACGCTGGCGCAGGGGCCCGACAACCTCGTGCTGCGGGCTGCGCGCCGGTTTGGCGAGCAGGCACAGATCGAGCCGCGAGTGCAGATCACACTGACAAAGAACGTGCCCGTCGCGTCCGGCATTGGCGGTGGATCAAGCGATGCGGCTGCGACCTTTCGTGGCCTCTCTCGAATGTGGCCCGGGCGCACCAATCTTCAAGCGCTCTGGGATATCGGCGGCGATATTGGTTCCGATGTTCCGGTAAGCGTGCTGCCGGGTTGCTGGTGGATGACGGGCCGTGGCGAGCGCTTCGCCAATGTGGGCGAACTCGGTACCTTCGATGCGCTGTTGGTCAATGCCGGCGTTCCGGTTTCCACCGCGGCCATCTACGATGCACTGCGCGAGCGCACAGGCGTTGGACGCATTGCCCGCCCGCAGCGTTTCAGGACCATTTCGGAATTGGCCGAGTACTTGGCGAGCGCACGAAACGACTTGGAACCGCCGGCGCGCGCGCTGGCTCCGGTCATAGGAGAACAACTGGAGGCACTGACGGGCACCCGCGCGCTACTCGCGCGCATGTCAGGCAGCGGCGCGACCTGCTTTGGCATCTATCCCGACGCAGTAAGCGCGCAGGCGGCGGCGCACACAATCGCCGAGCAGCACCCCAATTGGTGGCTCGCGCCGACCAGGCTCAACTACGGCCGCGAGTGGACGTTTCAGTAAACCCGGTCCACGCAGAATTCGGCGACAGCGACCAGCGCCTCACGGATATCGTGCGCAGGAACGGCCTCTAACGCCGCTATTGCCTCGTCTGCATGGCGCCGCGCCAGTGCCTGTGTTTCCTCAATGGCGCCCGTTTCATCCACGTAACCAATAGCGCGTTTGAGATCGCCCTCGTGCTGGGCGCCGTCTTCGATCGTGCGCCGCCAGAAGTCTTTCGCGCCCTCTTCGGCGCGTTCGTAAGCCACGATCACGGGCAGTGTCACTTTGGCTTCGCGGAAGTCGTCGCCGATGGATTTTCCCATCTGCGCCTGGCGCCCCGAGTAATCCAAAGCATCGTCGATCAACTGAAAGGCGATTCCGAGATGATGCCCAAACATGCGCATAGCCTGGGTGAAGTCGCGGTCACCGCTCGCGATCATGGCGCCGGACTCGGCCGCCGCTGCGAACAGTGCCGCGGTCTTCGCGGTAATGACCTGGAGATAGTCGTCGCGCGTGGTGGCAAGGTTGTTCGCGGAACGAAGCTGCAGCACTTCGCCTTCCGCAATCACGGCTGAGGCGTTGGCGAGCACGTTCAGCACATCCAC
>DATAVW010000041.1:0-2189 GCA_036267515.1 Rhizomicrobium sp.
GATGCCACACTGCATGACCGCGCATAGAGTTCAATCACCGGAGAGGCGGTCTTTGGTCACGCATGGCGGTGACGTCCGGCGATGCTCGTGAGGGCTTGGAGCGAGGCTCTGACGATGTCCTGGTCTATCCCAACGCCAAAAAACGTAGTGCCATCCGGCAACCCGGCCTCGACATAGGCCGCTGCCTGCGCATCCGATCCTGCACCGAGCGCGTGCTCGTGATAGGAGAGCACGGCGATATCGGCGAGATTTGCGCGCCGTAGCGCATCGGCGAACGCGTCCAGCGGGCCGCTGCCATGGCCTTCTATGATGCATTCGTTGCCGCGATCAATGATGGTTGCATTGATCGTGCGCCCGTTAGCAGCGGGAAATATGCGGTAGTCGATGAGATCGATCTCGCTTTGGCTGAGATATCTCTGGCAGAACATGGTCCAGATTTCCGAAGAGCTAGCCTCCTTCCCAGTGCGGTCGGTCCACTCCTGGATGATACGGCTGAATTCGACCTGAAGCGCGCGCGGCAACTCCAGACCGTGGTCGGCCTTCAGCAAATAGGCGACGCCGCCCTTTCCTGATTGGCTGTTGACGCGGATCACCGCCTCATAGGTGCGACCAAGGTCCTTTGGATCGAATGGGAGGTAAGGCACTTCCCATAGCTCATCGTTTCGCTTCGTTAGCGCCTCGAAGCCCTTCTTGATAGCGTCCTGGTGTGAGCCCGAAAACGCAGTGAAAACCAACTCGCCTGCGTAGGGATGGCGGGGATGCACCGGCAGCCGGTTGCAATACTCGACTGTCTCGACGATTGCATCGATGTGATCGATGGTCAGTTCTGGATCAACGCCCTGGCTGTAAAGATTCAACGCCAGCGTCAAGAGATCGACATTCCCGGTGCGTTCGCCATTGCCGAACAGCGTGCCCTCGACCCGCTCGGCACCGGCCAAGACGGCGAGTTCGGCGGCGGCGACGCCAGTGCCGCGGTCGTTGTGTGGGTGCACCGACAGCACGAACCGGTCCCGGCCCGCGATGTGGCGACCGAACCATTCGATCTGGTCCGCATAGACATTGGGCGATGCCATCTCGACTGTCGCGGGCAAGTTCAGGATCGCCTTTTTCGCGGGTGTCGCTCCCCAAGTTTCGAGCACGGCTTCGCAGATATCAACCGCAAAATCGAGTTCAGTACCAGTGAAGCTCTCGGGCGAATATTCGTGGATGATCTCAGTGTCGGACACTGCGGATGACAGTTCGCCGATCAGCTTGGCCCCGGCCACCGCTATGTCAATTATCCCGGCACGATCCTGCCCGAACACGACGCGGCGCTGCAGCTCGGAGGTCGAGTTGTAGAGGTGCACTATCGCTCGACGCGACCCAGCGATGGCGTCGAATGTTCGTTGGATCAGCTCGAAGCGAGACTGTGTCAGTACCTGGATGGTGACATCCTTGGGCACGAGATCGCCCTCGATAAGCTCGCGCACGAAATCGAAATCGGTCTGCGAAGCGGCGGGAAACCCAACTTCGATCTCTTTGAAACCGAGCTTGACCAGAAGATCGAACATCCGGCGCTTGCGCTCGGCGCCCATGGGCTCGACCAGCGCCTGGTTGCCGTCGCGCAGATCGACGCTGCACCAGATAGGTGCACGCTCAATTGTGCGGGACGGCCAAGTGCGCGCGGGTAAATGGATCGGTTGGAAAGGACGATACTTATGAATAGGCATGCTTGCCATTGCAATTTCTCCTAATGCGATTGGACGCGGAACGTGAGCAGTCGGCTACTGTTACCGGCAGCAGCCGGTGCTAAGTCGCGCGAATATCCCGGTCAGGAGAAACCCAGGGGGGTATTGGAGAGGGAGCATGTAGAAATGAACCTTTTGGAGCGAACTCAAGACGAAAGCGAACGGCCAGCGCGGTTAGCGCGCCAGGATGCTAAGTCGAAGTTGGCTCAGGTTCATGCTCATCACGATTTTGTACATAGCGACAGGACCCCGGCGCGTCAACTCACCTCAAATTCGTCGCGCCCCATTTGTCCGCTAGTGGCATATAACGGACCAACAGACCACGCTTGCGTTTGTCCGTTCTTGGAGCAACAGCCGACAAACGGCCGTGCAGCAACTCGCGGGGCATGGTGAGAGAAAAATGGCGTCGCTTGCAGGAAGCGACGCGGCGTGTCGGGCCGCGTCATTTGAGCATCGCCACCT
>DATAVW010000042.1:0-27111 GCA_036267515.1 Rhizomicrobium sp.
TTCGTGGCGAAGCAAGGCGCTGCATACAAGGCCGTGGCGGAGCCGCAATCGTGGAGCGTGAAGTTCGGCGCCCCCGCGATCATCCATGTGAAGCCGGGCGAGCCGCTTTATGTCTACAGCGCGGTGTTTGCGCCGGTGAAGGTCAACACCAAGGTGCAGCATCGCTGGCAGCGTTACGATGCCGCGCATCACCACTGGCGTTTGATTTCCACCGTCACCTACGCGATCAATGGCGGCCGCGATGGCGGCTATCGCGGCTACACGCTGTCGCACCAGATAACGCCGGGGCAATGGCGGGTGGATGTGGATTTGCCCAACGGCCATATCATCGGCCGCGTACGCTTCGATGTGGTATCGGCCAACGGACCAGTGGCAACAGAGCAGAAAACCCTCAGCTAATCCGGCTTACGAGGACTTCGTGTGGCCCGCTGCTTCCAACGCAGATATCCGTGCCATGCTCCGTTCGGGTCCATGTAAAGTCCGGTGATGTAATTCCCACCCGGACTTATGCCTCTGGGGTAAATGGCAGACCAATCGGGCAAAGAGCCGACCTTTCTAAATCTCCCATTCGGCCTATACACAAATCCACCCGTCCAATTGGAGGATCGTCCGACGACAACTCCCTGAGAATTGGCACTGAACACTTCCGCGGTTAACGAGTTGGGTGGATCAAGCTGCACGACGGAGCCGTTTGCTTTGCGCATAAAGCCATGCTCGTTCACACCGTCGGAGTACGAGCCATAAACATTCCCGGCCGCATCGATGCACGACACGGGTAGCCAGAAATCCTGGCTTGGTGGATCGAAAGCCGCGAACGATCCGTCGGTGCCGCGGACAAAGCCGTGAAACACCTGGCTTTGATCCTCGAAAACTCCCGCCATTTGACCGGAATCGCCTATACTATAGACCCCGGATTGGATCGCGCCTGGCGGGCTTATCGCAACAAAACTCCCGCCGGGTTTCCTGAGGAAGCCGCTCTGACCAGTCCGTCCGTAGGACCAGCCGACAATCGCACCTTTCTCGTTCATGTCCGTTGCAACTGTATCTCCGGTCGCTCCCGGTACGTCAAAAGTGGTAAACGTGCCGTCGGCTGCTCTCAAATACCCATGTTGATGGGTCCAATTATACGCGGTTGAGTAGGTGCCGGCGACATCGCCGCTGTTGGTGATGGCCGCCACGTCCGTATCCCAGGCGCCGGGGGGCTCGAATTCCACATACGAACCGTCTGTGTTGCGCAAAAAACCTTGCCAATGATCCTGAAGCGCAGCTGTGAACTGGCCGGCAACCTGGCCTTCCTTGTTGACGGTGAGGGCCCAGGTACCACTGCCGTACTCATGATAGGCATCCGGAGGATCGACGGTGATGAAGGTGGGCCGGGCATGACTTTGGTTCGCCCATACCGACAAGCCGAGAAGCGAGGCGAATGCCATGCCTGATCGAAAACTCAGTGACGGCTGCATGGTTCGCTCCTGCTATTTCGGGGAGCAGACTAGAGCAGGCCGGTTTATGAAATTATAAATCCCCCGACCTGCGCGCCACGCCACAATGATCGTTAGTCTTCTGAGTCACTGAATCTTCATTTGCGCCGCTAAAGTTTTGCTGCAGGTCTTAAGGATTGGTCGTCGATGGTTTCGATCCGAAAATCTGGGGCGGTCGCCGAACATCAACAGTGGTTATCCGTACCTGCTCGCCAACCCGCCCCAATAATAGAATAGGCTCGCGAACATTCCCTACCGCACCACGCAAAACTCGTTTCGAATCAAACACGAAAATAATTCCGTTCCCCACGCGCAAAACGGCCTTACACTGTTGCGATGGAAAGCCGTCCTTTCGTCGCTCGAAAGCAGAAGTCCGCGTGCACTTTGATATTGCCGCGCGCGGCGATGCGCACACCAGGCGCAGTGTTGGCTTCGAATGCGCGGGCCAGTTGGCAACCGCAACATCTGGCGTGGTGGGGAATCGGGAGGGAGGGGGAGCGCATTTCCCGCCAAACAAAACGAACAATTCCATTGCCGCACGACAGGACACCCCTCAACTTTCCGCAGGTTCGAATGGGAACCTTGGAGAAGAGGGGGAAGTGGTCCGCGATTTTGTGAAAACAACCGTCAGGCGTTTGTGCTGTGAAAACAATGGTTTGTGGAGTTTGCGATGAAAGCGATCCGGTTCGATCACACAGGCGGCCCTGAAGTCCTGAAGCTGGAGGACATCGAGCTGCCGCCGCCTGCCGCCGGTCAGGTGCGCGTGAAGCATACAGCCATCGGGGTGAATTTCATCGACACCTATCATCGCTGCGGCCTTTATCCCGTATCGCTGCCGTCCGGCCTTGGCCTGGAAGCTGCGGGCGTGGTCGATGCGCTGGGCGAGGACGTTTCCGGGCTGAAGGTTGGCGATCGCGTCGGCTACGGCACGGGGCCCATCGGCGCCTACGCAGAAGCGAACAATGTGCCCGCCGACCGCGCGGTGAAATTGCCAGACGGCGTTTCGGATGAAGTGGCCGCGGCCGCGATGCTGAAAGGCATGACGGCGGCGTATCTGCTGAAGCGCACTTTCCCGGTACAGCGCGGGCAGACGATCGTGTTTCATTCGGCCGCCGGCGGCGTGGGCCTCATCGCCTGCCAATGGGCAAAGCACCTCGGCCTCACGGTGATCGGCACGGTCGGCTCTGACGATAAAGTGGATCTGGCGCGCTCGCATGGCTGCGATCACGTGCTGAATACACGAAAAGAAGATTGGCCCAAGCGCGTGCGCGAGATCACCGGTGGCGCAGGGGTGCCCGTCGTCTACGATTCCGTCGGCAAGGAAACCTGGAGCGGTTCTCTCGACTGTCTCGCCGTGCGCGGGATGATGGTGAGCTTCGGCAATTCCAGCGGTGCGGTGCCGGCCTTCGAGCCGGGGGTTCTCAGCGCCAAGGGCTCGCTCTATCTCACCCGCCCGACCCTGTTCCACTACACGCGCACAAGCGAGGAACTGCAGCAGGCGGCGGATGATCTGTTCGCTGTGATTGTGTCCGGCGCCGTGAAGATTGCGGTCAACCAGCGTTTCAAGCTGGCGGATGCAGCCGCTGCACACGAAGCGCTGCACTCCCGCGCCACCACCGGCGCAACGGTGCTGCTGCCGTAAGAACCCCCAGCCAGAGCACCATATTGAAGACCAGTATTGATTATGGTAGAGAAACTGGCATGGGAGAGATGCGGAAAATAACGGTTGAGGTTCCGAGCGAGGATCTGGAGTACGCCTTAGCTTATACGGGCGAGGGCGTTACAGAAACGGTAAGGACAGCGTTGCGCAGATTCCGTTCAGCGCTTGCACAAAAGAGAGCGATGGAGCTCCGCGGCAAGGTGAAGTTCTCGTTGACCCTGGATGAGTTACGTTACGACCGCGAATGATCGCCGCCGACACCTCAGCGCTGTCATGCTATTTCAGAGGCGATCGGAATCGCGAAACCGATCTTGTTCACGAAGCATTTCGTTCGGGCGAAATCGCGCTGCCACCAGTGGTGCTCACCGAAATGCTGAGTGATCCGCAAGCCCAGCGGCAGATGCTCGAAACTGTCGCCGAATTCTATCTGTTACCGGTTCTGGAAGGCTATTGGGCTCGCGCCGGCAATGCGCGCCGAATGTTGATGCAGAAGCGCCTCAAGCCGAAAGTCGCGGATGCCTTGATCGCGCAGTCCTGCATTGATCACGATGTGGCGTTGATCCAGCGGGATCACGATTTCCGCCATTTCGCAAGACATTGCGGGCTGAAGCTGGCGTAGAGTGCCAGTTGCGTCAGGCGTTCATGCTGTCGAAGAAGTCGGCGTTGTTCTTCGAGGAGCGCAGCTTGTCGAGCAGGAATTCGATCGCGTCGGTCGTGCCCATGGGCGCGAGAATACGACGCAGCACGTACATCTTCGACAGCGTTGCCTTGTCCACCAGCAGCTCGTCCTTGCGGGTGCCGGACTTGAGAATGTCGATGGCCGGGAACACACGCTTGTCCGCCACCTTGCGGTCCAGGATGATTTCCGAATTGCCGGTGCCCTTGAACTCTTCGAAGATCACTTCGTCCATGCGGCTGCCGGTATCGATCAGCGCCGTCGAGATGATGGTGAGGGAGCCGCCTTCCTCGATGTTGCGGGCGGCGCCGAAGAAGCGCTTCGGCCGCTGCAGCGCGTTGGCATCCACGCCGCCGGTCAGCACCTTGCCGGAGGAAGGGACCACGGTGTTGTAGGCGCGGCCCAGACGCGTGATGGAATCGAGCAGGATCACCACGTCGCGCTTGTGCTCGACGAGGCGCTTGGCCTTCTCGATCACCATTTCGGCAACCTGCACGTGACGCGAAGCCGGCTCGTCGAAAGTCGAGGAGATCACCTCGCCCTTCACCGAGCGCTGCATGTCTGTCACTTCTTCCGGCCGCTCATCGATGAGTAGCACGATCAGGTAGCATTCCGGGTGGTTCTGCGCGACGGCGCGCGCAATGTTCTGCAGGATTACGGTTTTGCCGGTACGCGGCTGCGCGGTGATCAGCGCACGCTGGCCCATGCCCTGTGGTGACACGATGTCGATGACCCGGCCGGTCTTGTCCTTCAGGGTGGGATCATCGACCTCCATCTTGAGCCACCTGGTGGGATAAAGCGGCGTCAAATTGTCGAAGTGGACCTTGTGCCGGATCTTTTCCGGGTCCTCGAAATTGATCGAGGAAACTTTCAGCAGCGCGAAATAGCGTTCGCCATCCTTGGGCGAGCGAATCGGGCCTTCCACCGTATCGCCGGTGCGCAATCCAAAACGGCGGATCTGCGACGGGCTGACGTAAATGTCATCCGGCCCCGGCAGGTAATTGGATTCGGGTGAGCGCAGGAAGCCGAAGCCATCCTGCAAGGTCTCCACCACGCCTTCGCCGGTAATTTCAACGTCTCGTTCGGCCAGCTCTTTCAGGATGGCAAACAGCATGTCCTGCTTGCGCATGGACGAGGCGTTCTCGATCTCGAGTTCTTCGGCGAAGGCGAGCAGATCGGTGGGGGTTTTGGACTTGAGGTCCTTCAGCTTCATGGCCTGAAGGCCGTCTTGGATGGTCATGGCTTGCCTGACACTTAACCTTTGGAGGGATTTGCCCCGAAATTCAGACGAACGTGCCTGCCGGTCGGTTGAGCTTCGTGGAGTTGGGTCTTGGCTGCACCGGGCTACCGGTTGCGACCTTGCGCGTATCCCGCGCGGATCGCCTGCAGCCGAGGATGGGAAACAGAACGCTTATACCGCGATTTGGTGCCGGTGCAAACCCCTGTCAAGTCTCAAAACGGCTGGACGATGACCAGGATGACAATGAACACCATCAGCACGGCGGGAACTTCGTTCCAGATCCGATAGAACCTCGCCGAACGCGTATTGGCGTCGCGCTCAAAGTCCCTGCGCCATACCGCGTACATATGATGGATGACCGTCAACATTACCACCAGCAGGAATTTCACCTGCAGCCAGCGGTCCTGATAGGCGCCCGTCAGCCAGGCGAGCGTGGGACCCAGAATCCACACCGCGATGGCCGCTGGGTTCATGATCGAGCGCAACAGCTTACGCTCCATCACCTTGAAGCGCTCCGATTCCACGGAGCCGGGAACCGTTTCGGTGTGGTACACAAAGAGGCGCGGCAAATAGAGCAGCCCGCTCATCCACGCAATCACCGCGATAACATGAAACGCCTTGATCCAGTCGATGTAGTTCGACAAGGACGTTCGCAGGCCTTCAAACATTTGCCGCCCCATAGCCGCAGCGCGCGAAGCTGGATGGACAGATTCTGCCCTGGGCGCATGTCACCACACGCTGTCGTTCCATTGCCTGCACGACCAAGTCTGCCAATCCGTCGAGAAATAAATTCTGTGTTCCAACGGCCGGCACGCGCAGATAGTGCGGCACACCCGTCTCCTGCGCCAGTCTGGCGTACTCGATATCCAACTCGACCAAGGTTTCCGAGTGCTCGGACACGAACGCAATCGGCGCCACGACCAGCCCTCGCTCTTCGGCTCCAGCCCGCTTCACCTCGGCATCGGTAGACGGTCCGATCCATTCCAGCGGCCCCACGCGGCTTTGATAACAAAGTTGCCAGTCAAGACTGGCAATCCCCAGTCTGTCCACAATCGCCTGGGCTGTTTTTTCCACCTGCCATTGATACGGATCGCCTCTGGAAATCGTGCGTTTCGGCAGCCCGTGGGCCGATAACAACAGGCGGTAATCCACACCCGGTCGTCTCTCGCTGAGAGTTGCCATAATCAGCGCCGCTTCCGCGGCAATGAAACCATCGAGCCAAGGATAACAGCAGACGCGCGCGGGCGGCGTGGTAATTTTCGCCTCTCGGGCCGCCTCTTTCCAGTCTTCGAGCGATGAGGCCGTCGTGGTGGTGGAGAATTGCGGGTAAAGCGGCAGAAGCACAATTCTGTCCGGCTGCCATTTTCGAACCGCACGCGCCGCTTCCGCTGCAAACGGTTTCCACGCCCGCATGGCGATAAAACACTTGGCTTCGATGCCACGGGTGCTCAATACCGCTTCCAAAGCTCGTGCCTGGGCTTCCGTCTCTTCGAGTATTGGCGAGCGGCCGCCGATCAGGCTGTAGATATCCTGTGCGATGGGCGCTCGGCGTCTCGCGATCATGCGGGCCAATAGCAATCGCAGCAATTTCGGCAGCGGAATGACCGCCGCATCCGAGAACAGATTTTGCAAGAATGGCTCAACCGCTTCCGGTGAATCCGGGCCGCCGAGATTGAACAAGACGACGGCGACCTTCACCGAGATGACCTGATCTGCTCAACGAGTGCCGCGACGTTCTCCGGTGGCGTCTGCGGCAGCACGCCATGACCGAGATTGAAGACAAAGGGCCGGCTGCGTGCTGCCTCTAGGATATCGTTCACTTGCCCCACCAAAGCAGCACCGCCGGCGATCAACGCGACCGGATCCAGATTTCCCTGTAGCGCAATGTTGTCCGGCATGTTCTCCACGGCCCAGGAGAGGGGGACGGCGGTGTCGAGAGACACGGCATCAACGCCAGTTTCCTGCGCATAACGCAAATAGCCCTGCAGCGTCGTCGCCCGTGGGAACCCAATGATGCGGGCTTGTGGCTGCGCTGCTTTCACCTTCTCCACAATGCGCTTCGTCGGTGCGATCACCCACCGGTTGAAAACACGCTCCGACAGACCCCCTGCCCAGCTGTCGAAAATCTGCACCGCATCCGCGCCGGCTTCCAGTTGCGCGATCAGATGCTGCGCCACGCAATCCCCGATCAACTCTAACAGCGCATCAAACGATTCCGGCTCGCGATATCCCCACAACTTTGCCGCCCGTTGCTCGTCGCCGCCCCGCCCTGCAGCCATGTACGTCGCCAACGTCCACGGGGCACCGGCAAAGCCTAGCAACGCGATTTCCGGCGGAAGCTCTGCTCGCGCACGATGCAAAGTCTCATACGCCGGCTCCAGCTTTCGCTTCCATACATCACGATCGTCATCCAGCTGAGAAACAGAATCGATCGCGTCCAGTGACGGGCCGACGCCATCTTCAAACTGAATCGTTCTGCCAAGCGCGTACGGTACTGTCAGAATGTCGGAGAATATGATTGCCGCATCAAACCCGAACCGATGAATTGGCTGCAGCGTCACCTCGACCGCGAGCGCCGGATCCATGCACATCTTCCAGAACGAGCCGACGCGTACGCGCAGCTTCCGATATTCCGGCAGGTAACGACCAGCCTGACGCATCAGCCATACGGGCGGTGGCCACACCGTCTGTCCGTTCAACACACCGAGCAACGTTCTTCCATCTTCCTTCAAGAAAGACTCCTTAAGGTTGATGAGAATGATGTTTGCCCTGTGGGTGTGTGGATGAAGGCCGGTTCGAGCCCCGCTGTAGGCCGCAAGCCGTTCCGACTCAAGGCTGTTTACCCGCGCGGGCCATCCACATACTGCCAATCATTGACGCGCATAGCCTAACGAAGATGAACGGTGGTTGTTTGCAAGACCGTCGGCGGCGTGAAATTGCCTGGTATCGCTGCTAAGAATGCAGTGAATTGAGGATTGGTTGTGAGTAAGGTTTTTCATATCCATCTGGTTTCCGATGCCACCGGAGAAACGCTGAACGCCATCGCCAAGGCGGCGGCCGCGCAATTCGAGGGCGTCGATGTTCTGGATCACTTTTACGCGCTTGTGCGCAGCCCGAAGCAACTGGAACGGGTGATGGAGCACATTCGGGAAGAGCCCGGACTGGTTTTCTTTACCATTGTGAACCCGGATCTGCGCCGCGAGCTCGAGATCCAGTGCCGGCAGCTCGGCATTCCATGCCAAGGCGTCTTGGATGCGCCCATCTCGATGCTGCGGCAGTTCTTCGGAGGCGCCACGGAAACCCACAAGCCCGGCGGCCAGCACGAATTGGACCAGCGCTACCTGCATCGCATTGAGGCACTGAACTTTGCCATTGCTCATGATGATGGTCAGTCGCTTGATCTGCTGAACGACGCAGAAGTCATTTTGGCCGGCGCGAGCCGCACATCGAAAACGCCGACTTGTGTGTATCTCGCGATCCGCGGTGTACGGGCGGCGAACGTTCCACTGGTGCCGAATATTCCACCACCACCTCAGCTCCTGAATGCGCTCGGGCCACTTGTCGTCGGCCTCTGGGCTTCTCCCGATCGGCTGGTGCAAATCCGGCGCAACCGCCTGACCGTTTTGGGCGAGGTGCGGGACACCTCTTACGTAGACCTGGACACGGTGCGGGCGGAAGTCGCGGGAAGCCGCAAATTGTTCGAGCAACAGGGCTGGCCGATCATCGATGTGTCTCGGCGCTCCGTCGAGGAGACCGCCGCCGCCGTAATCAACCTGCTCACCGAACGACGGGAAGCCCCGCAATGAATGGCGGCGCCGTACTTGCAGGGGTGGTTGGATTTCCGATTGGTCATTCGCTCTCGCCCCGATTGCATCTGTTCTGGCTGAAAGAGCTTGGAATCGCCGGCGCTTATGTGCCGCTAGCAGTGACGCGCGAGGATTTCGCGCGCGCGATCGATGGTTTGCGTAACGCGGGCTTCGCAGGCGTGAATGTCACAGTGCCTCACAAGCAGGCAGCCCATGCCCTTGCACATGCTGTAGACGAGGGCGCGCAAAAAACAGGTGCGGCGAATCTCCTGATTTTTCAGTCGGACGGAACTATCCACGCCCAGAATACGGATGTGGATGGTCTGTGCACAAGTTTGAGGGAAGAAATCGGAATCGATAGACTCCGCGGCCGACACATCGTGCTGCTTGGTGCTGGCGGCGTTGCGCGCGCCGCTGTGTTGGCGTTGGATCGGCTCGGGGCGCGTGAAATTCGGATTCTAAATCGCGATGCAATCCGCGCCATCACACTCGCGGCGGAACTTCAGGCTCAGGTGGGAGCCAAGTTACTGCCGCTTTCGTGGGAAGAATGGAGAATGGCTGCTTCCGGTGCGGCCCTGCTCGTGAATGCAACGAACGGCGGCATGGTCGGATCGCGGCCGCTCGATATTTCGCTGGACCCGTTGCCGCCTGAAGCCGCCGTGTACGATCTTGTCTATAACCCGCTCGAGACGGAGCTGGTAAAGGATGCGCGGCGGCGCGGGCACCTGGCCGCCAACGGTTTGGAAATGCTGATGTATCAGGCCGTTCCAGCATTCGCGGCGTTCTATGGTGCGACACCGGAGGTGACAGCGGCATTACGCGCTCATTTGGAAGCTGCGCTCCGAACATGAGGAAGCCGCTGCCCTACCTGATTGGTCTGACCGGCTCTATCGGCATGGGCAAAACCGAAACGGCCCGGATGTTCGGGGAGCTTGGCATTCCGGTTTACGACGCCGATGCGGCCGTTCACAGGCTGTATGAATCGGGTGGCGCGGCGGTGCAGGAAATCGCGAGGGAGTTTCCAGGCTGCGTGGTGGACGGTCGTGTGGATCGCGCCGCGCTGTCAAAGACGGTTGCGGCGGAAAAGCTCGGGCTCAAGCGCCTCGAAGCCATCGCTCATCCGCGTGTGGCGGAAGAACAGCGGCGATTTCTTGATAAAGCCGCCGCGGACGGTGCTGAAATGGTCGTGCTGGATATTCCATTGCTGTTCGAAACCGGCGGGGATAGCCGCATGGACGCCGTCGTCGTGGTGACCGCGCCAGCAGACGTGCAGCGGGCGCGCGTGCTCGATCGACCGGATATGACGGAAGAGAAATTCGACCACATTCTGTCGCACCAGATGCCGGATGCAGAAAAGCGTGCACAAGCGCATTTCGTGGTTGAGACGGACAAGGGCTACGACCACGCTCGCGTGCAGGTGAAAGAGATCGTGGCCGCGCTGCAGAAGCGCCGCCACAAGGAGCAAAAGCTTGCGTGAAGTGGTGCTCGATACGGAAACCACCGGCCTCGATCCGGTCGATGGACACCGTGTCATCGAGATCGGCTGCGTCGAGCTGCTCGACCATCTGCCGACCGGCATTAGCTTTCAGCGCTATCTCAATCCCGAACGTTTGGTCGGCGAATCCGAACGTATCCATGGAATTGCCGATAGCTACCTCGCGGACCAGCCACTGTTCGCACATGTTGCTGACGAGCTGCTGGATTTTCTGGGCGACGCGCCGCTGATCATTCACAACGCTTCCTTCGATATGAAATTCCTGAATTTCGAATTGCGCCGGATTGCACGGCCGACCCTACCGTTCGCGCGCGCCATCGACACCATCGAGATCGCCAAGGCGAAACTGCCTGGCGTGCGCTACTCGCTGGATGAATTGTGCCGGCGTTTCGGCGTCGATCTGTCGACGCGCGTCAAGCATGGCGCTCTTCTAGATGCGCAGTTGACGGCGCAGATCTATCTGGAACTGGTTGGCGGCCGCCAGACGCGGCTCCAACTTGCGCCGGCCGATATTGCGGCCACGATTGCCGCCAGCGAGATCGTGGTTTCACGGATTCGTCCGGAACAGCTGCTGCCGCGGATCACAGCCGAAGAACTCGCCATTCATGCCGCCTTCGTCGCCGCCGAACTTGGCGCCGACGCGATCTGGGGCTGGAATTAAACGGTCGCCTGCGGTTGTTGCTGGCCTTCTGCCTGACGCGCCCGATAAAGCGCCGCGAAATCGATGGGTTCAATCATCAGCGGCGGCATGCCGCCGTCGCGTGTCACGTCGGCGACCACCCGACGGGCAAAGGGGAACAGGAGGTGCGGTGCCTCGATCATAAGGAACTGTTGAGCGATTTCCACCGGCGCATTCACAATGCTGAACAGGCCCGCGTATTGGAGTTCGAGAAGAAAGATCGGCCGGTCATCGCTCTTGGCGGTAATTCGGAGCTTCAGGTTCACTTCATAACGATCCTGATCGATACTGCGGCTCTGAAGATCGACCCCCAGCTCGATTTGCGGCCGATTGGCCAAATTCGTCGGCGCTCCAGGATTTTCGAAAGACAAATCCTTCACATACTGTCCGAGAATCTGCACCCGTAGCTCTTGCGGCATACCGCCGCCGTTGCCGCCATTGGTCATGCCGGAAAGAGGATCGCTCATGGAAAGGGCTCGCTGTCGAAAAAAGGTGGGCGGGGCTAACATGGCCGAGCGCTGCATGACAAGCGCGGGAACTTCACATGGGAGCGGAAATTCTGCAGCGGCCGCCCTATATGTGTCACACAGGCGCTGCTGGACCTCCGTGCGTCCGAAGACTAGGCTCGGCCGTTATCCGGGGGCACGCTTCCGCTGAACCGGGATTGTGATCGTGAATTCGCAACTGCTCTTCATTCTCTTGCTTGCCACGGTGGCCGGAATCATTCTGTTCCGGCTGTACACCGTACTCGGACGCCGCACCGGCAACGAACGGCCGCCGCCGGAGCGTTTCGAGCGCGTCGGGGGCACCGCGGAACAGCCGCAGGCACCAAACCAGCCTGTGCTGCTGCCGGACAGGAATGCCCGCACCGAACAACCACCGCCCTCCGATCCGGTCTCGCAGGCCCTGTTCGACATCAAACTGGCGGACCGCAGCTTCGACGCCGATCATTTCCTCGACGGCGCGCGCAAGGCCTATGAGATGATCGTCACGGCATTTGCCCACGGTGACCGCGCGGCCTTGCGCCCACTTCTGAGCGATGACGTCTTCCACACCTTCGATCAGGTGATCGCCGGGCGGGAGGCCAAAAAGCAAAAGGTCGAGTTCACCTTTGTTGGCTTCAAGGACGTCAAAATCACTGGCGCCAGCCTGAACAAGACGGTTGCGGACGTTACAGTTTCGCTTGCCGCGCAGTTCATCTCTGCGACGTTGGATACCGAAGGCAAGCTGATTGAAGGCGATCCAAAGACGGTGCGCGACGTCACCGACGTTTGGTCGTTCGAGCGCAATGTGCGCGCCAGCGATCCAAACTGGCGTCTGGTCGCCACCTCCGGCAAGGCGGATTTGCAGGCGCATTGATGGCGCGCCGCTCGCGCCCACTTTCCTGGTTTCTTATTGTCGTATGTGCCGCGCTCCTCGCGCTGGTGGGTTTGTTTTTGTGGCGCGCGTTTCGCACATCGCCTCCCGGCGCCGCCAAATTTGCGCTTGCGCCGGCGCGCTTTACAGATTTGCCGGGCTGGAAAGACTCCGATGCGCAAGCGGCTCTCGCGGCATTCTCGCGCTCGTGCGATGCCCTTGACGCCAAACCGGCAGGATCGCCGATGGGCGGCAACGGTTATGCCGGGACAATTGGCGATTGGCAGGCGGTGTGCAGCAAACTGCCCTCTGCGGTATCCGATTCTTCGGCGCGCACGTTTTTCACGTCCAACTTCGTGCCGCTCGAGGTAAAGGCCAGCGACGGAGGGGTGGCACTGTTCACTGGCTATTATGAACCGGAATTGTCCGTGAGCCGGACGCGCCACGGCCGCTACCAATCGCCCATCTACGGTTTGCCGGTGAATCTGGTTATGGCAAATCTCGGCGATTTCCGGCCGGAATGGCGCGGCGAGCGCCTTGCGGGCTGCGTGGACGGCCATCGGCTGCTGCCATGCCCTACGCGGGCGGGGATCGACGAGCGCGGGATGCCCGATGCGCCGGTGCTGTTCTATGCAGACGATCCGGTTCTGCTGTTCTTCCTGCACATCCAGGGCTCGGGACGCGTGAAGCTGGAAGACGGCACCATGCTGCGCGTCGTCTATGCCGGGCAGAATGGACACCCCTATAAACCGATCGGACGCACGCTCATCGCGCGGGGTTGGATGAAGCGTGAAGGCATGTCCATGCAGGCCATCCGTGCCTGGATGCAGACGCATGCTGCACAGGCCCGCGGAGTGATGGAAACCGATCCATCCTACGTGTTCTTCAAAGAGGAACCGCTCGGTGACCAGAATGTGGGAAGCGCAGGCAGCGAAGGCGTACCGCTCACGCCCGGCGGAAGCCTCGCGGTCGATGCCCGCATTCATCCGCTCGGCATTCCGATTTACGTCGCCGCCACGCGCCCGGATGTGGATCCAAACCGCCCCGCCCGCGCCTTCGATCAGCTGCTCGTTGCACAGGATACCGGTGGGGCCATTCGCGGCCCCGCGCGCGGCGACGTTTATTGGGGATTCGGCAAAGATGCCGAATCTGTCGCCGGCCGGATGAAGGCGGACGGGCGCCTGTTCGTGCTGCTCCCCAAAGCGGTCGCTGCGCGGCTGCACAACCATTTCGGACAGCCGGTGTCGTGAGTCGCAGGCGAAGCGTGACGGATGAGGAGCGCGCGCTGTTCGAAGCGGTGCTTCGCGGCGCCAAGGCGGATGAACAGCCCGCAGCTCCCGCGCCAGCGAGGGAGAAAAAAAAGCCACCGGTTCCAAAAACACCGCGGCATCGTCCAACTGGTGTGGATGGCCGCACGGCCGAGCGCCTGCGCAAGGGCGCCATCGAGCCGGACGCCAGGATCGACCTGCATGGTTTCACGGAGTTGTCCGCGCACGAGGCGTTGGCGAAATTCGTGCGCAATGCGGCGGCCGGCGGCGCGCGGCTTGCGCTGGTCGTCACCGGCAAAGGCTTGGGGCCGGCGGCGCCAGACGAACCGTTCGACCTTGAATTGGACCGCCGCACGCGTGGCGTGCTCAAGGCCATGGTGCCGCGCTGGCTTCAGGAACCGGCACTGGTGCGCTTCGTGGCCGACGTCAGAACCGCGCATCGCCGCCATGGAGGTTCCGGAGCACTCTATGTCTATCTTCGGAAAGAGTGGAAGCACACTTGAAGCAGAAATTGGACACCATTCGCCTCAGCACCAAGGGACCGGGTCTTTTTGTCTTCACCGGCGAGGCCGGAGCGTTCGTTGCGCAATCGGACATTGCCAACGGCCTGCTCACCTGTTTCGTGCGGCACACTTCGGCTTCGCTTGTCATTCAGGAGAACGCCGATCCGGATGTGTTGCGTGATCTGGCGAGCTTCATGGAGCGGCTCGTTTCGCGCGACGAGCGCCTCTACCGGCACACTGCCGAAGGGCCGGACGACATGCCGAGCCACATCCGCTCCATGCTCACGCAGACATCGCTTTCAATTCCGGTGCAGAATCGGAAGCTGCTGCTCGGCACCTGGCAGGGACTTTACCTGTTCGAGCACCGCGATGCGCCGCACACGCGCGAAGTCGCGCTGCACATCATCGGGGCGTAATCAGAGCAGCCCGGCTTCGGAAGCCAGAATGCCAAGCGGGGTTTCCGGCCGCGCGCCGTAATGTGAGATCACTTCCGCCGCCGCCAGCGCACCAAGCCGTCCGCAATCTGCCAGACCTTTGCCGTGAGTCAGCCCATAGAGAAAGCCGGCGGCGAATTGGTCGCCCGCGCCGGTGGTGTCGATTACTGCGTCTACCGGCACGGCATCAAGCACGTGAAGTTCCTCGCCCCGCGCCGCCACGCAGCCCTTCTCGGAGCGCGTGAGCGCGGCAATGCCCTTCCAGCCGCGCAGCGCCCGTCGCGCGGCGTCGAAGTCTTCCACCTCGAACAGCGCCTTCACCTCTTCTTCATTGGCGAACAAAATGTCGAGCTGCGGCAAAAGCGAGACGAATTCGCTGCGCCAGCGCGCCACGCAAAACGGATCGGACAACGTCAGCGCCACTTTGCGGCCCGCGGCCTTGGCAGACACCATCGCCTTCTTGATCGCGAGCTTCGCCGCCGGCGCATCCCACAGATAGCCTTCGATATACAGGATCTCCGCGGCCGCGATCTCGCCTTCGCGAATGTCGTCGGGCCCAATCTCGCGGCTGGCACCGAGATAGGTGTTCATGCTGCGGTGGCCATCCGGCGTGACGACGATGATGGAGCAGGCGGTGGCCGGTCCGCTGTGCGCCATCTCCGTCACGTATCCCACGCCCAGTTCCTGCAGGCTCGCCGCGAAGCTCCGGCCCAGGCGATCCGCCTTCACCTTGCCAACAAACGATCCGCGGCCGCCAAGCGACGCCAGCCCCGCCATGGTGTTCGCGGCAGAACCACCGGCAATTTCCTGCGCCTCCGGCAACACGCGAATGAGTTGATCGGCGCGAAAATCGTCGACCAGGGTCATCACCCCTTTGGCGATATTGTGCTCGAGCAGGAAGGCATCGCCCGCCGGCGCGATCACATCGACAATGGCATTGCCGAGCCCGATCACGTGATATGTCTCAGCCATGATTCTTTCGCCCAACCTGCCGCCGCCGCGACGCCGCTTAGTGTAGCCGCCCCATGTTCGCAAGCGCGCGCAAGGCAGCCCAACTGATTTTCGATCCCGCATTCACGCGGGTGGTGCTGAAGGCGGTGGGGCTCACGCTGCTGCTGTTCATCCTCCTGCTGGCGGCCGCGGAGGTAGGCGTGCGCTATCTGCCGCTGCCGCATGTGCCGCAGCTGGAAGGCGTGGTTTCCATTCTCGCGGGCGTTGCCGTGTTGCTGGTGATCGTGTTTCTCGGCGGGCCAGTGGCGGCGCTGTTCGCCAGCCTGTTCATCGACGATATCGCCGCAGCGGTGGAAGCGAAGCATTACCCGGCCGATCCGCCTTCGCGCGGCGCGCCGTTCTGGCAGGGATTGCTGCTGGGCCTGCGCTTGTTCCTGCTGCTGGTGGTCGTCAAACTGCTGCTGCTGCCGTTCGAGTTCCTCATTCCCGGCGTTGGCAATCTGATTTCGCTGGTGGTGAGCGGCTGGTTTCTGGGCCGTGAATATTTCGAGCTGGCGGCGCTGAGGCATCTTCCGCGCGTTCCACTGGATCAGATGCGCCGCCGGCACACCGCTCCGATCGTTGGCGCTGGCACGCTGATCGCGCTGATGGCGGCCATTCCGATCGTGAACCTGTTTGCGCCACTGTTCGGAGTTGCGCTAATGGTGCACGAGTTCAAACGCTACGCTGCGGAGGATAAACTCGCATGAAACTGTGCGTGCTCTCCTTGTTGCTGCTCGGCGGCCTCGCGGCCTGCGCCACGCAGCCCACCAGCCAGACACCGGTGCCCGCTTCGCCGCGTGCGGGGGAACCGGGCAACGTCGCCGGCATGGATGCGTCGCGCATCCGCGTGGCGTTCGGCGCGCCGCAATTCGTCCGCAAGGACGGCCAAGTCGAGATGTGGCGCTACGATGGCGCCAACTGCAAGGCGTTCTTCTTCATGTATCCGAACGGCAACTCGATGGCTGTGAAGCACGTGGAGACTCTGCCGCGCCCCAGCAACGCGGCGGCAGATTCTACCTGCCTGCAGGCATTGCTCGCCCACGCGAAGGCCGCAGCTTCCTAAGCGGCGCCCGCGCCGGCCCCATTTCCGCTTCCGTCGTTTTCGGCCTGAAGCGGCAGAGATCGCGCACCACGCACACCGGACATCGCGGCTTGCGGGCAACGCAGGTGTAGCGCCCGTGCAGGATCAGCCAGTGATGGGCGTGCAGCTTGTATTGCTCCGGCACCACGCGCTCCAGTTTTAATTCAACTTCATGCGGAGTCTTTCCCGGCGCGAGCTGCGTGCGATTGGCGACGCGGAAGATGTGCGTGTCCACCGCGATGGCGGGCTCGCCAAACGCCACGTTCAGCACCACATTCGCTGTCTTGCGGCCGACCCCGGGCAGCGCTTCCAGCGCCTCGCGATCGTGCGGCACCGCACTGTTGTGCTGCGCGATCAGCGCGCGCGACAGCGCCATCACGTTCTTTGCTTTCGTCCGGTAAAGGCCGATGGTCTTGATGTACTGGGTGAGCTTCGCTTCGCCGAGCTTCACCATTTTCTCCGGTGTGTCGGCGATGGCGAACAGAGATGCGGTCGCCTTGTTCACGCCCCTGTCTGTCGCCTGCGCCGACAGCACCACGGCCACCAGCAAGGTGTAGGGATTGGTGTAGGCGAGTTCGGTTTTCGGCTCCGGCATCTGCGCCTTGAGGAGGTCAAAGAACGTCTCGACCTCATGTCTGGTGAACGCCAGCGCCATGTCAAACCCTTAACTGCCGGCGAGACTTTGAGCCATGATTGTCAACCCAGCGATAGTAGAGGACATAGCCACCGGCCATGACGGGCAGGGTCAGGAACAGCGACCAGTACCAGGCAAGCCCCAGCCACTGGAAAAAAAGGAACGGGAGTGTCCAGATGATCGAAAGGGCGAAAGCCTGCATTCCGGAAGTGTAACCCCCGTATCCGGGCATTGCCCGCTAATTCCCGGTAACTCCTGCGGTTCGCTTCTGAAAGAGATGCACATGCGGGCAGCCCGCACCCGGTTCTGGCGGACGATCCTGGGGCTCCCCAGTGGAAATTCCTATTGTGCCCCTTGCTTTCTTGTTCTGTTGCTTATATTCCATCCAGCAAAACGAGGAGTGACTGCCGTCATGGTTTAAGCAGGCGCGGGGACATACAGGGCCAAGGGTGCCGCTCGCGCGCACCCGCGTGAGAATTCCGCACTTTGAAGCCAGTCCGCCGAAGCGCTGAGGCAGGTCGCGATGGCAGTCCCAATTCCGCAAGCGCCCGTGGGGAGGAGCGATGGTGCCTGTCGGCAGTCCGTTGAATCGGGTCTGCAAACCGCTGGCCTGCCATCGCCAAAGCCAGGCGGGCTTCGTCTCGCGCTTTTTTTGGCGAACACGCTCTCGCGTGCTTCGCTTTCCGGCACCGGCCAGATGCACGGCCCGGAACGCGCAGCCGATTCACCCGCCTTTTTTATAGGAGTTTTTTTGGGCGAACACCGCTCTCGCGCGCTTCGCGGTTACTCGGGAGCAATCGTGAGTTTGATGCCGTCAATCTCTTCGCTGCAGGTGATCTGGCAGGAGAGCCGCGAGGTGGGCTCCACCGCAATCGCCATGTCCAGCATATCGGTTTCGGCATCGGATTTCGGCGGCAGCTTTTCGTACCACTCGGGATCCACATACACTTGGCAGGTAGCACAGGCGCAGGCCCCGCCGCATTCGGCCGCCACCGGCAGGCCGGCATCACGCAGAATCTCCATCACGCTCCAGCCGTCGCGGCCTTCCAGGGTGTGCACTTCGCCCTTGCGGTCGGTTGCGATGATCTTCATGCGACGCCCAGTTTCTTCTGCAGGCTGGAGGAGGAAGTTGTGTACTGGAAGCGCAGCTTTTCATTTGGCCGGCAGATGTGGAACGCGGCTTGCGCCATCAGCGCCGCTTCATGGAAGCCGCACAGAATCAGCTTCAGCTTGCCGGGATAAGCGTTGATGTCGCCGATGGCGAAGATACCCGGCGTGCTGCTTTCGAATTTCTCGGTGTCCACCGGAATGCGGTCTTCGTGCAGGTTGAGGCCGAACTCCGCAATAGGCCCGAGCTTGATGGTGAGCCCGAAGAACGGCATGAAGGTGTCGCAGGCGTGCCGCCATTCGCGCTTGTCGGGGCTGGCAAGCGTGACTTCTTCCAGCGTGCCGTTCTCGCCGTGCAATGCCTTCACGCTGGCGATCTCGAAATTGATTTTGCCGTGCGCTGCCAGCTCCCGCATCTGATTGACGCTGTGCTGCTGTGCACGGAACCCATCGCGGTGATGCACGAGGGTGAGTTTGGCAGCGACAGGCGCGAGGTTGATCGTCCAGTCGAGCGCGGAGTCACCGCCACCCGCAATCAGGATGTTCTTGCCGCGAAACGCCTCCATCCTGCGCACGGCGTAGTGCACCGACTTGCCTTCGTAGTCGGCGATGCCGGCAATGGGTGGCCGCTTGGGCACGAAGCTGCCGGCGCCGGCCGCCACCACCACCACCGGCGCGATGATTTCGGTGCCGGCATCTGTCTTCAGTCGCCAGCGGCCGTCGGGCAGTTTGTCCAGCCCGCAGGCCATCTGGCCCAAATGGAATTGCGGATCGAAGGGCTTCACCTGCTGCAGCAGCTTGTCAGTCAGCTCCTGCCCGCTCACCACCGGTAACCCGGGAATGTCGTAGATGGGTTTCTCTGGGTAGAGTTCGGTGCACTGGCCGCCCGGCCGGTCGAGAATGTCGATCAGGTGCGCCTTGAGGTCGAGCAGGCCAAGCTCGAACACCGCGAACAGGCCGATCGGCCCCGCGCCCAGAATGGCAACATCGGTTTCGTGCCTGCCGGCCATCGTTCCTGCCGAATTGCTTGCGGAGGCGGCGCCTTACAGCGGGAATCGCGGCAACGCAACAACGTTGCTCCGCCGCCTGGGGCGAGGGTTCAGGCGTCGAGATAGGCGCGGACGAATTCGTGGGCAGCCTCGGTCCGCGCCTTCAAATTCACCAGAGCCGCCATGGCCTGGGCGTGTTCTACCGCTGGATCCAGCGGTTCAGCTTCCGCGGCGACCTGTGCCAGCGGGAAGGCGCCGATGCCTCTGGCCGCGCCCTTCAGCGAATGGGTGATGTGACGCCAGGTCTTGCTGTCGCGGGCGTCCACCACCCCCTGAAGCTGCTGCATCAGGTCCGCCGACTGGTCCATGAAAAGTTGGAGAACCTCGGCGTTGAGCGCCCGCTCGCCCCCCGTGTACCGGGACAGGTGAGTCAGATCGATCGGCTTCTGCATTGCCAGAATCATCGAATCCCCGCAGTCAGGGCCAGTCTCGGGCACAATGGCAAACGCGTGGTTAACGTCTGCCCAGCCCTTCGCCCAAAGAGTCTATCCCCCGGTGAGCACACCCTTTTCTCTCGCGAGCGGCGCAAGTCTGCGTTAACCTCGTTGGCTCAGAAGGGCTGAGTCGAAAGGGGCGTCCCGTGGTGTTCACCGGGTCCGACCGTAGTGCCGCCGTGCGTCTGCCCACGGCTGACTCCACTGGCACCACAGAAACGCAGGCCGAGTTCCGCAAGCCGGCCGTCATATCAAATTTGGGCACGCTGATCTTTGCGATCACGCTCGGCGCGTTCTGGCTCGGCGCCGCGGCCATGTATTCGTGGGGCTATTTTGGCGGCACAGCAGGGCTTTCTGCGCTGCCTGCGCATCAGGTCGCGCTGTTGGCGCTGGCCATTCTTCTGCCGCCTCTGCTGGTCGTGGCGACTGCGTGGACATTCACGCGCGGACAAATTATGGCCGCCGCCGCCGAAACGTTGGTTGAAACTACCGACAGGTTATTCTCCAGCGACGAGACGGCAGCGCGCACTGCTGGGCGTTTGGGCCGCACTGTGCGCCGCGAACTGGATGGGTTGAACGCCGGCATCGACGGTGCGCTCACCCGGCTGCGTGCCTTGGAATCCGTTCTGCAGACCCAGATCGCCGCGGTGGACGAGGCGTCCGCCCGCGCCGAGGTTCGCACCGAAGCGGTGGCAAACCGGCTCGGATCCGAGCGCCAGCATCTCGATGCGTTCACTAGTTCGCTGGCCGACTCGGCCACGCGCGCCACCGAACTCGTCGCGGGCAAAGTGGCCCAGCTGAAGGCCTTGGTCGAAACCGCGGAAGGCACGCTGAAGGGCGCCGGCCAGCTTCTGGAATCGCAGGCGGGAACATTCCGGGCGGCAACGGAAGCCGCCGCGGAAGCCCCACATCGCGCGGCGGTGGAACTCGACAAGCAGGCAAAGCACATCGAGTCAGTTTCCGATGCAGCTGTGTCCCGCGCGGAGTTCGTGCTGGGCCGTCACGAGCGGCACCGCATAGCCATGGCTGAACTGCTGCAGCGCCTGCACGATCAGGCTCAACTGGTCGAAAGTGCCCTGATCAAACAGTGCGCCGCGCTGGATCACGCTGTGGGCACCTTGAGCGGACAGGCGAGACTGTTCGAGACGATGGCGACCGAAACGGAGCGGCAGCTCGAAACCATTATGTCCACAGGCTCCGCGCGGGCGACCGAACTTGCCACAAATTTTGGCCGCGAGGCGGCACGCGTGAAGGAAATCAGCGAGAACTCCGGCGCCGCGCTATCAAAGCTTGTAGCTTCATTGCACGACGCCGGAACCGGCGCGCAGGCTCTGATCGGCGAGACGTCTGCCCAAGCAGGTGCGAACGCCAAGGCTTTGGTCGGCGAAGCGATGGCGGAATGCCAGAAGCTGGTGAAGACGGCGGGAGAGCTCGCGGAGCAGGCCAACATGATCAAGGCTTCGCTCGCTGGCACAGTTTCGGAAATTCAACATCACCTGCTGTCACTGCCGGCCATTGCCCAGCAGGAGTCGCTGCGCGTACGCGAGATGGTGCGGAATGAAACGGACGAGATGCTGAACATTTCGGCCCGAACGCTCTCCACCATTCACGCGCGAACCTCCGGACGCATCCCACCGCGAACCGCGGAGAATGCGCCCGAACCGGAACCGGAAGCCGAGAACGAAGGGTTGTTGGCACGGGCGCGGAAGCTGGCGCAACGCCCGCGCAAGAAAGAATCAGGCGAAAGCAAATCCTGGCAGATGAGCACGCTGCTCTCTGCCGTCGACACCGGAAGCGGCAAGGAGCAGGAGCTGAAACCCGGCGCTGCCGCAGCGCTGGGTGCTTTGGAAGCTGCGCTGGCCGACATTGCCGTGGATCTCGATGCGATCAATGTGGACGGCGCGCCGAGCGATGAGGATTGGCGGCGCTATCTCGCGGGCGACCGCACAGTTTTCGCCCGACGTATTGCGGATGTGATCGATGAAGGCGCCATCGGGCGAATTTCGACACTCAATCGTGAGAGCACCCGTTTCCGGGAGGCCGCGAATTCCTACCTGGAGGAATTCGAGTCGCTGCTGGAACGGGCCAGAAAGGGCGACAATGGCGGCCTGCTCGCCTCCACGATGTTAAGCGCCGATACAGGAAAGATTTACCTCGCGATCGCGTACGCGCTGGGGCGGCTGTCAAACTGAGCGCCTGAGCCGCGTCGCATAGAACCCGTCCATCCCGCCTTGCTCGCCGAAATGGCAGGGGAGCGTGCGCAAATCACCGCCTTCGATCAGCTCGGCCATGCCGAACAGCTCCGAGGCAACAATCGGGTCCCGCTGAAATTCGGGATGGCGCTCAAGGAAGGCTTCCGCCTGCTCTACGCCTTCCTCAGGCTCCAGCGAGCACACCGCGAACATCAGAATGCCATCGTCCGCCACCATTGCGGCCGCGGCATCGAGAAGCTCGCTGGCCGCATCGGCACAGGTGTTCACATCCGCTGCGCTTTTGATCCACGGCAGATCCGGATGTCGGCGAATCGTGCCGGTCGCGCTGCATGGCGCGTCGAGCAACACAAACGGCGCGCGCTCCTTCGGCACGAAGTCTCGCAAATCGTCTTCAATCAACTCAGCCGGCAACCCAAGGCGTGCGACGTTCTGGTGTAGCCGCCGCATACGATGGGGATCGCGCTCAACGGCAATGACCTGCGCGCCTGCGTCCGCGAGTTGCGCACACTTGCCGCCGGGTGCGGCGCAGAGATCGATCACTGTCTTTCCAGCAATGTCGCCCAGCAATCGTGCGGGAAGGCTGGCGGCAAAGTCCTGCACCCACCACCCGCCTTCCGCAAAGCCTGGCAAATCTTCAATACGACCCGCGGTGTCCACGCGGACGATTCTGCCTGGAAGAGATGCGCCATCGGGCAGAAGGGCGGATGCACGCTTTGCATGAATGTCGAGCAGCGGCGGCACAAGATGCGCACCAGCAATACTGCGCGCCATCTCTTCACCGTAAGTCTCCAACCAACGCGACCACAACCAGTCCGGCGTATTGAGCGGCGCGGCATCCTGCGCTGCAATTATGGCTGCGCCCTCGCGCGCAATGCGCCGTAGCACGGCATTGATCAGCGGTTTGAAATGGAGTGCCTTATCGTCGCGCGCCGCAAGGTCATTCGCGGCATCGACCGCAGCATGTGGCGCAATTTGAAGGAACAACAATTCGCAGGCGCCTGCGAGAAGAATCTCCTGAGTGGATCCGGCGCGATGCTGCGGCGGCATTTTGCCCACGAATACCTGCAAAAGCGCCTGCAACTGCCCGAACCGGCGCAGGGTTTCGGTGGCAATGGCACGCCCGAAACCTGCATCGCGCGGCTCTAGCTTGGCGGCCCCGAGAACCGCGTCCACTGCTTCATCGAGCGGCCGCCGCTTTCGGAGAATTTGGCCGAGGATCGATTGTGCAGCGGCGCGCGCGGGGATTCCGGCAGCAGGTTTGCGTTCCGCCACCTCAGGCCCAAGGGCCTGGTTTCGGCGCTTGGCCCATGTCCGCGGCCATCGCCCTCAGCCGCGCAATGCGTTCCTCCGTGGAAGGATGGCTCGCGAACAGGCTGGACAGTCCGCCGCCATGCAACGGGTTGATGATGAACATGTGGGCCGTCGCCGGATTGGCCTCGGCTTCCGGATTCTCGATCACCTCGGCGGCGGATTCGATCCGCTGCAAGGCAGAGGCCAGCCACAGAGGCCGGCCAGAAAGTATCGCGCCCGAACGATCCGCCTCGAACTCGCGCGCGCGGCTGATCGCCATCTGCACCAGCATAGCGGCGATCGGCGCGAGGATGGCGACGAGAACGGCGCCCATCATTCCAATGGGGTTGTTCCGTCGGTTTCCGCCGAAGAAGAAGGCAAAATTGGCCAGCATGCCAATGGCCCCGCCGATAGTGGCGACGATTGTCATTGTCAGCGTGTCGCGGTTTTTCACATGGCTGAGTTCATGCGCCAGCACACCTGCCAGCTCTTCGTTGCTGACGCGATTGAGAAGCCCGGTCATCACGCAGACTGCCGCATGTTCCGGATTACGGCCGGTCGCGAAGGCGTTCGGTTGATCGTTGTCCGCGATGTACACCTTCGGCATCGGCAGGCCGTCGGCTTCGGTCAATTGCCGCACGATGTGGACAAGCTCGGGGGCGGTGGTTTCATCGACCTCACGTGCGCCGTACATCGACAGCACCATCTTGTCCGAATTCCAGTAGGCGAACACGTTACTCCCGGCCGCAAACACGAAGGCTATCACCATGCCCGGCCCGCCGCCGATCAGGTAACCGACAGCGACGAACAGGCCGGTGAGCAGCGCCATCAGCAATCCGGTGCGAAACAGGTTCATTGCGTTTTCGGGCCTGCCACCTACGTGAGGAATTGTCGCTTTTGATGTATGCTCCTGGCCATGACCGTCAAGAACAGTCGCAAAGCCGAGATCGCCGCCCGAATCCGGGAGGCAGGGAACCGCGCCTTGGCCGAAGCCGAGGCGCGGCGCAATAACCAAACAGACCATCTCGCGCCGCACGTGGCTGAAATAAACGGCCCGAAAGGCCTAGAGCCGACCCGCTACGGAGACTGGGAGCACAAAGGGATCGCCTCGGATTTCTGACCGGCCTTGATCCTGCTTGCCCGCAAGTCCATGTAGGACGAAGGAGAGGCGCGGCTTATGCGCGCCCACAAGCCACATGTTCATTCAGACCGAAGCAACACCCAATCCGGCGACCCTCAAATTCCTCCCCGGGTGCGACGTCATGGGCAACGGCTCTGTTGCCGATTTCCCGGACCGGGATGCGGCGGCCCGCTCGCCGCTCGCGGCCGCGCTGTTCGAGATCGATGATGTGGCGCGCGTGTTCTTCGGCTCAGACTTCATTTCGGTAACGAAATCCGGTGGCGACTGGCGTCATCTCAAGCCGCCACTCCTCGGCGCCATCATGGAGCACTTCACCCGCGAGTTGCCGTTGTTTGAGAATAACGCGGACGAGCCATCGGAAGCGGAGGAAAGCTACTCCGAAGAGGATGTCGAAGTGGTCGAGCAGATCAAGGAGTTGTTGGACACGCGCGTGCGTCCGGCGGTGGCGAATGATGGCGGCGACATCATCTTCCGTGGCTTCGATGGCAAGACCGGCATCGTGTCGCTCTACCTTCGCGGATCATGCGCGGGCTGCCCTTCATCCGTGATTACGTTGAAGAACGGGATCGAGAACATGCTGCGCCACTATGTTCCCGAAGTGAGCGCGGTTGAAGCGGTCTGATTTGCCGGCCTCGCGCCAGTGAAAATCCTTGCCGTAGATACGGCCCTGGGCGCCTGCTCAGTGGCAGTGCTGGATGGTGAAGAGGTGCTCGCGCACCGCTTCGAGCCGATGGAGCGCGGCCACGCCGAGGCCTTGGCTCCGATGGTCCAGGCGGCGATGCGCGATGCGAATTTGCGGTTCGGTGATCTGCAGCGTCTTGCTGTCACAACCGGCCCCGGCACCTTTACTGGCCAGCGGGTGGGAATGGCATTCATGCGCGGCCTTCGCGTCGCGCTGAACGTGCCATTGATTGGGATCACGACCCTGGAGGCCATGGCACACGCTGCGATGGAGGAGGCCGGAACGTGTTTGGGAGCTGCCTTGCACGACGCCAAACGTGGCGAGGTCTACGTAGCCCTCTACGCCGGCCACGAGACTTTACTAGAGCCATCCTTATTGCCTCTGGACGAAGCCGTCCGGACCGTTGGGCACGGTGCCGCACAAGGTGATGAGTTGCTGGCGCTTGCTGGAACCGCAGCGATCGAAGCGCGCGCGCGCTATGCAGCCCTTAACGGCAAAGCCGAGGTCACGGGAGTCGTTGCCCCGGACGCGCTCTGGGTTGCGCGTATTGCTGCGAAAACCACCGCTACAAATGGCGCGCCACGACCGCTCTACCTGCGCCCGCCGGATGCGCGCTTGCCGGTCCTTCCAGCGTGATCGAAATCGCCGTCGCCAATTCATCTTACGCTATGCCGTTTGCCGCCCTTCACGCGCGGTGCTTCTCCGATGCCTGGAGCGAGAATGCATTTCGGCAGCTGATGGAGGTGCCGAATACACTGGCCCTGTTCGCGTGCACCGGTTCGGGTGAGGTGATTGGCTTCATTCTTGTGCGCAGTGCGGCCGATGAGTGTGAAATCCTGTCGCTGGCTGTGGATGCGGAGCACCGCCGGCAAACGGTAGGCAGCAAGCTGGTCGAAGCGGCCGCGCGTGACGTGCACGGACGCGGCGCCCGTGCGATGTTTCTGGAAGTGGATGTGAACAACGCGGCCGCCACACACCTCTATCGGAAACTGGGCTTTAAAGAGGTCGGCCGGCGCACAGGCTATTACCGAATTTGCGACTCGCTCTCAGATGCACTGGTCCTTCGTTGTGAGTTGCCAATTCACGCATGGGAATTGGCCAACGATTCATCTAGTGTGCGAGCGGAGCGTGAGTGGTTATTGCCCGATGACGCGAATTGAAAGCCTTTGCGCCGAGCGTGGCCTGCGCATGACAGACCAACGCCGGGTGATCGCGCGAGTCCTTTCGGAAGCGACCGATCATCCGGATGCGGAAGAACTATACCGGCGGGCGTCCGCCGTCGATCCGCACATCTCGATCGCCACCGTGTACCGTACCGTCCGGCTGTTTGAAGATGCCGGCATTCTGGAGCGGCACGATTTTCGCAACGGTCGTTCAAGATACGAGGAGATGCATGAATCGCATCACGATCATCTTATCGATGTGCAGACCGGGAAGGTCATCGAATTCCGGAACGAAGAGATCGAGCGGTTGCAGAAGCGCGTGGCGGAAGAGCTGGGCTTCGAACTCATAGATCACAGGCTCGAGCTGTATGGTGTACCGCGAAAGCCGGAAACAGCCGGCGAGCAGTGAGGGGGCATGCAGTCCCTCCGTGCCACAGTCCTTCTGTCTGTTTTTCTTATCGCGACGATCACCGCTATACCCTGGCAATGGAGCGCGTTGCGATTCCGTCTGCCGCGCCGAAAGACATTCCCCCATCATTATCACCGCTGGCTTTGCCGGCTGTTCGGGATTCGGCTGACGATGATCGGCAAACCCGTTCAGGATCGCGGCGTGCTGATGGTGGCGAACCACACATCATATTTCGATATCATCGTGCTTTCAGGCGCGGCGCGGGTCTCCTTTGTGGCGAAAAAGGAGGTCGGCAGCTGGCCGCTTTTCGGCACGCTGGC
>DATAVW010000043.1:0-7506 GCA_036267515.1 Rhizomicrobium sp.
GGTGGCGAGGTGCCACGACCTGCCTTGGTCACTGCACCTGCTTCTCATTCCCGGCTAACGAAAAAAGAGGGTGAAATGCCAAAAACTCTAGGCGTATCTATGCTTGCTGTGCTGTCGGCAGCTCTTATGTCGTCCAGCGCGTTCGCGCATCGCGCGGTCGATCCGCTTCCAATGCAGACCCGCAATTCCGACGCGGTGCCGTATCATGCACCGGGCAAAATTAAGTCGGGTACCTGGACGGCGCTGAAGGCCGGCTTCCCGGGAACGTCGTTCCCAGACACACCCAATGTGCTTACGGACGGCACAGTGATGATGCACGACGGCTGCACATCCGATTGGTATCGCCTGACACCCGACAGCAAGGGCAGTTACATCAACGGCACGTGGAAGAAGACAGCCTCGATGCCGTCGAACTACAAGCCGTTATATTTTGCGTCGGAAGTTCTCAACGACGGCCGCTTCATCGTGAACGGCGGCGAGTACAACAGTTGCCAAGGCGTGTGGACCACGCTCGGCGCACTGTACGATCCGGTCGGGGACAAATGGACCGCCGTGAATCCGCCGAGCGGCTGGAGCACCATCGGCGATGCAACATCCACCATGTCTCCCGATGGCAGCTACGTGCTTACGAACTGCTGCTCCTCAGACTACGCGATCGCGAGCATCAGCGGCACCAATGTGACGTGGAACATCCAGACCGGGTCGGCGACCGGCAAAGGAGACGAAAACGACGAAGAAGGTTGGACGTATTTGCCCAACAACACAATCATGACGGTCGATGCCAATCGCGACCTCAATGGGCAAAACGACGTCGAGATCCTCTCGCTGTCGACCAATCATTGGACACAGGCCGGCAAGACTCCCGTTGAAATCACCGATCCGGGCTCGCACGAAGTGGGACCGGCGCCGCTGCTGCCCAGCGGTTTCGTTTTCCAGACCGGCGGCACGACCAACAACGCTGTCTACGATCCGGTGAAAAACAAGTGGAAAGCCGCCGCGCAATTCAAGTCGTCGGACGGAAAAACGGTTGCCAGCGCGGACGGTCCTAGCGTCGTGCTGCCCAGCGGACATGCCCTGTTCCAGGTGAGCCCGATTACCGGCTGTCAGCAACCGCCATTCTGCGCGCCGTCGCATTTCTTCGAAGTCGAGGCGACGGGCCTGAAGACGGTCTCAATGAAGCAGGTGAATGAGCCGGCGACTGCGAAGAACCAGGCTTCCTACCAGGGGCGTCTGCTCATGCTGCCCAGTGGCGAAGCGTTCTGGACAAGCGATGTTGTCGACATCCAGATCTACACGCCGAAGGGCAAGGCCAAGGCAGCCTGGAAACCCACCATCACCAGCGTGCCTGGCACGATCACCCGCGGCAGCACCAATAACAGTGTCCAGGGAACGCAGTTCAACGGCTTTAGCCAGGGCGGCTACTACGGCGACGACGTCCAGGTGAACACCAACTTCCCGCTGGTGCGCATCACCAACGCAGGATCGGGCAAGGTTTGCTACGCCCGCACACACGATTTTTCCGGTCGTGGCATTTCGCAGGCTGGCGATCCCGGCTCGGCACAGTTCGATGTGCCGAACTCCTGCGACACCGGCGCGAGCAATCTTGAGGTTGTCGTGAACGGCATTGCATCGGTCCCGTCTGCAGTAGCGGTGAACTGATAATTTTCGACTAAACTTCAAAGGCCGCGGCAAAATCCTGCCGCGGCCTTTTTCTTTAGCTTCGACGCTTGTGGTTTCATGTCGAGCGGCCGCCCTATTTCGGGCAGCTGGACCTGTCCACGTCTTTGCGGGCGCAATACGCGGCCTGGATCGCGTGAAACTCGTTCACCACCCGCTCTTCCATATCCACTGTCGCATCGTAGCCATGGCTGGCACGGTTGCCGGTCTGCTGCAGGCCGGCGATCTTGTCCTTGTCTTTGGACGGATCGAGACCCGAGATTTGCCGTTTCGTATCGTTCGTCACATTCACGAGGCACGCGCGATAGTCTTTGAGATCATTCTGCCAGTTGCGAATCTCGACAAAGGCGTCGTGCTTGGCCGCTTCTGCCTGGGCCGGTGCTTTCGTGCTGATATCAGCCGAGGTGGCGAATGCCGGCGCAATCGGTGCACTGCCGCACGAATCGGCGGCCGCCCCTGTCGCCGTAACTGCCAAAGCCATTGCCGCGAGTACCAGCCGCATGAACATGCAAGTCTCCCTTCGATGCCGCTCCGCCGCGAAAGAAAGCATATCCCGGGGAAGGCGACAAAGGCTGGATCGTCGCAAGCCTTAGTAAGTATCCGACAATGTTTTCAGAAACGAGCGGATGCTGGCGGCATTCGCGCCCATATCGGTCGGGCCGAACGGCGTGCCCGACATGTCGTCCCGGCTCTTGGAGCGGATATCGAGCCGCACACCCTGTCCGGCAGGTTTCACCCGTATGGCGACGTCGTCAGTCAGGCCGAACCACAGGGACGTGTCCGTGGCCTCGATCCGTCCCTCCTGCGGCACGACGGCGACCACGTGCCAGCCCATGCGGTAGGCCGTTTTCAGCGCGCGAGCGAAGAATTTTTCCGGGGACGTCAGATCCGCGCGGGGGTGGATGTCGGGGTAGTACTTCTTCTGCAGCGCTGCCGTGTTCTCCGTCTTGCCATCCGGTCCGCGCGCCGGCTGGCCACCGTCATAGTTTGCCGGCGTGATATCTCGTCCGTCGCGCGCCTCTGCCTGGCGCAGCGCCAGGAGCGCGACGAATGGTGGGGGATGCTCGATGTCGGTAGAGATGTCGTGAATTTGTGGCGACGTCACCGCAAGGGAAATATCGTAGAGCGGCATCGCAAGCAGCGCGATTGCGCCAAGCGCCCCGATCACCCCGTACCGCGCCGCCTCCCCCCGGTTCGCGATCACGGCCCACAAGACCCAGACAAGTCCGAACACCAGGGCGACAGCACCGGCAATCAGGCACCAGGGAAAAAGGACGAAGAGGCCGAAGCGGTAGTCCCAGAAACCCAGCCGCGTGCCCAGTGACGCCGTAAGCCCGATGAGCACGGCAATCGCGAGGGCCGCGAAGCTTAGCTTCGCAAGCCAGGGACGCAGGCGCATGATTCCCTCTATTCCGCAGCGGTCGGGAGCCTGTGCTGTCCGAAGCGCGCGCGCAAGGCGGCCTTTTGTACCTTGCCCGTGCCGGTGTGAGGGATTTCATCCACGAAGAGGACGTCGTCCGGCATCCACCATTTTGTGATTTTGCCGGTGAGGAATTGCACCAGCTCCTGGGCTGAGATACCGGCACCCGGTTTGCGCACCACGATGAGCAGTGGCCGCTCGTCCCATTTCGGATGCGGGACGCCGATCACCGCCGCTTCCGCCACTGCGGGATGACCCATCACCACATTCTCGATTTCGATGGAAGAAATCCATTCGCCGCCGGATTTGATCACGTCCTTGGCGCGATCGGTGATGGTCATGTAGCCGTCCGGGTCTATGGTGGCGACGTCGCCGGTGTCGAACCAGCCATCATCATCGAAAGCGTCGGCGCCTTCGCCTCGGAAATAAGCTTTGGCGACGGCGGGGCCACGCACCTTCAGCCGGCCGAAAGTCTTGCCGTCGCGCGCCAGCTCACGGTTCCCGTCATCGACGATCTTCATCTCGACACCGAAGGGCGGATGACCCTGTTTGCATTTGTAATCGAGCTTTCGCTCATACGGCAGGCCGGCGAATTTGGCCTTCAGCGTACCCAGCGTGCCGAGCGGACTCATCTCCGTCATGCCCCAGGCGTGCGTCACCTCGATGCCGTATTTCTTCTCCAATATCTCGATCATCGAGCGGGGAGCGGCTGCGCCGCCGATCAGCACGCGCTTGAGATCCGGCAACGTCTTGCCGGTCTTCTCCAGATATTGGATCAGCCCAAGCCACACCGTCGGCACGCCCGCGGCCATCGTCACCCGTTCATTCGTCAGCAACTCGCAGATTGAATCGCCATCGAGCTTCGGGCCAGGCAGCACCAGCTTCGCACCGGAAAATGGGGCCATGAAGGGGATTGCCCATGCATTGGCGTGAAACATAGGCACTACGGGAAGAACAGTGTCGGCGTTGCCCACACCCATCGCATCGCCCTGGCCGGCGATGAGTGCGTGCAGCACATTCGAACGATGACTGTAGAGTACGCCCTTCGGATTGCCGGTGGTTCCGGAGGTGTAACAGAGTCCGCAGGCGGTGTGCTCGTCGAATTCCTTCCACTCGAAATTCTCGCACCCATCGGTGATGAAATCTTCATAAGCGGTGAGGCTCGGCAGAGCGGTATTAGGCGAATGTGCGCGGTCGGTGAGCGCCACATAGAGCCGAACGGAAGGAATTTCCGGCGCGATCTGCTCCACCAGTGGCGCGAATGTGAGATCGAAAAACAGTGCGCTGTCTTCGGCGTGGTTGACGATAGAAGCCAGCTGATCGGGAAACAGCCGCGGGTTCAGCGTGTGATAGATCGCGCCGATGCCGGCGATGCCGTACCATGCTTCCATGTGGCGCGCGGTGTTCCAGCCGAGTGTGGCGATGCGATCGCCGACTGCGAATCCTGCGCGATCTAGCGCATGCGCGATCTGGCGGGAGCGGCGCGCAATCTCGCAATAATTGGTCCGGACGATCGGGCCTTCGACGCTGCGGGTCACGACTTCCCGCTCGCCGTGATAGAGCGCGGCGTGATCAATGATCTTGTGAATCAGCAGCGGCCACTCCTGCATCAGCCCAAGCATTGCTCCGCCCCTTACATCCTCTCCATCATAGGAAATCCCCTGAAAGACTGCCACGCCGCGGATTGATTGCGGCCGCCAATTCCAACAAGCTTTGGCGGGGGGTCGCGTTGGGGCGAGGGGCCATACCGCGCCGGTCAAAACCGGCAGGCTGGGCACCTATTCGGCAAATGCAGGAAACGCGATCCCGTAAGTGCGGTTATTTCGGCGCGCGCTTGCAGGCATAGGTTCCACCCGTCGTACCATCGCTGGTGCTCTGGCTCGACCACACGCCCACGCAGAACGCGTCTTTCGGATTTACGATCCAGTCGTTGCCGTACATGTCGCCGAAGCCATCCATCACGATCTGCTTGTCGTTCCAGCTCGAAATGTTCACGGTCACCGCATTGCAATCGTTGGCGCCGCAGTAGCCGGCGTTCCATGGAAATCCATCCGTGCCCGGCAGCTGACTGTTGTAGCTCGTGAACACAAAGAAGGGCGATTCGAAATTGTCGCCGATTCCCGCCGGCGCAGATCCGAAGCCCGAGCCGGTAATGGTGAGAGTCAAATTCTGGCCTTCACCCGATTTCGCTAAGCCGCTGATGACCGGCGTGTTGTTCTTTTGTTTAATCACGGGCCCGCCCCAGGTATCGACATTGCCGAGCGTCTGATTGTAGACGCCGATCCGCGTGGAATCGCCCTTGTTCACGGCGATACCCGTCACCGTGATGGAGGTGTCCGACCAGTTGGTGACGTTGATGACCTGCTGCACGGGCTGCGATGCGATATCGACGATCTGCACCTGCAATGGTTGGCAGGCGTTGCACGGAATGCCGTCCGGTGCCACGCCGAAATTCTTGCCGGTGATTGTTGCGCTGTAGTTGCCGCTACTGCCGCTGAAGGTGACGTTCTTGATTTTCGGCAGCTGGAGAGCGGCGTTGGCGGTTGCGGAGAGCAACAGCACCAGTAACGGCGCGGTGGCGGCGGTTTTTGCGGAACGCCAGATCATGGTATTCCCCCCTTGGATTTCAACGGTACTCTGACCCTCTCCTGATTGTTCGTGAAGGTCCTAAATCGCTTTCACAACCATTATGTCCATTATTTTAGAACAAGCAGCGTGCGCCGATAATGCCGGAATCGCTCAGGCGCTTTACTCCGCCGGCGAACCCAACGAAGCTTCCCGAGGGCAAGCGCATCGCGCGGGCTTGGGGCATTAAATCAGCGCAAGAATGGAATCGCCATGACCGATGCGACCGTGGCCGCGCCGGAGAAACTGAAATTCTGGGACGCGGCGTTTTACACGCTTGCGGTCGGCACCGGCATCCGCTGGATCGCGGTGGCCGCGGCGGTTGGCCCGTCTTCGTTGCCCATGTGGGGTCTCGCGTTTGTGACATTTTTTATTCCGCTGTCGGTCGCGACGTTGGAACTGACGGCACGGTTCGACGATGAGGGCGGCATCTATAGCTGGGCGCGCGGCACGCTGGGCCCGCTCGCCGGATTTACCTGCGGCTGGTTCTACTGGACCAATCTGCTGCCTTACTTTGCGGGCATTCTCTATTTTCTCAGCGGACTGATTCTCGCGGCGTTCGGAGGCGATCCCAAGGACACGCTGCTCTATATGTCGATCTCATTCGGCCTTACCCTTCTGGTGACCGCCATGCAGATCGCCGGGCTGAAATACGGCAAATGGGTTCCGAATATCGGGATGGCGAGCGGTTGGCTGGTGCTTGGCGTCATTGTGCTCGTTGCCATTGTGATCGGCGGGCGCGGCCAGAGTGCAACCAACTTTCTGCATTCCTCCTACCTGCCCGTCTTCAATTTCGACACTGCGATCCTTTGGGGCACGATCGTGTTCGCCTTTTGCGGCGTGGAAGGCGTCGCATTCCTGCGCAACGAGATCGAAGGCGGCATGCGCACTGTCGCGCGCGTGTTGCTGATTGCGGGAATCAGCTCGGTTTGCATTTATGTCCTCGGCACGATGGCATTTCTTGTCATCCTGCCGTCGAGTGAACTCAGCCGGCTTGGCGGCTTCGCCGACGCGCTTCGTGCCGGATTGTCACATGTCGGCACGAGCGGACTTGCCCCATTCGTGATCTTGCTGTTCGCGCTCTCGATGCTCGGGGGATTTGCGGCGAATTTCCTGATGGGCACGCGCTTGCTTTTCACGGCAGGCATCGACTCCTACCTGCCGCCGTCCTTCGCGCGCCGACATCCGAAAACAGGCGCGCCGGTCTATGCGATTCTGATGCAATCGGGGCTGACACTTGCGATGGTCGTGCTTAGTCAGGCGGGATCAAGCGTCGCTGGCGCCTACGACTTTATGGTCGCCATGGGCGTGCTGACTATCGTGATCCCTTATGTTTTTATGTTCATCGGACATCTGAAAATTCAGAATTGGCCTGCATTGCCGGGCGCGTGGGCGCCACCCGGCGGCAAACGCACCAGTATCGTCCTCGGATGGGTCGGTCTCATTTCAACGCTGGTTGCTATCGTCTGCACCTTGATCCCGAATTCGTCGGAACCGCATCCTTTTACCGCCTTCGTGAAGATCGTGCTGGCGGCGTTGGCGATGCTGGTGGTTGGTATTGCGCTCTATTGGCTGGCGGACCGCAGGCGCAGGGCCGCGCTCCTGCTGGCGCAACCCGCAGAATAGCGGGCGGCTTCCGAATTCATTGTGCCACAGGCTTGGCTCAGCGTAGGCTGTTTCCCGGGTAGCCTGGGGGCTCCGATGCAACAGCAAAACTCGGCATTGCGCGGGCAAGAATCCGCCGCGCCGCCTGACAAACCCGTGCCGCTGTCGCACGTGATTGC
>DATAVW010000044.1:0-12835 GCA_036267515.1 Rhizomicrobium sp.
TTCATCTTCGCGACGCAGGTGCAGCCGGCGACCGTTGCCGATTTCAACCCGACGACCGACGACTTCGTGTTCAGCAATGCCGGCTTCGATCTCGGCGCCGACAATGGGAAAGGCACGAGCACGCCGCAGCCGATCGCAGCGAGTCTGTTTTCCTCCTCGTCGTCGAATGATGCATTCACCTCCTCAGTGCAACGGTTCGCTTACAGCATGAGCACCGGGAATTTGTACTATTCCCATGATGGAAGCGCTGCTGACTCGGTCCTGGTCGCCAATCTGAGCAATCATACGGCGTTGACTGCGCAGGATATCATGTTTACGGCGCACACGCCATAAATCCGAAAAAGTGCATCGTACCCCTCGGGAGTAAAAGCCGCGGGGCAGATCACGCCATGCTGTTTCGGATCAACGCGGGAGATGATTTCGATGGTCCGCTTCTGGCTAAGGGAGGACGACCGTGCCCGCGGCCCGCCTAGGAATCTCCCTTGAGAAATTTTCGTCGATCAGATTCCGGAGCTTGAAGGTCCCTAACTCAGCTACAACCTTGCGCCGAAGCCGGGGCGGTATGAGCTCGATCCGAAGTGTCGCTATCGGTGCGAGGAGCCTTCACAGCAACGCCGATTACCTGGAGTCCAGAGTGGCGGAAAGCCGGCAGCTTGGTGAACTTCTCATCCAGCCGGACGGACAGGCGCGTCATCGCGCGGATCCCAGGAACAAACCGAAACAGACGGTTTACCAATAAGACGTCGCTGTTCATGAACAAGCAAAATCCCAAAAATCCATGCGTGCTCCAGTGACGGCAGCGCATGCCAGAGGCTTCCATTTGTGGAATAGTTTCCGCTAACCGCAGCGGCCGCTCGGTCTTGTGGTCGAGCGCGGGCGACAGCCGATATATGGCGGCTCGCAACCATCGCCAGAGGAAAAAATCGTCCACCGGTTCGCGGAAGTAGAACAAGCCGCCTGGCTTGAGGATCCGCGAAACCTCGCGGAACAATGATTCCCGATTATTGATGTGATGGATACCGCCAAGCATAAAGACCGAATCAAACGAGTTGTCGGCGAGAGGAAGCTGGGTGGCATCGCCTTGCACCAAAGTCAGGTGCGGCCCCGGGTGCAGCCTCAGGGCGGATTTCAACATCGAAACGGACATGTCGACGCCGACGCCCCGCTCCATGCGGTCACCGAAGAGCACGAAAGATTCGCCGCGGCCGCAGCAGATTTCGGCGGCGGTACCAAGTGAGCTTCGGCCAACAGCTTCCGCGAGCACCTGATCGAGAAAATCCATATATTCCTGGGTATGCGGATAGCTGAGGTTGCGCACGTACGCATCCGCGATCGTGTCGTAGTGTTCGCCCTGTGCTTGCGCTTCTTCCGTGCTGAATTGCGCCGCGAATAGCGGCAAGCCTTCCGGGCTGATCGAGTATTCGTGACCGTCAATACAGACGAGGCGGCCATTTTCGATGCGTAGCTGCGTGCCGGTTCGCGGGCAGCGGAGCAGGTCAAGGGGCAGCAAGCCTCCCGGTGTTACCGGCGTGGTCCTAGCCTCCTCACCGACATCATTCATTTGATGAGACGACGACTAGCCAGACGATCAGCCCTTGCGCCGGGGCGATCACCGTAGGCAATTGCGTTCCAATGGCCGAGCAGAACATCTCGTGATCCAGGCAAGCTTGACGGCGGCAAGTCCCGCCTGTGCATCGGCGCGCGCAGTAAAGCCGCGACGGACAAACCTCGCCCGGATAGTATTGAATCCTCGTTTCGTTGCTGTCAAGATCGGCACATCTGGGGCCAACTCCGATGCCTTACATTCGCCACGTATTGTTGGCCTGGATGGTGATAAGTCGTGTCGAATGCTGGGGCGAACAAATTTCTGAAGGTTTTTGAGTCTTCCGGGGAGATTGTCGATGATCCGCGCCAGCCTAGCTCTTGCCGTTGCTCTTGTGGCGTGTGTCACGAGTTTGGCCCTTGCGCAGCAAAATCCGCTGGCGGAGCCCAAAGCTGGTCGGCATCATACTGCCGAAATCGGCGGCAACCGAACCCACGAACAAAACTCGAATTCACCATCCAGGCAGGCTGGGCCTTCTCAGCCTGAGCAAAGCTCGAGTGCACAATACCGGCAGACCGGTGCGTTTCAGTGCACTGCTGGCGGTGGCTGCACCGTTTCTTGCGCTGGCGGGCAAACTCAGCAGCAGATCGAATCAATAGCCTTGTTCCAATCCGGCACGAATATTTTGCTCAACATCTACAAGCACGGCGTGCCGGTCGGATCTTGGCTCATGGCGAGCGCCGCCTGCAGCTTCGATGGATTCGTATTCACCGCCGTCAAATAACTGACTTGATGCCACCCGACGTTGGGGTTGCAGGTTTTGCATGCGCCCCAAGGTCTACGAAAGCGACATGCTGGAGGCGATAAAATGCGTTATGCATGGACTATTTCGATACTAATGCTCATGGGAATTGTGCCGGTCTCGGCGGAAACCCCCTCAGCACTATCCTGGTTGCAGCAAGGTGCGCTTCAATGTGGTGGGGAGCGAGGCTGTGCCGTTGCGTGTACCGGCACTAAGCGATACGAGGGAGTCGGTTCCGTCGCTCTGTTTCAGTCAGACGCGAGCCCAGAAATTGTAGCGGTTCTTTATGCGAAGAACGCTGCGCCCATAGCATCGCTGCTGCTGTCTACTGTAACTTGCAACTTCGACGGTTTCGGATTCTCTGCAGAGAAATAGCTTGGTCGAGACGGAAGACCGTTACCACAGCGGTCACCGGGGACAGATCAGGTACCGCCGCGCACAACGTAGCGGCTCGCGTAGGCGCCTCCTTTTCAGTGATGAGATTCAAGATGCCCGGCTCCCGAGTTCTGACGGTCCTGATTAGCATTGCCGTGGTGGCAGTGTCGTTCGTAGTGACCAATCTCGCTTTAAACTATTGGGGCCCGGGAGCACCAGCGCCTTCGGCTCCGCCGCAATCGAGTGAAACATCGACTCCGCCAGAGCGCACGGCAACAGCGCCCCAATCAGAAAGTGCTGCGGTAAGCCCTCCTTCAGCGACCACTCCATCGGTCAACTTGCTGCCTCGCTCCAGCGATCCCGGAAACTGGAAGGAGGGCTATCGCGGGAGCGCCTCGCTTGGGGAAAACGTCGCCGATCCCTCGGGAGGCAATGAGGCGCGGCGTATCAATTTCGACGCAAATTCCGGTTATTTCTACGGGCTTTCGCCTTCGAGCTTGCCCCCGAACACGACCGTTCAGGCGTCAGTCTATGTTCGCTCGGATAACAAGAACCAGATCGGATTACGGGTGGTGAACGATTCTGAGGCAGGAAATCCGACACTGTGTTCGGTGACCAGCTCTTGGCAGCGCTGCACAGTCAAAGTGACGTTTCATAAAAAATCTTCCTGGGTGCAGCTCGGACTAGAAAACCGGCCGGTGACGGTGCCTGGTCTGGACGGCGCGGGGGGCACGATTGATGTGTATGGCGGGCAGATCCAGGCAGGTCCCGAGGTGACGGCTTACTCTGCGAGCGACTGATATTCGAAGATCGGCCGAGGATCACCGCCGATGAGCACCCAGCGGTGCCGCAGCGCATCTTAAGGCGCCTCAGCGCCCTCGCTGGCGCTTGGCGGTTTTCAAGCTGTGGCTCCTGATGTTGCCGAATCTCCTTTGCATTCGCGTCCTGCCGCGCTTTCGACTACTCTAGTATAACGGTACCAAGCACACGATCGGCAGCCCCGGTGCTTTTCACCTCTCCACTTTTCATTTTCGTTTTTCTACCGATCGCGCTGGGGGGATTTTTCATCCTGGGTCGCTACAGCAGGCCGTTGGCTACGGCTTGGGCGGTAGGGGTTTCGCTCGCCTTTTATGCCTACGATGACCCGAAACGTTTGGCGCCGTTGATCGTAGCATCCATAGCCGGCAACGTCTCGGCTGATTGCGTGGCCTTGGTCGCCACCCCAACCCGCACGGACGACTTCGATCCGCTGGTGATCCAATTGAGCCAACACCTCAAAACTGTCGCGATCCTGCCGCAGATTGCCGGCCTCGCGACTATTGACAATGAGCACTTGAACAAACCGAGCGCGGAGCGCTGGTCGGCCGCCGTGCTCTCGCAGCTTGCGCCCATGGTACAAAATTGCATCGGCGCATCATGATGAATGCTGCAGCAAAGTTAAGCGCGCGAATGGCGGAAGCGGACAAAATGGTGGAATTACGACCTGTAAAGCGCTTGCGTTCGGCGGGTTAATCGTCAATTCTTCAAGTTGTGAAGGCTCTTCGCCGCGTCGGATTCCGAGAGTGCGAGGGGAAGGGGGTTTTGGGGGGTTGTCTGCCGAGCTTAGGCCGGACGTGGTTCGGGGAGAACGGCTGTTATTCGTTTTCGCCGCCGAGGGCGGTCTTAAGCTGCGATGACCGACTAAGTTTTGCAATGTGGGGCGGCTCCTTTTAACCTTGCCGCAGCGGTGCACGCTATCCGATGGATAGCTAGGGTCAAGCGCCGTTGGCGGCAGGCGACCGTGAGGCAAATATGAGCAGCGAGATTATCGAAGGAATTGCGGTCGATCCCACGGGCATGGATGCGTCCGGCAGTGTCACCATCACATTCGGCGATGCCCTTTCAGGGTCGCCGGTTGATCCTCGCTCTGATTTTTTGAACCTGCTTTCCACGACGACGCCAGTCATTCCCGCGGTATTCGGCGGGGTGACGGATAGTTCTGCCAACGTCTCCGACTACGTCTACAATTCCGCGCCGTTCGGAAATTGTGGCCAGCTCAACGCGCTCGGCGGCGCCTATTTCAGCGCCGTGTATGGCTATCAGTACGAAATGCTGTACAGCTCGTTTGGTCACGTCATCTGCACGATCGATTTCCCCGGAGTGCCGGGCTCCACGCCTGGCACGTGGATCGTGCAGCCCGGATTTCAAGTGGTCGAGACCTATGGAAGCCAGGGCCTCAATCACTTCATGAACCCGGCACAGCCGGACAGCGATCCGTTTTTCACGCTGGCCCAGATACAGGCGGCGCTGCCGCCGCCCACGGGGACCGGCAACGATCCGGATGGCATCTGGACCGATGTCAACCAGACCATTCAGGACTATTACGGCGCGAGCGGTGCGACCATTACGCCGAGCGGCGTCATCTCCACCAACGATCAATGGAACGCGGCTTCGGTCACGCTCGCCAGCAATGAGAGCGTCGTTTTCGGCGTGGCGCCGTACGACGAGAGCATGCTGTACGGACTGGGGCAGATGACGCCACTCGCTTCTCAGAGCTTTGCCCAGAATGCCTCGCCGGTGTCGAATGAAGTCACGGTCCAACGGGTCGAGGGAGTGAGCAGTCCGGCCATCGAGCACATCGAGGACGGGTTCCCGATCACCGGCGTCGGATTGCGGCCGCAACCGGGGTTTTCGCTGCCCGCAAACACCGTCTATGCAATCCAGTCCTGGTACGCGGCCAATGTGTGGCCGGTGGCGCCGAAGGGCACAATAGCCCTCCCGGGATTCACGCCGGACATTTCACAAACGGAATGGATCGCCAGTTGGCAGCTGCTAGCCGGCGCCTCCTTGGACACCGGCAGCGGTGTCATCATCACCGGCACAAATGGCACGCCCGCGCAATTGCAGTGGTCCGGATCCTACACAAATACGACCGGCTCGGTGCAGACGATCTGGCTTCCGATCGTTTACCGAACCGACACGCCGACGTCGCTCGCCGGCGGCTCTCCGGTCGCCACCCTTACGGCCGACGGTCAGACGTTCAATTTTTCGCCGACTGACCTCAACCTGCATTATCAAGACCTCCTAGTCACGGTTAATCCCGGTCAATCGCTCAACCTGGCCCTTCAGGTCACCGCCGGCGATGACGTCGACATCGTGGCACTGGGCACGGAGACCAACATCTCGGATATCATTTCTCCGCAGAGCCCGGCGGATGCGGTGGATGTCGACTTTTCCGGCATCAGCTATCAGGCCAATCTCGATCTCGACTATTCCGTGCAGGTCAATCCCGGCCAGAACCCCACTTTGCAATCGAACGAGAGCATCAACAATCTGATTGCGCCGATCTATGAGCGTAATCCGCTGCAACTGAACCAGGCGACGGTCACCCGCACCGAACTACCATCAAGTCCCTCGATCGAGCACATTCAGTCGCCGTTCTACCTCACCGGCGTGACTTTCCAGGGCAAGCCCGGTGTGTCGCTGCCAAGCAATTATCTGCAGCAGGTGGCCGCGGCCGCTCAGATCTTCCCGGTTGCCCCGACCGGAGACACGGCGCTGCCGGGATTTACGCCCGACGTGGCGCAGAGCAATGTGCTCAGCCAATGGCAGGTGGTGTCGACCGGCGGCAGCAATACCAATACCGCCAGCGGGTTGGAAATTGATGGAAGCAGCAGCAGCTACACGTACTTAATGTGGACCGGGACGAGTAGCGGCTACTACACGAATAATACCAGCAGTGCGCAGTTTCTGTGGATTCCGCTGGTCTATCGCACCGATACGCCAAGTCCGGTTGGGGACGTCGGTCAGCCGGTCGCCTCGATGTTCGTCCAGCAAGTGGTCCAGAAAAACGGCGTCACAAGCTTCATCACCGCGAACAGTTTCGCCATTTATCCGGCCGACCGCGACGTGCACTACAAGGACATGGTCGTGCAGGTCGACCCCGGGGAAACCGTTCGCCCCTATATGGAGGTCTTTCCGGGCGAGGACATCGATGTCATGGCGCTCGGCACTGAGGCGAACATCGCGGACATTCTGTCGCCGGAGAATCCAGCCGAGTCGGTGGATGTCGATCTCGCCGGTCTCCCGGCCGCGGGCCTCGCGAATTACCGCAGTAACGTCGATCTTTCCTATTCGTTGCTGGTCAGCCCCTATCTGTCGGACGCCGTCCTGACGGCTGGTTCTGGCACGGTCACGCTTAGTTCGCCCGACAGCGGCGGCGCAACTCTGGTCGGAGGGCCGGGAACCGACACATTCGTCGTTCACGACCCCGCCGATGTTGTGGTCGAGAACTACACTGGAACGAATTCCAGTATCCATTCGGGCATCAGTTACGCGCTGCCGGCCAATGTCGACACGCTAGTGCTGACCGGAACGGCAAACCTGGCCGGTACCGGCAATTCCGATGCGGACTGGATCTACAGCAACAGCGGCGTCGATACCCTGATCGGCGGCGGCGGCAATGATGTCTTCAGCGTGAGCAACTCCCAGGATGTCGTCACCGAGACACCGGGGACGGCGGCGATGATCTATTCGAGCGTCAGTTACACGTTGCCCAACAACGTCAACGAATTGGTGCTCCAGGGCTCCGCCAACTTGACCGGCAAGGCAAATTCGGCGGGAGACTGGCTGTACAGCAACAGCGGAATTGACACGCTGATCGGCGGCGGCGGCAATGACGTATTCGCGGTCTACAACAGCAAGGATGTCGTGAACGAGTTGCCGGGGACCCAAGCAATCGTTTACTCCACAGTGAGCTACACAGTGCCGGCAAACGTCGTCGAGCTGGTCTTGCAGGGCACCAGCAGCCTTGTCGCCGTAGGCAATGGCGCCACCAATGTCATTTACGCCAACAATGCGGGTGACACCCTCATGGACGGCGGCGGCGCCAGTACCCTGATCGGCGGTTCAGGCAACGACAAGTTCTATGTCACCAATCCCAACGATCACATCATCGAGCAGCCGAATGGCGGCGTTGACACCATCATTTCCTCAGTCAAATTCAGCATACCGACAAATGTCGAGACCTTGCAGCTTACTGGTAGCGCAACGCTGACTGCGACCGGCAATTCGGTAGCGAACAATCTCTATAGCAGCCTGACTGGCGTCGACACCCTGATCGGCGGCGGCGGCAATGACGTGTTCTTGGTCTACAACAGCAACGATGTCGTGAACGAAGTGGCTGGGACCAAGGCAATCGTCTACTCCACCGTGAGCTACACGGTGCCGGCAAACATCGCTGAACTGGTCTTACAGGGCAGCAGCAGCCTTATCGGTGTGGGCAACGGCGGCACCGATGTCATTTACGCCAACAATGCGGGCGATACCCTCATGGACGGCGGAGGCGCCAGCACTCTGATCGGCGGTTCAGGCAACGACGCGTTCTACGTCACCAATCCGAACGATCACATCACCGAGCAACCGAACGGCGGCGTTGACACCGTCATTTCCTCAGTAAGTTTCAGCATACCGACAAATGTCGAAACCTTACAGCTCACCGGCAACGCAATGCTGACTGCAACCGGCAATTCGGCAGCGAACAATCTCTATAGTAGTTTAACCGGAGTCGATACGCTGGTCGGCGGTGGCGGCAACGACGCGTTCTTGGTCTACAACAGCAACGATGTGGTGCAACAAGTAGCGGGCACGAACTCCATCATCTATTCGACTGTAAACTACGCGTTGCCGACAACCGTCAACAACTTATTTTTGTCCGGGTCCGGTAGCATTACAGCGAGCGGAAACACCGGCAATGACGTGATCTACGCCAACAGCGGAAATGACACCATTAACGCCGGCACCGGGAATGACACCATCTTTGCAGGCAGCGGCAAAGACTCGATACTGGGAGGCAGCGGCAAAGACACCTTTGCGTTCATGTCTCCCACCGATTTTGCCAGCATAACAGATTTCCTGCCCGGGACTGACAGCATGGAGCTTTCCTCGTCCGCATTTGGCATGCATTCGTTGCAAAGCTTCATGAACTTTATAGCCGGAACCAATCCGACTGCTGCCGCGGCGGTTCCGACCCTTTTGTACAACACGAGCACCGGCGACTTGTCGTTGGCTCCGCAAGGGACCGGATCCTCGACCATCGATACATTCGCTAATTTGGCTACACGGCCGAGCTTGCAGGCCTCAAATTTCACATTCACATAATTTTCTGGCACTCCCCGGCGGGCTACGTGAACGCAATCGGCCGGTATCATATTCCGACAAACCGCCGGCGACTACTCTCGGCTATTCGGCTATAATGTATCATCCCTCATCAGACGTTTTGTCATAGGCGTGTAGGATTGGCCATCGACTGGTGTTTTATGGGACGATCCGCAGCGATAGTGGCGTGTTGTTCGGGCCTGCTAGTATCGGTTTGGGCCGGCGACCCTCAGCACCACACCCTTTCCGCAACGTTGCACGAACTGGAGCTTACGAAGGACGCGGCAGCGGCGAGCGACGAGCCGGGCGGAAAATACCCCACGATCCGCCCCCAGGAATTCGGCGCGAAGTGTGATGGAGTGGCAGACGACACGCAAGCATTCGAAACGTTTCTGCATGCGCTGAGCAGCCAATCCCGACCGGTTGCCGGCGTTATTTCGGGGCACTGCAAACTCACCCGCAATGTAGGTTGGCACGCACCGCCGGGCGCCGTGCTGCAAGGCGAAACGGTAGGTGGCCTAAAACCCGGTATCTTATGCGCCGGCTCCTCGGCTGGTTGGTGCTTCATCATATCCGGCGGAACGGCAACAGCAGCGAAAGCTGCGATTGCGTACGACGCCGAGAAAGGGGCCAAACAGGTTTCCGTCAGCGACTCCTCAATCTTCGGCTCAGGTGACTATGTATTGGTAACCTATGGCAATTTCAGTGACGCGAACGCGGCCAACCTGTTTTCGCAAGGGCAGCTGAACAAGATCGTCTCCAAAGCCAGCAACACACTCACGCTCGCGTACCCTATCACATTTCCAATAAAGCTCGATTTTCGCACCGCCACCGTTCAAAAGCTGGAGGTCACAAACGGCCTGACGCTGAAGAACCTGACCGTCGATGCCAGTTCCTCTACTGGGAGGCAGAGCGGAATGCTTATTGCCTATTTCTCAAACGCCGACATTTCCGCCGTGAATGCCAGAAATTTTTTAGCGGCTGGCCAGACTGGCGTCGCTGTTCTTGATTGCGATGACTGCCATATCGATGACGTGCATGTAGGACAAATAAGCAATACGGGTTTGTATCTCTATGGACTGCAACACTCGGTCGTTTCGAATATCCAAGCGCATGAGATAATGGGTGACGGAGTTGAATTCACTTGGTCATCCGGCTCAACGGTGTTCAATGTCGTTGTCGCACTTGCGCCAAAGTCGGAGGCACGAGTATTCAAAACGACCGGTTCCACCGACAATACCTTCAAAAATCTCACGCTGACCGGGGGCCAGGTGCGCACTGGTCTCTCGTTCTCCAGCGGCACATCATATAACAAAATCTACAATCTCGTGAGCACCAAAAGCGCCTCTTGCGTCTGGCTCAACGGCACCGGTAACAACTACAACTACTTCGACGGAGTGATCACAAACGACTGCAACATTCGCGCCACCACTTCGATAAAGCCACGTATCGGCTACAGCATATCGGTCGGAAGGACCGCCCCTTACGTGGATGTCGGCAACACGTTTATCAACGTCGATGGTCGATCAAGGCCATATGTTGCCGTCATCAACGCGAGCAACACGATTTCCTACCGCCCTCCGCGTTAGAATAAGAAACGAACGAACGACCCTCCGATCAACGCCTAAGCCAGCATCGGGCGCCGGTCAGTCCCATCCCTCAGCAGACGCGGTACGGTGCCTCAAAAATCAAAATAAATAAACTTTGCGGAGCTGCCGGTACTGATCGTAATAGAGAGTACCCACATCAATCCGATTAGCGGCCAAAGCACTGCCGCCGGCGACCTCCGGCTGAAGATAATGAACCGCCTCTGATCGTCGAAACGATGCAGTGCAAAGAAGACCAGCACGAGCACGATTTCGAAGGCATATCTTGTCGCAAAACCCATGATGTCGTTCGACGGTGCCACGAACGGACCACTGGCTACGCGCCACGCCACCGCAAGATTCGGCGCACGAAAGAGAACCCAAAGTGCGGTGACGACATGGAAGGTGAAGATGATCGAAACGAAACTCGGGACCCGTCTCCAAACCCGGCCGGCCCCGACAACGTGCGTGATGGCGACGCCGATGCCGTGCGCAACGCCCCAGATCACGAAGGTCCAATTGGCACCATGCCATAGGCCGCCGAGCGCCATTGTCACAATGAGATTGCGCACAGTCGCAAACTTACCTCTGCGGCTGCCTCCGAGTTGGATGTAGACGTAATCCCGCAACCAATGCGACAACGTGATGTGCCAGCGCCGCCAAAAATCCACAAGCGTCCGAGCGGTGTAAGGTTGTCTGAAATTATTTGGCAGCTGCACGCCAAGAATCAGCGCGAGCCCGATCGCCATGTCAGTATAGCCGCTGAAATCGCAGTAGATCTGAACCGAGAAGCCGTAGATCGCGAGAAGGTAATCCCAGGCCGTAGAGCCGGCATGGCTGTAAACGGTATCTACCATGTGGCCGATCGGGTCGGCAAAAACCAGCTTCTTGACCAACCCCACCGAAAAGACCGTGATCCCGGGGACGATCCATCGCAACGCCGCCGGGCGCGCCTGCCGGAGCTGCGGTATGAGTTCGTGCGGGCGCAGAATAGGACCGGCGATCAGGTGCGGAAAGAACAGGACATAGCTCGTGACCCACCTGATCTTTGGTTCGATCGGATAGGGACCTTGAGCGACGTCGACGACGTAAGCAATCAACGTGAAGGTGATGAACGAAATACCCAGCGGAAGACCAAAGTCGATTACATTGACCGACGGCAAATCAAAAATCGGCGCCACGACTCCCCTGAACAGAAAGTTGGTATATTTAAAGAAGCACAGCGGAGCGAGTAGCGTCATGACACTCAGCCACAGCCGGGCGCGGCGGCCGCCGCCAGGCTTGACTGAGTTCGTCCACAGCGCTCCAGCGAAAGCCAAAACCGTCAGAATGAACGGTAAGCCGACGTACGCGACGTTCCAGTAGCCATAGAAGATCGCGCCGCCGATCATGATCAGCCAAACGCGAAACCGTGGCGGCGTTACCAGGTGGCACGCAAAGTAGGCGACGAAGAAGACGAAGAAGACCGGAGAGCTGAATAGCATCAAGGCTTTCCGTCAAGCCGACCCGCGGAAGGATCGCCTGATGCTATTGGCCCTTTAGGACCGGATAGAGGCTTTGAGCCATGATTTGGTGCCCAAGCGCGTTTGGATGCGGATCGCCGGGCATGGCCCAAAGCTGCTCCGGTTCGAGACCGGTAAGCCCGGGCAGCAGATCCACATAGATGAAATGATCACGCTCTGCAACACCGCGCATCATCTCATGAATGAAGCCGAACGGATAATTGACCAGGTTGTGTACGTCCGGCACCATGGCGAAATAGACTTTGATGTGGTTTGCAGCGGCGTAGTCGCGCAACCGGTCCAGGGCGGACAGCATCGCTTTGAAGCCGGGAGCCTCCGGATTGTAAACTGCACGGTAATGGTCGATCAGCGAACGCTCGCCGTTATGATCGAACAACCGGTGCGCGGCGATCCAGGCTGTCACAGCAACTTCGCTATGCCGTAGCAAGAAATTGCCGCCGCCGGGATCGAGGTCCTCGGCATCGCGCAAGAAATAATGCACGACAATATCGCTCGGCTGCAGTCCCTCCAAACGCTTGAAAAATCTCTCCACATATCGAACGGCGTTGTAGTTGCCTACGCCGCCGTTGAGTACCTCCACATGCTGATCATCCGCGGCAAACATCTGCTCGAGTCTGCTTGTCATGACCTTGTCTTCCGGAACGCCCCACCCAAGCGTGATCGAGCCGCCAAGGACAAGGATGCGACGCAAATTTGGATCCCGTGGTGCAACCGGTCCGCCGCGAAGACCCCATTCGTTGGTCCGAATCGTCACCGATTGCAAAAGCGCCGAGGAATTCCGCACGTGCTCGAACGCGATGAGCGGATCGTCGCTGCGAACCTTAAGCTCCTTGGCGTAGCGCCACATCTCAATATCGTAGTTCGTCATCGA
>DATAVW010000045.1:0-5578 GCA_036267515.1 Rhizomicrobium sp.
GTGCGATTTTCGCTGACACTCGGTCGAACGACTGAGGCGCTGGCGGACCGTTCCGTCGAGGTTAGTCTGCCGGCGGGACATTATCTGATCTCGGTCGACGTCAGCGGTGCGCAGCCACGGGAGGTCGGGCTCATCGCCGCCACCGAGACACGGCAATTCACCGGCACCGCCAGTGACTTGCCGTTCCGCTTCGCCCAGGCGCCTTATTTTGCCTCTGAGGGACGGGTTTTTTTCATCGTCAATCATTCCGGCGGTCCGCTCTACGTGAGCCAATTCGATCGGAACCCTACTGCCAGCTTCACAGTGGCAGAGGTGCGTCCCATTATTAGCCTCTCGCCGCTGGAAGAGCGTAGCCCGATTGATATCCCGCCGGTTTCATCCTGGACCGCGACTCCCGGAGTGCAAAGCGTCAGTCCGCCGGACGACGGCGATACCCACGTTGTCGGAAGTCGCGGGGCTTACACGTATGAACTTTCCAGCCCGCCGATAGATATTAAGCCGAACGACCAAGTGCGGATCGAGGCTCAACTTGAGAATATCGATGGCGTCACTGCAATTGGCGTGGTCGGCGAAAACGGCTCCTGGCTGATTCCCCCGAAGACTGCGAAAATCCGCGCTGACTTTTCCACGAAAGAAAACAAGACGATCCAGATCATCGTTGCCAATGACAACGACAGGCCGGTAGATCAGCCCAATCAATTCGTCCTACAATCGCCCAAATTGTACCTGCTGCACAGCTATACCCCGGACTACATTCATCAATTGGCTTCTTGCCACCGCTCGCATGTGCCGCTGCCGCAATATTGCCGCGATGCCGTGCGGCCGCGACCGATTCCCGCGCGGAAGAATTGAGCCTGACCTCGCGGGAATTCGCAGATTTTCGGCGGCATTGCTTATGATGGCCAATCGCGAATGGAGCAAAGATGGCCGCAAATTTGTCCTTCGCCGGCGCCCAGTCCACCAAGGGTTTTTACAGCGACATCCACCGCGTCATGGTGGATCGGTCGCGAAAGGACGCGCTGCCACCGACCAGTGCGGAGTTCGCTACCTGGCTTGCGCGACGATTCGGGCGAAGCGCCGCGGGACTTTCGGCTCTGGACTGCGGATGCGGCCTGCACACGTTCAATATTCGATCATGCCAACGGATCGGATTCGCGCGCAATGAGGCCATTGACGCCAATCCGGATGTCGTGGCCGAGCTGCGTGGGGAAGTCCAAAATGTCCAGTTCAGGGTCGGTTCCGTGCTGGAAATTCCGTCGAGCAATGACGAGTTTGATTTGGTCATTTGTTCTGGGGTCGCCCACCACACTTCCGACCCGTTGCGCGCCTTCCATGAGATCGCCAGGGTCATGAAGCCGGGCGCGATCGCCTATATTTCGCTCTACACCTTCCGCCTCAGCCTGTTCGATGCCTTCGTCCGCGCTATCCGCGTTCTTTCGCATATAATTCCGTATGGCGTCGCGCGCTACGTGTCCCGACACTCGCGCATTCTCAACAACTTCGTTCTCGATCATATGTACGTTCCGCTGCTGTGGCTTTACACGGCGGCGGACGCCCGCGCCGAAATCGCGCGGGCCGGGTTAACCATTGAGGCCGACTTCCCGTCAAGCTTCGATGTTTTTTGCGGCCGGCCACTCGGCCGTTTCATTTCCGGCGATGGCCTTCTGCGCGTGTTCGTTTGCCGAAAGCCGCCAGCGAGCGCTGCAATGCCCGACGTGCCCGTGTCGTGAACGCGCTTCTGGTCCTCCCGGTCGTCTGTGGAGTGTTGCTGGCGTTCGGCCAGTTCTTTATGAAACAGGTTGCCATCTCGTTACCGGCAATGGTCGCCTCATGGTCGGTAATTCGTGCGCTGGTCTTGTCGCCATTTTTGTATTTGTTCCTGTTGTTCAATGTGGCGGCCACGGTGACCTATATCGGTAGCCTGCGCTTTATGACGATGAGCAATACCTTCGCCGTTGTGTTCGTAACGATGGGCGCAACAGTGCTCTGCCTGGATCTGTTGGTTAACAAGATTACGCTCTTGCCGATTAATCTGGCGGGCGTCGCACTTGCGGTCGTCGCGGTTATATTAATCGGGCTGCGGTAGCTTTGATTTTGAGCGATAGCAATATGCGCAGTACCGACGAATCTGCGGCCACGCCGGTTCCCGGCGGGGAAGTCTATCGCCAAGTCATCGATGGCGCGCTTGGACGCGCCCTTTCTCGGCTTGATTGGGAGCGCACATCGCCTAGTCGCGGCAGTTTCGACCGTACCTGGTGGGCGTGGAAGTTCACCGACTTTTCCGCCTCTCGTTTTCAGGAAGGACTTTTTACGCTAGCCTGGCTGCTCACATCTTCGTCGGCACCGCCGCGGGCACGTAGCAACGAGCGCCTGCTCGAAGGTGCGGCTGCCGCCTTGCGTTTCTGGCGCGAGTTGCAGCATCGCGATGGCAGCTTCGATGAAGCCTATCCATTCGAACGCAGCCTCGCAGCAACGGCCTTCACGGGCTTTTACGTGGGTTGCAGCCTTGAACGCCTGCGTTCCCATTTGCCCCCGGACATCGTCAGCGCCGCCTTGCAGGCCATTGAACGCGGGGCCGGTTGGCTTGCGCGCAACGGAGAATACCACGGAGTCCTGTCGAACCATCTTGCCGCCGCGGCGGCGGCGCTGCAGGTCGCCGGAGATCTTCTCGCCACCGACCGGTTCAAAGCGGCGCGCGATCGCTATCTTGGCATCATTTACGCGAACCAGGATCCCGATGAAGGATGGCTACGGGAATATGGCGGCGCCGACCCCGGCTATCAAAGCCACGCGATGTTCTACCTTGCCGAAATCTGGCGGCGGAGCGGCGATGGCGACCTGCTGGAGCGGCTCGTCCGGGCCACCGAGTTTATTGCCTGGTTCGCCCACCCCGACGGCACGTTGGGCGGCGAATACGCGAGCCGTGGCACCAAATTCGCGTATCCCGCCGCCTTCGAGATGCTTGCCGCCGAAATTCCCGAATCGGCCGCCGTCGCGGCGCATCTGCGGCGCTGCATAGTCGAAGGCCGCGGGGTCGGGCCACATCAGATGGATGCGTGGAATCTTTTTCCAATGCTCAATAATTATCTTTTCGCCTGTGATGCCGCCGTCGACCTTTCGGCTGCACCACGCCTGCCATGGCAAGGCAACCAAGCCGGTAAAATATTTGACCGAGCGGGGCTGGCCGTTGCGTGCAACGGGGGGCGGCTGTTTGTTGCGGGCCTGTCTCTGGGCGGCGGGTGTAAGCTTTGGGACATGTCGCGCGGATCGTTGATCTATGAGGATTATGGATACGCACTGACTGGTTCTCAGGCTTCCGTCTCCTCGCAAAGCGAGAGCACTTGGAGGCTCGAGAAGAATATCGATGGAGAGTTGCATTTGCGGATTACGGCGCCCTTTACCGGCGTTCCTGCATTGCGGTTTCGACCTTGGCGGTTTCTCGCCTTTCGTGCCTTCACCCTGACAATTGGCCGGATACCCATTGTCGCGCTCCGACTCAAAGCGCTTCTGGTGCGCCTGTTGATCCGGCGTAAGGTGCCGCATGCGGCTCGGCTTGAGCGTTCCATTGCGTTCGATGCACAGGGGCGGTTGATAATCGAGGACAATGCGGCCGGCATCGACCGGCCTGCAGTTGCAGTCGACCGCCAAGTTCCGTGTCACATGGGATCCGCCCGCTATGCCGATTTGCCCGATTGGCTGGGGGCCGAAATCCGTTGTCCCGAACCTCAATACCAGCCGCCTGGAAGACTATGGCGTATTGTACAATTGTGAGGTAAAGCAGATCGCTGGGAGCGCCCTGCTGCGAACGTGGATAATCTCCGGATATTGCATCTAGAGATCTACGCATGACAGGGAGATGCCCTGAGTATATTTCGGGGAGACTTTAGCCATGCTTCTGCCTGCCTTGAAAACGAAGTGCTTGTGCTACTGAAGACGGGAGCCTTCCAGTGCGGTCGTCATACGGGATTGCTACAATCGTCGTTATTGCCGTTGCCCTTGGCGTCGCCGGCTGCGGGCAGGGGCAAGATTCGTCCTCCAATCAGGGTAGCGGCCCGACGTCCTCCAATCAGGGTAGCGGCTCGGCGTCCTCGTGCAGTCAACTGGCTGGATATTTCGGCGACCCAAAGGTCGTAGCTGCGGCCCAGCCCCTCACCCTGGACCAGGTGCGGACGTGGCAGCAACAAAACAAGAGTGATCGCTGTGATCAGGCTTTGGCCAATCTGAGGGCGGTCGGCGTGGTGCCAGCCGCAGATTCGACAAAATAAATTCTCGTGTCCCTGACGCGGGGACGCCCCGGTTCGGAATCAAATACCGGCAACCTTGGACAACAGTGCGGATCGATCCAGGCCCCCCCTTTTTTGTCAAGTGGTTTCAGAGCGGCGCATCTTTCTTGATCGGTTTCTTTGTTCGACCTGGAGTCCGGTTTCTTTGCCCAGACCCGCAGTCATGAAAGCTCAAGCAAGCAGGATGGGACAATACTTTCCTCGTCAAAATCCTGCTCCACTTCGCAAATTTTCAAATGCGATAGCCCTGAGTAGCCGTGCGAATCCCATTGCAGATCGTCTTCCACGCCACCTACAATGGAGTTTTGCGCCGGCTCGGTGGTAGGTAACAGACTGAGGAAATCCTGTCGCGGGTCACTCGTCGCGCTGTTGCTGACCGCGTTGCCGAAGCTCATGGTGACGTCGCCGGACGCGCCGAGGTTCACTCTGCTGCCTTGTAGGAAACGGCACCTTTTAGTTCAGAACGGCATATAGTCTAAGTTGGTTCATTGGACGCCACGTTCAATCGGGTGTCTCCTGGCACCGTACTGGACCGCACTGGTGTGTGCGGTTGAGCGCAGCCGGATAACGAGATAAGGTCCCGTGGCCATTGGCTGCGAAACATTGTCCCACTTCGGGATGACCCCTGTCATGTTAATCCGCAACCGCCGCGCATCTGGTAATGCTCTGTGACTGCGTAACCGAATGGGTATGGCTCAAATCTGGAATTGCCGATGACGCTCATGCTTTCTGAGTTTCTCACTCTGATGTCTGGTCAACACGATTCGGATCGCGATCCGGCGGTCTGCCTGAGAGGGCGTCCGGATCCGACCTTGCGGTGCGGCTGGGTTGTCGGGTATCGCGTCACGTTGCTTCTTTGCGCGGCGGTCGTAACGAGCGTCGCGATGGCGCAAGCGCCAGTGGCCCTTGCCGAGGGCCTTTCATTCGAATCCAAGAGCACCGTTTCGGCCGGCGTCGGTCCGATACGTTTTAGAGTCGCCGCAAACAACCTGAGCGATGGACGAGCAAAGGCGCCGGCCGAACCACCGGTCGGAATCACCGACCTCGGCAGTGGCGCGTGGGAGACGGTTTCACCTCCCACTCGTATCGAGGGCAAGGGGTTGAAGATCGAAGGCGTGCCGTCAATTCCGGCGGCCTACGGTGCAGTTTCGGTGCTCTATCATCTGCCCAAGGGAGCGCTGGTGGCCGCGTCTGTCAAAGTAAAGCAAGGCGGAATCGTGCTTGGCTTGCTCGACAAAAGGGGCGAATGGGCGACAAAAGTTCCAATTCCTCCCGGGGTGTTCTGGACGACAGTG
>DATAVW010000046.1:0-20309 GCA_036267515.1 Rhizomicrobium sp.
CAGCAATTTCTGCAGAAACGCCGCCAAGTGTTCTTGGCGAAGCGGCGCGTGTAGGTATTCCCGATCAGCGTCGCGACAGTGCCGGTGTCGCCCTGCGCGATCCGACGCGTTTCCTGACATGCCGCTAAAAGAGTTTCACCATTTGCGCCAGTACACACCTTCGGATTCATCAGGTCGCGCAAATCCGCTCTACCCTCGAAAAGAAACACCGGCGCAACTAGCAGGATGAGGACACGCGGCATTCGGTAAGCCATGCGAGAAGGGCAGCCACGATAATTAGCGCCAGAACACCGACACAGCCGAGAGCGCTGGAGAGCGGAGTGCGCCCGTGTGTCCGTGCCACAAGAAAGCGCATCACGACCGCAACTGCGCCGATGACGGCAACAATCAGAATGGCGTGGGTAACGTGGTCTGGGTCGTGAATCATCCCGCGACGACACTAGTGCGCATTCCGGCGCAAGCAATGTGTGATCTTCATCACTCGCCGGGCGGCTAAAGGACGAAAGTTTCACAGGTTAATGCGCCCGAGGCGAAAGACGCGATAAACGCCATTATATGCGTGAGGACCGTATGCCTGAAGACGATTCCCGAGTATCGCGCGGCAACACCTATCGGCGGAAAGCTGAAACAGGCTGCGGGCGGCAGAGGCGACGAAACAGGAGAGCGCGCGACGGGACACTTGCCATCTTTAGAGCGGGCCGCCGGTGAAGATCGACGAGCGATGCCGCCACGGGACAAAACGCGTAAGACCAAGGTGAGAGCCGGTCGGCCTATTTCGTAGACGGTTTTGCAGCCCCGCTTATCAATGCCCGAATGCGAGCAAGCGCAATCTGAAAATCGTACGGCTTGCTGAGAACCTTGTTCTTTTCGCACAAGCCCTCGGCAGTGCGGGCCATTCCGACGTCGCCCGATGTAAGCAGGATTGGAATTCCGGGGCGGTGTTCCCTCAGCCATTGCGCGAGTCCAAAGCCGTCCATATTTCCGGGCATCCGAACGTCAGAGAAAACAACGTCTATGGGGAATTCGGCGCTCTCGATCATGCTGATCGCTTCGACGGCTGTGCTGGCTTCCAATACTTTGAATCCGCACCCTTGAAGGTAGTCGGATGCGGCCATGCGGATCAGCACGTCATCTTCGACAATAAGGATTGTCGGCTCCCGTTCACTGACGGCGGGCAGCCTTACCTCGTTCAGGTTCGCCACTGATACAGCCCCGAGGATGCTTGGACCGCAAACGTGCATTGCCGGATAAAGTTCCCACAATGACAATCTCGGCTGAACGGCAACAGGTTCGGATCATTGCCATTACCGCTCATATCCGAGCAATTCGAACTCGGTGCGACAAAACGAATAGACGGTTTCTTTTTGAGCAGTTGTGAGAATATCTCGCGCTGGGCGCTGGTCCTGCCGGTACGTGGTCTTGGCTTTGGGCAACTCGTCTGGAATGACAACGCCAATGCGCTGGGAGATGCGCTGCAAGTCTGCACCCAGGCTTTCGTATCGGATAAAATCGTCTACGATGACCTGACCGTCGATCGTATAGTACACCGCGCCGGCGCAATTGCCCTTCTTGACCGTTTCGTCGAGAAGCTCCGGAAAACTCCCTGAGGGGCGGCCACGCTCTAAACGGCTACCGAACCGAAAATAGGCGAGAGAGATCGCCCTTTCATAAGGATGACGTTCTGACGTGAAACGCTCGCGGATTTCGCAAGCGGGGACATGCATGCCAAAATCGGCGAAACGGCCCATGTATCGGTTCTACGATCAGCACCAGGTACGTGACGGCACCGATGGCCGGCGATGAAATCATCCAAGGTCAATGTATCGCAGAGCACCGTTTCGATTATGGAGCTCGCGGTCTTTTTGGTCCGGAAATAAATGTAATTGTGCGCGAATGAGATGATTATGCGGAAGACGCTAATCACTGCTCGCTGATGCGTAATGTGCGTTGCCTCTAAGAATTGCCGGGCGCTCGGACCTTCAATCGATAAACCGGAGAAAGCTGCCCACGGGCACCGGGAGGGATGGTCCGAAGGTTTGAATCTCTCCGGGTGCGCCAGTTCTTCCCGGACGGCGCGCGCAATCTCGAACGGCGGCGATGACGCCCACCCAGATGCATAACATTTCGCTCGCTGAACCCGGCCGCTCTGGTGAACCTACTTGTGGGGGGACGGAGCGGGGCGCGCCGGAACGTTCTCAGACGGATCCGGGTCATGGGCATGTTTGGCCAGATAAGCATTGGTCCTGGCCTCCTGCTCCTGGCCGTATTTGAACATGCGCTGCAGAATCGTAACGCGTTCCTTACAAGCGGGTGTTAGCTGAGACTGGTGCTTTGCCAGACAGGCAATTCTCCGGCCTTCGCCGAGCGGAACATCGGTGCAAAATTTCTGGACGGCGGAGGCGCAGGGTCCAGTAGCGGGTCCATGTTGGGGCGGTGGCGGTGCAGCGTGAGCAACCGCAGCGGAAGCCAGCAAGGCGCGAACAGCTGCAACCCGGATCATGATCAACTCACCTTTGGGCGCGGTTGTGATGACTTATACTGGCCGCAAAGGCAGGTTCCAAGCGCAAGGTTACCTCCCGAGACGCGGGCGTAGCGAACGCTCTTCCGCGCTCGATTGTCCTGTGCTGGACTTGATATTCTTGCGCCGGTACTAAGGCATCGCTCCGTTGGGCCAGGCAGTTCGGCGTAATCAGGCCACAACGCCCATGATCTTAGGGCTGCGAGCCTTCGATGGTGATTGGGGCGTATGGAACAGGCACGTCCGTTTGGTGAGACGGGTCCGCTTTGGGGCGTTATTGCGGCCGCCGCGCATCTTCTGGAGAGCGATCCCGTCGCAGTCGAGCGGCAACTCCACGCGATCCTGAAGGTGGCACCCGGCCAGCAACAAGCCCTTCAGCTCCTTGTGGATGCGCGGCGCGCGCGGGGCGATCTGGCGCCGGCGCGTGCACAGCTGGAAAGCATGGTAGCCGAACTGCCGCAGCTCGCATCCATTCACTACGAACTCGGTCTGTTGCTGACGGAGTTGGGGGAGATCGACGGAGCGATCCGCGCGCTGTCACGCGTGTTGGAGCTGGAACCCAAACATCCGCAGGCGTGGCGCTCCCTGGGAGACGCCTTGGCAAAGAAGGGCGATATACCCGGCGCAGCAAATGCGTACGCCCAGCAATTCGCTTCCTCCATAACGGACCTGCAAACCCTCGAGCAGGTGTCTGCGCTGGAATTGGAGCAGGCCGAAATTGCCGAAAGTGTGCTGCGGGAATATCTGAATGTCTTTTCAACGGATCTGGCGGCGCTCGAACTGCTCGGGAAGCTGCATCTGCGGGCGGGACTGTTCGAAGCGGCAGAAGAGGTCTTCAAACATGCGCTCGATATCGCACCGTCATTTCAGAATGCCCGCGCGAACTATATTTCGGCTCTGCGTCAGCAGCTCAAGCCCGACAAGGAACTCCGACAGCTGGATATTCTTCTGGAGGACGATCCCGAAAATCCGGAATATCGCAGATTGAAAGCACAGGCGCTTTCTGCAACCGGCCAGCTTGAAGAGGCAATCCGTTGTTGCGAAGACCTGTTGCGCACCGGGGCGGATCAGCCGGATTTCTGGTTGACCTATGCGCATGTTCTGAGAGTGGCAGGACGCCAGGACGCGTGCATCGCCGCCTATCGAAAGGTTTTAGAGCGCGATCCCCATCGCAGCGAAGGATGGTGGGCACTCGCCAATCTCAGGACCTTCCGTTTCAGCGCCTCCGATGTGCAGACGATGCGCAGCGAGCTCACCCAACAGGAGCTGAGCGATGAACACCGGGGATATCTGCATTTCGCGCTCGGCAAGGCGCTCGAGGATTTTCGCGAGTACGAACCCTCCTTCGTGCAGTACAAGCAGGGCAACGCCCTTATCCGCGCGCGAAATCCCTACGATATCGAAGTCATCACCGAGAGCGTCGCGCGCGAAGAGCGGCGGTTTACGCGCGCTTTCTTTGAGGCTCACGCGAAAGAGGGATGCCCGTCAGGGGACCCGATATTCATCCTGGGTCTCCCGCGCTCGGGCTCGACTCTCATCGAGCAGATTCTGGCGAGCCATCCGCTTGTCGAAGGAGCCGGTGAACTGCCGTCGCTCACCGCTATCGTTCGCCGGCTCGGATCCAAAGAAACAGACGAGAACGAATCCGGCGACGACGCCGACGCTCTTCTGAAAGAGGAATCCCTCAAAACGCTTGGAGAGGAGTATCTGCAGCGCTGCCGGACGCACCGCAAGACATCCAATCAGCATTTCACCGACAAGATGCCGACCAATTTCCATCATCTCGGCTGGATTTGCGCCATGCTGCCCAATGCGCGGATCGTTGATGCGCGGCGCAACCCGCTCGACTGCTGCCTGTCCAATTTCAAGCAGATATTTCCGAACCTGCGCGGGCCGTCCTACGATCTTGGCGACATCGGGCGATATTATCGGGACTATGTCGAGTTGCTTGCGCATTTCGATCGCGTGCTGCCGGGGCGCATTCATCGCGTGATCTACGAGGATCTGGTCCGCGATTCCGAAAACGAAATACGCCGGCTGCTGGACTATTGCGGGTTGCCCTTCGAACAGGCCTGCCTGCGCTTCTATGAAACCGGGCGCGGCATACGCACCATCAGTTCGGAGCAGGTGAGGCAGCCGATCTACAATCACGCCATCGCGCAATGGCGGAATTATGAACCGTGGCTCGGGCCTTTGAAGGCTGCGTTAGGCCCGTATTGGCCGCCTATCCTTCCGCGCTGAACAGTTTTTAGGAAATTCCATGCACGGGTCAGGTCAGGTGCAGCTCGATACTCTTTCCGCAAAACTGGCAGCCGGCGCGGCGTTGCTCACCAGCGATGCCGAAAGCGCTGCGACAGCGGCCAGCGAGATACTCGATGTCTATCCGGGCCAGCCGCAGGCGCTGTTCCTTCTCGTCAGCGCGATCCGGCTGATGGGCGCCGAAGAAGGCGCGCGCAACCTTATCGAGTGGATGGCGGAGGAATATCCAAACCTCGCTGCCGTTCACTATGAGTTGGGGCTTTTGTTGGCACGGCTCGGTGACTCCGACCAAGCCATCAAGCGGCTGTCGCGTGCGGTGGCCATCGAACCAAATCACCCTGCCGCCTGGCGTGCGTTGGGGCACCAGCTCGCGCTTGCCGGCGACGCGGCCGACGCAAGGAAAGCCTATGTCCAGCACGCGCGGCTTTCCCTGAGAGAACTCAAGCTCGTTGAGGATGCAACTGCGGGCGTGGGGGACGAGGGCAAGGCGGAGAACATGCTCCGGCAATGGATCGAGGTCAGTCCCACGGACATTGTGGCCCGCCGGATGCTCGGAGAACTGGTGCTGCGGATGGGCCGCCTTCGAGAGGCGGAAGTCTTTGCAAAAGACGCACTCGATCTCGCGCAGGGCTGCGACAAGTCGCGGTACCTGTATTGTACGGTGCTGACCCAGCTGATGGACTGGAAACGGGCCAACATCGAGATTCAGATCCTCCTGGAAAAACATCCCGACGATCCGCATCTCGAAAGCCTGCTCGTCGGCAATCTTGCGATGCGAGGCGAAAGCGATGAAGCGCTGCGTCTTCTGGAAAAGCTGCGTCCGCAGGCGATCAATGATCTGGTCGTGTGGATAAATTATGCGCTTGGGGCGAGAAGCCTCGGTCTGGACACGAAAATTGCAATCGATGCCCTCCAGAAATGCCTCGAACTGGATCCAAGCTATGGAACCGCGTGGTGGGGACTTGCGGATCTGAAGACGTACCGCTTCTCACCGGCAGAAGTCGCAACGATGCGTAGTCAGCTTGAGCGTACAGATATAGCCGATGGCCTGCGTTGCCATCTTGAATTCGCGTTGGGAACTGCGCTGGAAACCGAGAGCGAGTACGCCGAATCGTTTCAGCACTTTCGCAAAGGCAACGAGCTCCGCCGCCCGTACATCAAGTACAGTGCCGATTTGATGCGTCAGGACATCATGCGAGCGAAAACCTTCTTTACGCAGGAGTTCTTCGCGGCACGAAAGAACATGGGCTGTCAGTCTCCCGATCCGATTTTCGTCGTCGGCATGCCGCGCGCGGGATCGACTCTTGTCGAGCAGATTCTGGCCAGCCATTCGCGGGTGGAAGGTACGATGGAACTGCCGGATCTGGGCAACATGGTGGGCGAGCTTACCCGGAAACATCCAAACGAGAACTTCCCGAATCTTTTGCTGGACTTCGACGATGCCGCCTTCCGGAAAATGGGCGAGGAATATCTTGAGCGTACACATTATCAAAGGAAGCTCGGCCGCCCCTTTTTCACCGACAAGGCGGGCAGCAACTTCGCATTCATAGGCCTGATTCAGGCTATCCTTCCCAATGCAAAGATCATCGATGCACGCCGTCATCCGCTGGCTTGTGGCTTCTCCTGTTACAAGCAAGCGTTTGCACCCGGCGCTTTGCTGATGGCCTACGACCAGACGGAAATTGGGCGTTACTATCGCGACTATGTTGAAGCGATGGCGCATTTCGACAAAGTGCTGCCGGGACGTGTGCACACTGTTATCCATGAGCGCCTGCTGGAGAATCCGGAATCTGAGATCCGCAGGCTGCTGGCATATTGCGGGCTTCCCTTTGAAGAGGCCTGCCTGCGCTCTCACGAAACCGAGCGCAGCGTTCGCACCTCAAGTTCGGAGCAGGTGCGGCAGCCCATCCGGAAAAAGAAAGTGGAAACCTGGCGGCGCTACGACGCCTGGCTGCAACAGATGAAGGATGTGCTAGGCGACGTGCTGACCAATTATCCGGACGTCCCGGCGTTCGATTAAGGTGCGGCTGTTCCACGAAGGCCGAGATCGGCCCTCAGACAGGGCTCATGGCGGCGCCGGCGATCACGACGTGCAAGCGCGCCAGAAACGAGAACTCTGCAGCGCAGGTAGACACTCCGTCGCTCAAAAAAAAGCAGCGGCGCGCAAAGCACCGCTGCTCGAAAACTCAAAAGGTGAACCTTTAGTCTAGTCGTGCATCGAGGCCTTATGGACCGCAATCAGTTCTTTCAGGGCAGACGTGGAGCTCTTCTTGGCATTCGTCTTGTGGCCCGGCGGTACGTTGAAGATCACGCCCGAGAGGCCAAGAAAGGAGGTCGTGCCGTTCAGGCCGACAAATAATTCCCACTTGCCCTTACCGCTTTTCCACTTCGCCGGCAGCTGGTACGAGAAGTATTGCGAGTAGATCCCAGTGTTCTTCGCGACCGAGTTGTCGGAGACGAGTTCGCCTGCGCCATACTTTGACTTGACCGACAGACCATTGCCCTGGCTCGTGGAACCAAAGCAGTCATTGTTGACGTGCGTCCAGGCATAGTTGGTAGAGCCATTGCTGTAGACAGTGCCGCCGTCGCAATAGGACGCGCCGCCAGCCGTCCCCAGCTGGAAGCTATGCACAAAATTGCCGGCACTCGCGCCAGTGCTGGCGAGAACGGCGGCTGCACTCAACATCAAGTACTTGTTCATATTGTCTTCCCAAGAGAGAGAGAATCGAAGCCGGACCATCCCGCCCCCCATACGTCAACCTTATTGTCCGCGCTTCAGCAAGTGCGGCTCAAGTCTTGGGTAAACAAAAAGGTAAAGCCCTCTACCCTCGATGTGCTGTCGCGTAAACACAAAAGAAAGGCGGAAGCTTTCGCTTCCGCCTTCCTCATAAAAGCTTTGTTGGATCAGAACGTGACCCAGACGCCGTTGCGCCAATAGCCACGGCCGACATGCTCGCGCCACGTGAAATGTTGACGCGGACCCCATCGCCAACCATTTGGATGCACCACAATGCCGGCGGTCGGCGGATAGGCATATGCGCGCTTCACATGCCAGCACGCGCCGTATGCGTTGCACACGACCGCCGCGGAAGCGGTTGACGCGGCGCCCAGCGCGGCCATTGCGAAGGCCGCCGCTGCACCAAATTTTACGATGCTCTTCATCCAGGAATCTCCCAAGTTTCGAAGGTCTGCCCTCTGCGCGTCGGGAACGAACAAAGGAATGCAGGGTTCCGCGAGTCGCGCTTCCCGGAAGGTTAAATGATCATTTTGTTCAGTTTCATGATCCTGCCAGCTTCGGACAACTCCGCGCATTCGCTTAACGATCGTTTCATCCCGAAATGTCATCCTCATCGACATTCCGTTCGCGCGGTTCACATTGGGGCCGAAATAGGGCGGACAGGCGGTCACAATGTGGAAACGAACATTGTTGGCAGTGGTGATGGTGGGGGCAGCCCCAAGCGCGGCGTCGGCGCAGGAACTGGTTTCTTACACCGATTCGTGCCGGAAAATCGCGAGCTCGTCTGAAGCTCCTGCCAGCCGCGATCTGCTCTACGCGCGCGCGGCCTGTGTCGCGGCGCGGGCGGGTGTCACAGCACCCGAGAATGGTCCGCTAAGTCAGGAAGAATTGCTCAGCATCATTATGCTGATGAGCCTGCCGAAGGCGCCGGCAGCTGCGCACGCTTCGTCTTAATTCATACCCGCTTGGAAGGCACTCACATGTGGCGAAGAACAGCCACCGGTGCAGCGATGCTCCTGCTGGGGGGAGCATCAGCCGCGCACGCCACTGAGGCTTCGCAGCCAGAGCAACCGGCCCACTGGCTGTTCGACGCGCAAAGTCGCTGTTACGTCCTCGACGCCGACAACCATCTCGCCGACGCGGTCATGTGGTCGGGCGCTTGTACGGATCACCGGGCGGAAGGGGCCGGCACTGCCACACTCCTGCTGAACGGGCATTTCGCGCAGGCGATATCCGGAACCTTCGCGCGCGGCATCGCCGCTGGTCCGGCGCGGGTCGTTTGGGCAGACGGCATGCACTTCGAAGGCCTCATGATTTCCGGGCGGCCCGATGGCAAAGCGGTGTCCACAATCGGCCCAGCCGAGTCTCAAAGAGCCGGGCACGACGGCCAACCGACTGGGGTGCCGCTGCAGATGCGCGCAAGCACCCCACAGGTGGACAGCAAAGACCGGCCAGCGAATGCCGCGTCCGTTCCGATCTCACCGGCACCAGCAACCACGGCCACCACAGCGGACGCCACGGTCGATCAAATTCCCGTCGCAGTGTCCGTTCCCGATACCTGGCTCGATGGCTTCAGCGGTCAACGCCTCATCGCGGTGGACGGAACGGCAATGTCCGTTTCTGCTTCCGCGTATGGGATGGCGCTGGCGGCGCCACCCGGAGGTGCTGTGGCGTCCGGCTATCTGACGTTCCTGAACAACTCCCAAGGCCTTGTGTCCGAGGATGCTCGCGCGGAGAAGATCAGTGGACTATTCCAATTCAGCGATGCTGCGCTCACCATCGCTTATGCAACGGGTGGGACCGCAGTCCTGAGCCGCGCCAGCAACGGCGGACTCGCAGTCGCCACATCTTCCGGCCCCGGTTCGATGTGCAGCATCTGGTATCCGGAAGGTCACGCTTTCAGTGCGGCGGAACGCGAGGCCGCGGTGGCGGCCTACGCCAGCCGGCTCGGTGTCCGCGCGGGCCTGAACGCCACGGCGAGTTGCGGCGGCACCCCATCGGTGCAGGCTGACAGCAGTTCGGAAACCAAAAGCATCGCGCCCAGGCGTGCAGTTCGCGGCCATCATGCGCTTGCCGAAAAAACTGCGATGGTCGGAAATTCTCCGCAGATTTCCGCTGAGCCTGTCGTGGTGCGCGCGTCGGACGTTCATCCGATCGATGGGGCATTTTCGATTCCGGCGCCGCCGGCACAGCCCGCCATGACTTTCGGGACGGCAGACAAACCTGTCGCGCCGCAAGGTTCGCCCTCGCAATGTCTGAGCGTGGAGGCGGATGGTGCCGATGTCGGATTCCGCAATCATTGTGGGTTCGAGGTGCAATTCGCCTACTGCGTGGTGGACGCAAGCGACCCCGCCAGACTGTGCGGGAGCAGTGCTCCGGTCGGCGGTGTGACTGCCAACGGCTTCGGCACGCTCTTCGCCGAGCGCGATCCAAAAGATCCGGAACACGAATTCCGCTGGATTGCCTGCGACGGCGGGCGCGGCGATGTCGTGCCGAAGCTGGTGCGGACGGATCCACCAGCCGGACAATGCGTGCGTATGCGGGCGTCTTGAGGAACGACCACGTATGAAACCCGTTCAGCCAAGCGTGTAGGGATGGCGTAGCCTCAACGAACTGTTCCGGCCGGGCTTGCGCACTAACCCGTCTGGATCAGGTGGCGCCGCGGCCTCGCGCAGCGGCGCCACACCTGTCTCCGGATGCCGCCTGAGAGGATGCGCAAGTGCAAACGCGAAGGGGCACATGACGAATCAGCTGCAGGGAAGTAAAGTGGGGTATTCTTAGTGATGGGTGGGGGCATGGCATGAGAGTGGCCTTGGGGGCCATGTTGGTCTTGGCAGGAAATTGGAACAGGAAGCGCCCAGCCAGCAGGAGCACCGCCCGCCTCAGTGCTCACTGCGCCCTTGCCCGCATCTGTGATGCCGCCCCAAGCAAACCAGCACGAGTGCGCATCCCACAGGGTACGCGGGCGCATACCTATTTCGCAGCTCGGCAGCTCTATTCTGTCCTTCACGATCACCCGGAATGGAACTGTGAGCGACGTTAGTGTGAAACAGTCCAGCGGAGATATTGATGTTGATCAGGCGATGGTTAGTTGCGTCACAACGTGGCACTACAAACCCGCGATGCAAAACGGTCAGCCCGTGGACGTAATCTGGCAGCTCAAGATTGAGTGGAATCGTCGGCCAACACGGTGACTGGCCAAATTTCCCGCCTGAGTGCCTGTTGAGGACAGCGCCTAGGCCTGCGATCGGTTGAAAGGCGGGTGCGCTCCGGGTAAGTCCCCGCCATGTCCCTTGCAGCTGAACAGCGCTCCGCCTCGTCACGCAACGCCCCCGATCCCGCTTTCGACTGGCGGCGCGTCGCCTATCTTGTGCATGTCTCGCGCGCGCTGGATGAGCTGGAAGAAAAGACGCTCGTTCCGGAGCGCAAGATTTTCTATCAATTTTCCGCCCGGGGGCACGACCTAGCGCAGGTGCTGCTCGGCACCCAGCTGACGGACCGGCATGACGCGATCTGCGGTTACTACCGCTCGCGGCCGATCCTGCTGAGCCTGGGCGTGCCGATCGTCGATGCGCTCGGCTCCTCGATGGGTCGCGAGGGTGGCTATTCGGATGGGCGCGATATCGGCGCAGTGTTCAATTATCCCAATCCGAACGGGCCTTCGGCGCTGCCGATGTGCGGCGGAGTCGGCGCGCAATTCACGCCCACGGCGGGGTGGGCGCAGGCCATCGAATATCGCCGCAAAGTTCTGGATGATCCGGAGTGGGCGAACGCCATCGCCGTCGCATTGGGTGGCGATGCATCGGTCGCGACCAACGGGTTCTGGTCGGCGCTCACCATGGCGACGACCTTGTCGCTGCCGATGCTGTTCACCATCGAAGACAACGGCTACGGCATTTCAGTGCCATCGCATTTGCAGACGCCGGGCGGCAATATCGCCGACAATCTGCGCAGCTTCCGCAATCTTCAAATTGTCTCGGGGGACGGCACGGAACCAGCGGAAGCCGCAGCGCTGATCAAGGACGCCGTTCGCTTTGTGCGCGAAGAGCGCGCTCCGGCGTTGTTGCGCCTGAGCGTGCCGCGCCTCGAAGGACATTCCTTTCAGGACACGCAGACCTACAAGCCGGAATCACTGGTGAAGGCGGAATGGGCGCGCGATCCGCTGCCACGCTTGCGCGAATTCCTTGTGCCTGCCGAATGTGAGGAGTCGGAATGGGAGGCGATTGCGGGACGCGCGCGAGGCGATGTCGAACACGCGCGGGCGGAAGCCGAAGCGCGCGGTGTGGCAAATGCCGAGCGCACGACCCGTCATGTGTTTTTCGAGGACGAGATCCAGCAGCAGGGCGGCCAATATGCGGAAGGCTATTCGCCGCCCCACAAATCCGTTGAACCCCATCCGGAGGGCCAGCGCATCAACATGGTGACGGCGATCCGCCGCACGCTGGAACATGAGTTGTCGCTTAATCCGCGCGTGCTGGTGTTCGGCGAAGACGTCGGTCCGAAGGGCGGCGTGCATGCGGTGACGCTTGGGCTTCAGGAGAAATTCGGGGAGGGCCGGGTGTTCGACACGTCGCTGTCCGAAGAAGGCATCATCGGCCGCGCCGTGGGCATGGCGCTGGCGGGGCTTGTGCCGGTGCCGGAAATCCAGTTCCGCAAATACGCCGATCCCGCGGCCGAGCAGCTCAACGATTGCGGCACCATGCGCTGGCGCACCAACAATCGGTTTGCCGCGCCGATCATCGTGCGCATGCCGATCGGCTTCTTCAAATGCGGCGACCCGTGGCACAGCCAGACCAACGAAGTGCAGTTCGTGCATTCGCCGGGCTGGAAAGTGGCGGTGCCGTCGAATGCGGAAGATGCGGTGGGCCTTCTGCGCGCGAGCTTGCGCGGCAACGATCCGGTGATCTTCTTCGAACACCGCGCCATGCTGGACGCCACGAGCGCGCGGCGGCCGTATCCCGGCGACGATTTCGTGCTGCCGTTCGGCAAGGCACGCGCGGTGAGTGAGGGGAATGAGATCACGATTGTCACCTGGGGTGCTATGGTGGAGCGCTGCCTAGCGGCCGCGGAAAACCATTCGGCGGAGATTCTCGATCTGCGCACCTTGATGCCGTGGGATCGTGAAGCGGTGCTCGCTTCGGTGAAGCGGACGCGACGCTGCCTGATCGTGCATGAAGATTTGATGACCGGTGGCTTCGGTGCGGAGATTGCCGCGGTGGTGGCGCAGGAATGCTTCTTCGACCTCGATGCACCGGTCACGCGGCTGGCGATGCCGGATATCCCGAGCCCGCACAATCCGGCGCTGATGGAATGGGCGCTGCCCAGCGTGGAAAACATTGCCGCCAAAATTGCGGAGCTGGTAGGCTGATGGCCGATATCGTTGCGCCGGCCGAGCAGGAGGGCACCAAGTCCGTCCTCAAGACCTGGCTGAAGAAGGTCGGCGACTCGGTTCGCTTGAACGACCCGATTGCGGAGCTGGAAACCGACAAGGTGGCGGTGGAAATCGCCGCCAGTGCCGATGGCGTACTTGCCGAAATTGTCATTGCCGAAGGCGCTGATGTCGAACCGGGCGCCGTGCTCGGCCGCATCGCTGCCAGCAACGCGTCCTCAGTCGAGAAGGTGGTGGATGCTGGTGCTGGCCTCACAGCGAACCCCTCGGCATCCGTCAAACCACAGCAAGACGCGCAATTGCCGCCGGGGATCCGCAAGCTGCTGGAGGAGCATGGCCTTGGCGTGAGCGACGTGCCGGTGAGCGGGGCGCGGCTGTCGCGCGAAGACATTCTCGCCGAACTCGAGCGCCGCACCGAAGCACCGGCGGCCGGCGTCACGCGCGTGCCGCACGATTCCATGCGCAAGCGCATTGCCGAGCATCTCACACGCTCAGTGAACATCGCGCCGCATGTCACCGCCGTGTTCGAGGCGGATTTCACGGCCGTCGCTGCGCATCGCGCCGCGCACAAGGATGAATTCGCGCAAGAACGCGCCAACCTCACATTCACACCCTACTTCGTTGCCGCATGTGTGGCGGCGATGAAGGTGGCGCCGGCCGTGAACGGCCGCTGGTTCGACGATCGCATCGAGATCTATGATGATATCAACATCGGCATCGGGACGGCGCTGGGCGAGAAGGGGCTGATCGTTCCTGTCATCCGGCGCGCGCAAACACTGTCGCTGCTGGAGATCGCGAAGCGGCTGACCGACCTCACCGAGCGCGCCCGCGCCGAAAAGCTCGCGCAAGGCGATGTGCAGGGTGGCACCTTTTCAATTTCCAATCACGGGGTGTCGGGCTCGCTGATGGGGGCGCCCATCATCATCAACCAGCCGCAATCGGCGATCCTGGGGGTGGGCAAGCTCGAGAAACGCGCGGTGGTGCGCGGCGACACCATCCAGATCCGCCCGATGGCGTATGTGTCGCTCACCATCGATCACCGTGTGATCGATGCGTTCCAGACCAACGCCTGGCTCACCCGCTTCGTCGAAGCGCTGGAAACCTGGCCGGAAGAAACCTAACGGCACTGTTAGAGCTTGAACGCCGCCCTAGCTTCCTTCCGGACCGCATTTAGCTGATCCATCAGCCGATCTAGTGCGAACTCTAGATCACGAAGGCCAGCGGCTGGCGGCGTGAGGGCGAGGAAATGCGATATCCCATCAGTGCCGAGCATCGCTATCCCTCGGCATTCTAGAATGCAGCTAAGGACTTTCCCGGTGTATTCGTCCCGCTTGAACAAAACCGAGAAGCCGACTTTCGAAAAATCAGGTTCTTCGGGCTCTTCCATTGACGCTATCCCTGCCTAATCCGGTGTGAGACAATAGCCCCATGCCCAAGAGTCCAACAGGTGCCAAACGCTCGGCCGAGGCCACCCACAATAGCAATGGTCCAAAGGCGATAGATGACGGCGATGCCACGCCTCCCGGCAGCGCGAAACGCATTCTGGACTGGGCAAGAAGGAATGCTGTTTCGCCTGATTGCCAGCGCACCGCGGAAGAAATCGATGCCGGCATCAGGGCCGAACGCCACGCGTGGGATTGAGCAAGCCTATTTCAGCGTGCGCAGATAGGCGATGACGTCTGCGCGCTGCTTGGCATCGGGAATGCCGGCGAACGCCATGCGGTTGCCCGGCACCACCTCAGCCGGATGGGTGATGTAGGCGTCCAGCTTCTGCGGCGTCCAGCTGAAGCCGGCGTTCTTCATGGCCCCCGAATAGGAGAAATCCGGCTTACTTCCTGCCTTGCGCCCCACGACGCCGAACAGATTGGGGCCGAGGCCGTTCGCGCCGCCTTTCTGCACCGTGTGGCAAGCGGCGCAGCGGCTGAAGATTTCCTGTCCGGCTTTCGCATCAGCTGCATTGGCAACGGGCGCGTTCAGCATCAGCAGAAGTGCCGCCGCGCCGACGCCTGCCGCAACCGCCGAACGTTTCATCCCCACATCCCTCTTAGCGCGCGACGTGAGATTTGGCCGATTCGATCGAAGCGCGAAAGGCTACGGGGTCGGCGATATCCGGCAACACGATGGCATCGACGCCCGTGCCTTCGATACGCAGATGCCCGTAACCCAGCATGCGTCCCCAGAAGCTCTGGATCACGCGGACGCCTTCGATGTTGTTGAGCGCGATTTCATTGGTGGAAAGGGTAAAGAGGCCCGTCTTCTCCACGAAGCGATGGGTGGTGACACCGATCTCCGTCGTCCATTTGCGGATCATCATGGCGAAGAAGATGTAGAAGCCGACGAGAATCCAGGCGAGGAACACCAGCGCCAGCACCGCCTTCAGCGTGTACCACCAGTGGAAGTCCGCTTCGGCAACGATCTCTTCGCCCGCGCCCAGCGATTTCTCGATATAGCGTGCCATTCCCGCCTCTCCTCGTTGCCGCTCAAGCTGCCTTGAAATGCCGGACCTTGATTGCCCTCGCGCGCCCGTGGGCGCGCGCAAGATCGTAGGCCGTCTGCAGGCCAAGCCAAGTTTCCGCGCTGGAACCGAACGCTTTGGACAACCGAATGGCCATCTCGACGGACACGCCTGCTTTCTCGTTCAACAGATCGGAAAGCGCCTGCCGGGTCACGCCTAGCCCTTTCGCTGCTTCGGTTACGGAAAGACCAAGCGGTTCCAGACATTGGCGGCGCACAACGCCGCCGGGGTGTGGAGGATCGTGCATCGGCATCAGGCGCTCCTAATGATAATCGAGATAATCCACTTCATACGCATCGCCACCTTCAAAGCGAAACGTCACCCGCCAGTTTGCCGGACACCGTAACGCCCAATGACCCTTCAATTCGCCTTTCAGCGGATGCAAGCGGAACCCGGGCAAGTCCATATCGTCCGGCTTCCGGCTGCGGTCGAGCGCAGCAAGAACATCCCGCAATCGGAGAAGATGGTGCGGCGCAATCCGTTTCTCGCTCCGTCCTTCATACAACGCTTTCAACCCGCGATTCCGGAAGGAACGGATCATCCGCTACGCTAATTCGTCGCCTGTCGCCTGTCAAGCGACAGCAGCTTGCCTTCTGTTATTCCGCCGGGTGAGTCAGCGCAGCATCCGGCGATTGCTCTCCACGCGCGCCGGAGGCCTCGCGAATGCGCGCATGCAGCAGGGTGACGAAGGCGATCAGCGAAAACAGCGCCGCCAGCGCGTAGCCGGTTTCCCATTTCAGCCGGTACTGGCTCCAGTTGGCGGGCAGGGTGGTAGCCGTCCAGTGCGCCAGCGTCTGGTTCACCCAATCGTTGAACAGGAAGAAATAGAGGATCATCGAAACGTAGCACAGCGCCGCGACGAGATAGGCGTTGCGGTAATCCGGATCGCGCCGCGACACGACGACCAGGACCACGCAGACCACCAGCGCCAGGATCTGGATGGGCCCGTAAAATGTGCTCCAGCCCAGATAGAGATGCTGCTGGATGGAAAGCCACAAGGGGCCATCCAGCGTGAGCTTCGACGGCAGCTCCAGCAGATGGGAGATGGGGGCCGTGGTGGCAAGGAAGGCGATCACGAGCGCAATCGTGCGGATGGCTTTCAAGCGTCGCTCCTTTTTCGAGGATCCCCGCTCCCCCTCGGCGGGGAAATCAAAGCCGATTGCTTGAGGGCCCACAAGGCAAATATTTTCGCAGTCTGTATCGCCCATAAGGCTTGATTTCGGGGGAAACAGCACCCCCGCTGCCGTGGGCTGCGAAGCGGTCAGCTGGCGGGATAGGGCGATATGTAGGTCGTCACCGGCGGGCGGGGCGCCAGTTCCATCGGAATCTCGATGTCCTCGGGGTAGCTGTCATTCGCCCGGTGGTGGCGTCGATGGTCACGCCCACCAGCCCGCCGACCGCCAAATTGCCGAAGGTGATAAAGTTGAAGGACGAGGAAACGCTCTGCGAAGCGTCCTTGAAGCCCCGTTTGGTGCACACGACCGACAGATCTTCCCGGTTTCTCGGCACGGTCACCGCGCCGGGGGTGATCACATCGCCATAGTAGCCGTCGGCATTATAGAGGACGCAACGCGCGCCCCAGGCCGGCGGCGATGTCACGTTAACCGTCTGCGTCTCGCCTCGGATCACGGTGGCGCAACCGGACAGCGCAACGCCAAGTGCGGCCAGCGCCGCAACCGAAACACGCGCGAGCGTGTTCGCAACAAGACGCGCAACGAATTTCATGAGCAGCCCCTCGCCCCCGATGGCGGGAGGAATATCAGCGAAGCGTTCCGTTCGTCCAGTTGGCCCGCGAAGCATCCTCCAGGAGTGTGTGTTCGCTAAAACAAGAAAGTGGGAACAGGCATCTTGCCGCCGAATTCGCAGGCCGCGCGTTGTAAGTGTTCATCGCGGGTTTCCTGCCGAAGGCGGAGTGCTCGCGGCCAACCGATGGGAGTTCCACATGAAGCTTTGGGCCACCTTATTTCTCGCCGCAGGATTGTGCGCCCCAGGGCTCGCGTCGGCCCAGGTTGGCGCTGGCGTGCAGGTGGGCCCTGTCGGTGTGGGAGCCGGCGTGGGGACCAACGGCGTAGGTGCCGGCGCGCATGTGGGGACGGTGGGCGCACATGCCGGCGTTGCCGTCGGCGGCCGCTATCACCGCTACCATCGCTGCCGCGGCGGCTGGTACTACCGCCACCACCATCGCATCTGCCGGCGCTGGTAGGCGAAGCATCCGCGAGGATGTTCGCTGAAAAAGAAGCAAGCAGGCGTGAGTCCGTTCGCAAAATAGACTCGAAGCAGGCGTGAGCCTGTTCGCAACATAGACTCGAAGCAGGCGTGAGCCTGTTCGCAAAATAGACTCGGAGCAGGCGCGAGGATTTTCGCTACGGAACGGTCGTGCATGAGGTAACTTTGCGCGTCTGCACAAAGTTCCTATACTTTCGATATGTCCAAGCCCGTGATCTTTACGATTTCCGCCGCGTGGGACGACGAGGCGTCCGTGTGGAGCGGCCACTGCGACGACATTCCGGCGGCCGCCGATGCGCCGACCTTGGATGCGTTGCTGGCAAAGATCTCCGCCATGGCTCTCGATCTGCTGCCGGACAATCATCCCGGCATTGATCCCGCCGATCTGTTTCTGCAGATCACGGCGCTGAAAGAAGCCGAACCGGTCGCCGCCTGAATGGCCCCGCAATTCGATCGGGCCCTGCGCGACCTGTTGCGCGCCGCAGGTTGCACGCTGGTGCGGCAAGGCAAAGGCAGTCACGAAATCTGGCATAGTCCGATGACGCAACGGAACTTCGCTGTGTCCGTAGGTATCCCTTAGCCGCCACACCGCGAATGCCATTCTGCGTCAGGCCGGACTGCCTAAGGCATTTTGAATTCGATTCACCACCTCGCGCCAGAAAGACGTGAGAAATCAACGGCGAAAATAAATCCGTTCTCCACGGCCGAAACGGCCTTACACTTCCGCAGATGACAAGCGCTGTCCGTCGTATTCAGAGCAATAAGCCTGGCGCCCGAACTGCTGTCTGGCGAGCGCGGTCTCGCGTCTGTTCCTGGAATACGCGCCGGCGTGCTTCCGATGTGGTGCGTGGGAATGAAAAGGGGGCCTCCCTCCCGTTTTCCGAGGTTCGAATGGGAACTCTGCCATTGAGGGGAGGGGTCGCGTTTTTTCGACAAACAAAACGAACAATTCCGTTTCGCGGGGCGGCAGTCACCGGGGGGCCCCACCCCCAATTTTTCTGCAAACGAATACCCATCGCGTTCGTTTGCGGAGGAGGGCGGCCACCCCCTGGCAAAATACGGAAAACAACCTTCGGGCGTTTTCCACATCAGATCAGTATCTTAGGCGTTAGAGGCAGATCGAGATGAAACGCATGCAGAAGCGCAATTTGGGAAACAGCGGCCTGGAGGTCTCCGCCATCGGCCTTGGCTGCATGGGGTTGAGCTTCGGTCTTGGCCCCGCGACCGACAAAAGCGAGGCCATCACGCTCCTGCACGCGGCATACGAAAGCGGCATCACCTTCTTCGACACGGCGGAAGCCTATGGGCCGTTCAAAAATGAAGAACTGCTGGGCGAAGCGCTGGCGCCGTTCCGTGATCGCGTGGTGATCGCCACCAAGTTCGGGTTCAAAAATGGAAATGCGCGGGCAGGCGTCGATAGCCGCCCCGAGCGCATCCGCGAAGTGGCGGATGCTTCGCTCAAGCGCCTCAACACCGACCGCATCGATCTTTTCTATCAGCACCGAGTCGATCCCAACGTGCCGATGGAGGACGTCGCCGGCACGGTGAAGGCCCTCATTGCCGCGGGGAAGGTGAAACATTTCGGATTGTCGGAAGCTGGCGCGCAGTCGATCCGCCGCGCGCACGCGGTGCAGCCGGTCACGGCGCTGCAAAGCGAATACTCGCTGTGGTGGCGCGACCCGGAAAAGGAAATTCTGCCGCTGGTGGAGGAGCTCGGTATCGGCTTCGTGCCGTTCAGTCCGCTCGGCAAAGGCTTTCTCACCGGCGCAATCAACGCGAACACCGAATTCGACAAGAACGATTTTCGCAACATCGTGCCGCGCTTCTCACCGGAAGCACGAAAAGCCAATCAGGCGCTGGTCGATCGGTTGAGCGAACTCGCCGCGGAGAAGCAGGCGACCCCGGCACAGATCGCGCTGGCGTGGCTGTTGGCGCAGAAGCCGTGGATCGTTCCCATTCCCGGCACCACCAAGCTTCATCGGCTGAAGGAAAACATCGGCGCCGCGGACATCGAACTGACAGCGGAAGACCTGCACCAGATCGACACGGCGTTGTCACAAATCGCCATCCACGGCGAGCGCTATCCGGCACAGTTGCAACAACTGGTGGGCCGCTGATCTCAAAAAACCCTTGCGAATTGCGGGGCGGACCTTATTCTTAAGCGGAATCGGGAGGGCATTTCTTCCCGCTTCGCGCAAAGCTGAAACAGCTCCTGCGCCTTCGCATACGGAGAATCTCGCCACGCCCATGACCGAAACACGTTTCGCGAGGCAGGTGAGGAACCCCGCGGAACGCGATGGCGTTTGAGCGAACCAAAAGGAGAGAGCCATACCCCCACGACGTTTCCAGATGCCCGCGCCGGCTCCGGCCAAGGACGGGCCGCGCATCAATGAAGACATCCGCGCCCGCACCATTCTTCTCATCGGCGATGACGGGCACAAATACGGTGAGATTGGCATCGACGAGGGCCGCGCCATCGCGGAGGAGAAAGGCTTCGATCTGGTCGAAGTTTCACCGGAAGCGCAGCCTCCCGTCGTCAAGCTGATGGATTTCGGCAAGTTCAAATACGAACAGCAGAAAAAGCAGGCCGAGGCGCGCAAGAAGCAGAAGGTGATCGAGCTCAAGGAAATCAAGATGCGCCCGACCATCGACGATCACGATTACG